>CACCFV010000001.1 GCA_902544985.1 uncultured Pelagibacteraceae bacterium
CCATAACAATCTCTTGCCTTACAATATTCCCTACCGTAATAAATTATTTGTAAATGTAATTTGTTCCAATATTTTTTAGGAAACAATCTTTTTAAATCATGTTCTGTTTGAACAACATTTTTTCCATTGGTTAATCCCCATCTTTGAGCCAACCTATGAATGTGGGTATCTATAGGAAATGCAGGATGACCAAAACCTTGGGACATAACTACACTCGCAGTTTTATGTCCTACGCCTGGTAATTTTTCAAGTTCCTCAAAGGTTTTGGGTACTTTACCATTATAGTCTTTAACCAGTATTCTTGACAAATTATAAATACTCTTTGCCTTAATTCTGAAAATGCCAATTTTTTTTATTAAAGTTTCTATTTTTTTTCTCCCCAGCTTAACAAAGTGCTCTGGTTTATGATATTTGGGATAAATATTTTTAGTCACATTATTTACATTTACATCTGTACATTGAGCAGAAAGAAGAACAGATATTAATAAGGTAAATACATTTCGACTTTTGAGTGGAACTTTAATACTTGGATATGTTTTATTTAGTATCTTAAGTATTATTCTTGCTCTTTGAATTTCATTCATTATTTGAAATTCATTAAGTCTCTCATTGAATATAAACCAGGTTTTTTCTTTATTAACCAACTAGCAGCTGTCAGCGCACCTTCAGAGTAAAGTGCTCTATCAAATGCTTCATGATTAAGTCTTATTATCTCTTTACCACTGGAAAATAAAACTTCATGTTCACCAATAATTTTACCTTTTCTAACTGAATTGAAATTTATTCTTTTTCCATAAGGAAATTTTTTTTTATTAAGATATTTTTTACCTATAATTCCATATAAATTTTTGTTTTTCCCTATTGCAATACCCTGACCTAACATTAATGCTGTACCAGAAGGATGATCTTTTTTAAATTTATGATGAGCTTCAAAAACTTTACTTAAAAAATTATTACCCAAAGATTTTGATGCAATCTCAGTTAAATACATCAAAAGATTAATTCCAAGACTCATGTTTCCAGCTTTGAGAATTGGAATTTTTTTTGAAATTTTTTTTATTATATTTTCCTCTTTTAAACTAAAACCTGTAGTCCCAATTATCACTCTTTTTTTTTGATTGGCAGCAATATTTAGAACTTCAAGTGTACATTTTGGAATTGTGAAATCTATTATAATGTCACTTCTCTTAAAGGCTTCAGAACTATTTAGTTTTGGTAAAATACCGAGAATTTTCTTTCTTTGTAACTTACTTTCTGTGAGACTGTTAATTTTAAATCTTTTATCTTTACTTGCAGATTTGATTAATTGCTGTCCCATTCTACCCAGACATCCTGTAATTGTTAAATTTATTTTTTTATTTTTCATATTGAAAGAATTTTAAATCATTTTGGTAATATTCGTTCATTTTTTTAATCATGTTCTCATCAAGATTTTTTTTCCAGTCGTTATCTGGTCCTTGATAAAAAAATTTAATTTTTCTATTGTCTTTTAAAGAATATACGTTTTCACCAAACTTACCTGCATTTTCTATGTTTTGTAGACTTTTAAAGTTTGTAGTATCAATTGCATTATTGAGCTTTTTTTGATCAATTTTATTGTCAAATCTCATTAAGGTATTAACAAAAACTACTAGCTTTTCAAACGTTTGAGTTGGATTTTCAACCATATCTTCGTATCTGATTGTAACTCTTCTAAAAGACTTATTACTTAACCAAGATCGGTAATTAATTCTCCAAGAGTTTACTATATTTGTTTTTGCATAGTTTTTTAGGTGTGGATAGTCTTCTAATACTTTATTTTCATCTTGCATAAATTTTAATGCCTCATCATAAGAATCTAAATCATTGTGATTTTTAACTGAAGTGATCACATTTCTTGGATCTCTGATGACATAAATAACCCCTAGGGTGTATTCGGGCTTAGTAAAGTTATTTCCAAATGCAGTAATTAAAGAATTATGTGTTTTTAAAAACTTCACTTTTTTTTGGTCGCGAATATCTTTTTGTGAAGTTTCCCAGTGTTTATGTATTTCACCTTGTTTGACCTTTTCTTTAAAAAATTGTTTATTTGGATAATCTTCTATTAGATTTAACTTGTTAATATCAAAAATTCCGTTTTCGCAAAAATAGTAAGCGGTAAGAAAAGATCTGATCCAAGTATTTCCACTTTTTGGATATGAGGCAATCCAGATAATCATATTTATTTATTAAACTAGGTATTAATTATTTCAACTTAAATATTATTTTTGATGAACTAAAGTTGAATTTATTAACTTTTCCAAAAATCTTTTGCTTTTTGAAAAAATTTTTTGATACTTGGATTAGATTTATCGTTTTCTATTTCCCTGAATTTTTCTAAAAGACTTCTTTGTTCTTTATTCAAATATACTGGAACTTCAGTTTTAATTTGTACATACAAATCTCCAAAATCTCCTCTACGCATAAAAGGCATTCCTTTGCCTTTCAACCTAAATTGTTTACCATCTTGAGTTCCATCAGGTATCTTTATTTTTGCTTTTTTACCATCAATTGTTGGTATTTCTATTGTTGTACCAAGTGCAGCATCTGCTATGGAAATTGGAAACTCAAAAAATAAATTTACATCAGATCTTTTAAATAATTCATGAGATTTTACATTTATAAATAAATATAAATCACCACTCGCTCCTCCTCTTGTCCCTGCCTCACCTTTGCCAGCAAGTCTAATTCTTGTCCCGTCATCAACTCCCTTTGGTATTGTGACAGATACTTTTTTTGAAGTTTGAGTGTTTCCTTGTCCATTACAGTCTGAGCAAGGATTGGTTATTTCCTCTCCGCTTCCAGCACATTGAGGACATGTTTGTTGAACTGTAAAAAAACCTTGATTAGATCTAACTCTACCGTTTCCTCCGCAATAAGTACATCTATCAGGGCTAGACCCAGGCTTAGATCCATTTCCCTTACATGTGTTACATTTTTCTGATGTTGAAAATTGTATATTTTGTTTTTTCCCCGCGTAGGCTTCTTCTAAAGTAATTGATAAATCATATCTTAGATCTGAGCCTCTATTATTTGAATTTCTTCCTCTAGAGCTTCTTCTTCCACCGCCGAAGTCACCAAAAAAATCTTCAAATATGTCTGAAAAATCTGCACCACTAAAACCCCCAAAACCTCCAAATCCACCTTGTCCGCCACCCCCATTTTCGAACGCAGCATGACCAAAGTTATCATAATTTTCTTTTTTAGATTTATCAGATAGAATACCGTAGGCTTCACTTGCTTCCTTAAATTTCTCCTCAGCCCCTTTGTCGCCTGGATTTTTATCTGGATGATATTTTACAGCTAACTTTCTATATGCAGATTTTAACTCTTCAGGGGATGCGCTTTTGTTTACGCCGAGGACGTCATAATAATCTCTTTTTGCCATTTAATACCCCGGACAGATAAATGTATGTTAAGCGCTCTTTTCTTTATTCTCGTCTTTTACTTCCTCAAAATCAGCATCAACAACATTATCATCTTTTTTTCCTTTATCATCTTTACCATCATCTTTATTAGATTCTGGTTTTGTATTTTGTTGTGATTTATATATTGCCTCTCCAAGTTTCATTGAAGCTTGAACTAATGCCTCAGTTTTTTTCTTAATATCGTCTGTGTTTTCACCTTTAAGAGCTTCTTTCAGTTGACTTGAAGCATCCTCAATAGCTTTTTTGTCAGCATCAGATACTTTAGAACCGTGTTCTTTCAGATTTTTATCTGTAGAGTGAATTAAGGTGTCAGCTTGATTTCTTACATCTACTGACTCTCTTTTCTTTTTATCAGACTCTTTATTGGCTTCAGCATCTTTTACCATTTTTTCAATTTCCTCATCACTTAAACCACCTGAAGCTTGAATTTGAATTTTCTGTTCTTTACCAGTACCTTTGTCTTTTGCTGAAACATTAACGATACCATTTGCATCGATATCAAATGTAACTTCAATTTGAGGAACACCTCTAGGAGCTGGCGCAATTCCAACAAGCTCAAAGTTTCCTAAAATTTTATTATCGGCTGCCATTTCTCTTTCACCTTGTAATACCCTAATAGAAACAGCTGGTTGATTATCTTCAGCAGTTGAAAATACTTGGCTTTTTTTTGTAGGTATTGTTGTATTTTTTTCAATTAACTTAGTAGATACCCCACCTAAAGTTTCAATCCCAAGAGAGAGAGGTGTTACATCTAATAACAATACATCTTTCACATCTCCTTGAAGAACACCTGCTTGAATTGCAGCACCCATAGCCACAACTTCATCAGGATTAACACTTTTATTAGGTTCTTTTCCAAAAAAATTCTTAACTTCTTCGATTACTTTCGGCATTCTTGTCATTCCACCAACCATTACAACTTCGTCAATTTCATTTGCTGTGATACCAGCATCTTTTAATGCTGTTTTACAAGGTGGCATTGTTCTTGCTATAAGATCTTCAACTAATGCTTCTAGTTTTGCTCTTGTTAGTTTTAAGTTGATATGTTTTGGACCTGTTTTGTCAGCTGTGATAAATGGTAAATTTATATCAGTCTGTTCAGCTGAAGATAATTCAATTTTAGCTTTCTCAGCTGCTTCTTTTAATCTTTGAAGAGCAAGCTTATCTGATTTTAAATCTATCCCATTATCTTTTTTAAACTCAGCAATTAAATATTCCACTACAGAATTATCAAAATCTTCACCACCTAAAAATGTATCCCCGTTAGTTGATTTAACTTCAAAAACTCCATCACCAAGCTCAAGTATTGAAACATCAAATGTTCCACCACCTAAGTCATAAACTGCAATTTTCTTATTTTGTTTTTTATCTAAACCATAAGCTAATGATGCAGCAGTAGGTTCATTTATAATCCTTAAAACTTCTAGACCTGCAATTTTACCAGCATCTTTTGTTGCTTGTCTTTGAGCATCATTAAAGTAGGCAGGCACAGTAATCACAGCTTTTGTAACAGCTTGGCCTAAATATTTTTCTGCTGTTTCTTTCATTTTTTGTAAAATAAAAGCTGAAATTTGAGAAGGAGAGTATTTTTCTCCTTTAGATTCTATCCATGCATCTCCTTTTTCTGAGTTAACAATTTTGAATGGAGCTGCCTCTATATCTTTTTTAACAGTTGGGTCATCAAAGTTTCTTCCAATTAATCTTTTAACTGCAAAAATAGTATTTTCAGGATTAGTTACAGCTTGCCTTTTAGCTGGTTGTCCTATTAATTTTTCTTTTTCTTCAGTAAAAGCAACAACAGATGGTGTTGTTCTAGCACCTTCTGCATTTTCTAAAACTTTTGCTTGGCTACCTTCCATTATAGCTACACAAGAGTTAGTAGTTCCCAAATCTATTCCAATAATTTTACTCATAATCAATAATTCTACTCGTCATATAAGTGTTATTTTTAATTCTACAAGCTGTTCTAATCATTATTTAGTCTCCGAATTCTCTTTAGTTTCCTCTGTTTTGGCTGCTTTTTCTTGAGTTTTCTTAGCTACGCCAACCAAAGAGGGCCTTAGTAATCGATCTTTAATTGTGAAACCTTTTTGAATTTCTTGAATTATAGTTCCTGGCTCTTTTGTATCATCCTCAATTTCCATCATTGCTTGATGAAAGTTTGGATCTAATTTTTTATTTAAACTATCAATCTGTTTAATGTCATTTTTGTTAAATATGGATATTAAATCTTTATGAATTATATCAAAATGTTCTAAAGTTTTTTTAAGTGCTTCAGAGTCTTTCAACTTTTCATCACTCTCTAAAATATTTTTGGATCTTTCAAAATTATCTATAAGGCTAAGAGCTTCTTTAGCAAATGAAAAACCACCGTATTCAAAAGCATCTTCCTTTTCTTTCTCAAACCTTCTTCTTTGATTTTCCATTTCAGCAAATGTCCTAGCTAGCTTATCTTCAAGCTCTAAAATCTTTTCTTCTGACGTTAATTCTTTTTCTTCCTCTTCTTTTTTATCTTGATCATCCGGTTGATCCTGAGGATTAGGGGATTGATTATTTTCTTTCTTAGCTAAATTTTCGTTTTGAATATTTTCTTTTTGATCTTTTTCCATAAGATCTTATATGGTAAGAGATTTAGAAATTTCTAGATGTTAAAAAAAAAAATATCAAAAATATTAATTGGCACAAATAACAAAGGAAAACTAAAGGAAATTAAGGGTTTATTACCAAAATCAATTAAGATTTTTTCTACATCAGATTTTAAGCTTAAAAGCCCGGCTGAAAATGGAGAAACATTTAAAGAAAACTCAATAATTAAATCGAAGTATTTCTCAAAAAAATCTAATTTAGTTTGTATTGCTGATGACTCTGGTCTTGAAATAGATTGTTTGGATAAAAAACCTGGAATTTTTTCAGCCAGATGGGCGGGATCTAAAAGAGATTTTAGTAAAGCAATAAAAAGAGTGTATAGAGAATTAAATAAAAAAGATAAAAATTGGAAAGCTAAAAAGATTAAAGCTAGATTTGTGTGTGCATTGTCGATTTGTTATTTAGATAAAACAATTGCAAGTGTAGTTGGAAAAATTGAGGGTTATATTTCAAACCAAATTAGAGGAAAAAACGGTTTTGGATATGATCCAATTTTTATTCCCAAAAAAAAGAGACAAACCTTTGGTGAAATGAAGTTATCTAGTAAATATAAAATTGACCATAGATCGATTGCATTTAAAAAAATTAAAAAATTTCTTTAAGTTTCCCATCATTAATTTCATAAAAATTTAATTGATGGTTAATCTTATTATCTTTTATTTCAAAAACTCCTATTTTTCCTTTAAATGTATTTTGAGTTTTAAACGATTTATTTATTTCTAAAGCCTCATTTTTTAGTGATAGGTAATATATTAATCCAACTAAATCATAACTAAGTAATGATAGATAATTAGGTTTATAATTAAATTTTTTAAAAAATTTATTAGTAAACTCATCCAAATTTCGTTTGTTAATTGAGGGGTAATAAATTGGTTGTAAATTTTGTTCTTTTAACAAACTTTCATCAAACCATTGGTTTAAAGTAATTATATATTTATTTTTTGGTGATACATCAGTGTACAGCAATGAAGTGATAACACTTTTTAAACTCTCATCAAAATCTGTAATAATAACGGAATCAAATTTTACATTTCCAAGAGTGTATTTTTTTTCAAGATTTTCTATAATTTTTTCCTTATTTGGATCATCAGAATTTTCAACTCTTAATATTTCATCTAGTAGATTTTGTTTTCTTATTCCGTAATTTGTTATTTTTTCTATTTGTTTAGTTAATATAGTAGGGTCGATATCGTAGTTGTATTGTTTAAAAAATTTTATCTTTGACTCTTTAATTCCTTTTTTAATCTCTAGGTCATAATTTAAATTTGGAATTAAAAAAATTGTTTTTTTTATCTCGCTCATTTCTAAAAATTTTCTAATTGTATTCAATTGTGAAGAGGAGTTAATGCCACTGCTAATGATATTTTTATGAAGATCTAAAGTTTTGTTTGTTAAAGATAAAAAAGTAATATTTTTTACTTTATCTAGAAATAATAAATTTTTGTGAAAAACTGGACCGATAACCAATGATATTCCCATCTTCTCAAATTCCAGAGCTGATCGTAAAGTCACATCAGGATCTGACCTGGTGTCTTTAGGATATATTTCTATGTTATTATCTTTTATGTCAATTAAGGCCATTCTAATGGAATTAAGTATTTGTTTTCCTAAAGATGCATCTTCTCCTGAGAGTGGAGCTAATACTCCTATTTTAATTTTTGTTTCTTCAGAATATGAAATGGATGTTTCAAATAATAAAACAAAAAATATAGAGAAAAGAATTTTAAAAAAATTATTCATTTAATGATTTATATAATTTTAGTATTGTATAATTATGACTTTAAACCCTAAATTTCAAAATAAAGAAATTAAAAAAGGGCTATATATAATACCCACACCGATAGGAAATTTAGGAGATATTACTTACAGAGCAATAGAAATTTTAAAAAAGTCTGATTTAATTCTTTGTGAGGATACCCGTATTTCTAAAAAAGTGATGGAAAAATTTGATGTAAAATCGAAATTATTTTCCAATCACAAATTTAATGAGAAGAAAAATTTATCTTTAATTATAAATCATTTAAGAAATGATAAAATTATATCTCTTGTTTCGGATGCGGGCACTCCTGGAATATCAGATCCTGGAGCCATATTAGTAAGAGAGTGTGTTAAGGAGGAGATAAATATATTTCCATTACCAGGCCCTTCCGCAGTTAGTACAGCTGTATCAATTAGTGGCTTTTCTGAAAAATATTTTTTTTATGGTTTCTTTCCAACAAAACTAAAAGATATTAAAAATGATTTGAAATTTTTGACACAATTAGACTCATCTATAGTTTTTTTTATGTCACCAAAAAAAATAAATAAAGCTATTCCATTTATTAAAGATAGTTTTTCTGAAAGAAATATTTTGATTTGTAGAGAAATGACAAAGTTCTATGAGGAATATTTAAGATATAAAGTTCATGATTTAAAACCTTTTGATGAAAACTTAAAAGGTGAATTAACCCTAGTCATATCTGAAAAAAAAAAAATAAAAAAAGGTTCTCTTTTATTAAGTGAATCAGATAAGAATAACATAAGAAAAATGATTAAAAAATTAAGTATTAAAGAAATTGTAAATCTAATTTCTCAAAATAATTCTGTGTCAAAAAAAAAAATTTATAATTTTTGTTTAAAGCTAAAAAATGAAGTTTAAAATTTTAATATTAATATTGATCACTTCGTTTTTGTCAGGATGTGTTGGTGTTTCTTCAAAGGGAATTTTTGGAACAGGAGTATCAGTCGCTTTAGATCCTAGGTCTTTAGGGACACAGATTGATGACTCTATAATGCAAAAAAATTTATCAGCAAGAATATTATTACAAGATAAAAAATATTTTTTATCTATAAAATCAAAAGTCTTGGATGGAAGAATATTCTTAACAGGCAAAGTTGATAACCCTGAAGAAAAACTTCAAATTACAAAACTGGCTTGGGAAACTGAAGGGGCCAGATCTGTACGAAATGATATTAAGATTAAAGAGAAATTTAACTTTAAGCAATCTGCAAAAGATGTTTTAATTACTTCTCAATTAAGAACTGCTTTAATTATTAATAAACAGATAAAAGCAACTAATTATCAAATCGATACATATAAAAAGAAAATTTATGTCTATGGTATAGCTTTAACTTCTGATGAAAAGGCATTAGTAATAAAAGAAGCTGAAGAAATACTAGATGTTGAGGACGTAATAGCTAGTATTTTAATTGTTGATGATTTAAGAATTCAAAAAAATTAATCTTTTTTATAATCAATTACATCTGAAGAATACGCTGCAATTGATGCAAGATTAATAATTTCTGAAGTAGAAGTTCTTAGAGGAGCTATTTCTATTGGAAGACCTAAGCCAATTAACAAAGGTCCAATAACTTTTGCTCTACTCATTGATTTTATCATTTTGTATGAAATAGCTGCACTATGTTGGCTAGGCATTATTAAGACATTGGAATTCCCTACAATTTCTGAAAAAGGGTAAAGCTCTTTATATAATTCTTCTAATGCAACATCTGGCTGCATTTCTCCATCAAATTTAAAATCAACTTTCTCTTTCTTTAAAATTTCAACAGCATCGCTTAGCCTTTTTGTTCTATCAGTAGCCGGTTCCCCAAAAGTGGAATGAGATAAGAAAGCAACTTTAGGATCAAATCCAAATAACCTAACTACTCTAGCTGCCGATTTCGCCATTTCTGCTAGCTGACTTGCATCAGGATATTCAATAACAGAGGTATCGCATATGAAAATTGTTTTTCCTCTATTAACTATTAAGTTTAAGCCGAACATTATTTCTCCAGCTCTAGGATCAACAACTTGGGTTATCTTTTCTAAAGATGAAGAATATCTTCTGGTATTTCCAGTGACCATCGCATCAGCATCCTTACATGCTACCATGCAAGATGCCCAAATAACCCTATCATTTCTGATTAAACGATCACAATCTCGCTCTAGCATGCCTTTATTTCTTTGAAGTTTGCCAAAAAGATATTTTACATACTTATCTCTTTTTTTGGCATCTTTTGAATTGGTAATTTCTATATCAAAATTTTCACTGTAACCTATTTTCTTTAATTGATTCTTAATTAAATCCTCTTTTCCGACTAAGATCGGTATTCCTAAACTAAAGTTTTTAAACGCTATTGCTGCTTTAAGCATATTTTCATCCTCACCATCTGCAAAAATTACTTTTTTGGGTTTTTTCTTTATATAATTATTTATACCCTGCATAATTGTAACTGTTGGATCTAATCTTTGTCTTAGCTGATCTTTGTAATTATCAAAATCTTTTATATCTATTCTTGCAACACCAGAATCTATTGCCGCTTTAGCTACTGCAGCAGGAATTACACTTATAAGTCTTGGATCAAATGTTGAGGGAATTATATAATCTTTCCCATAATGTGGTCTCTCACCCCCCATTGCAGCAACAACTTCATCGGGAACTTCCTCTTTAGCTAGGTTTGCAATTGCGTGGGCGGCAGCAATTTTCATTTCCTCATTTATGGTTTTAGATCTTACATCTAATGCGCCTCTAAATATATATGGAAAACCAATTAGATTATTTACCTGGTTTGGATAGTCTGATCTTCCAGTGGCCATAATTGCATCACTTCTTACTTCAGCAACTTCCTCAGGTTTAATTTCCGGATCAGGATTTGCGCATGCAAATATTATGGGATTCTTGGCCATTTTTTTTACCATATCTTTTGTTAAAGCTCCTTTTGCTGATAAACCTAAAAATACGTCTGCATTACTGATCGCATCTGATAAAGTTCGATGTTTAGTTTCAATAGCATGAGCTGATTTCCACTGGTTTAAATTTTCTCTCCCACTATAAATCACTCCTGTTCTGTCAACCATTGTAATATTTTTTTGTGGAACACCACTTTTCTTAAATAAATTAGCACAAGCCATTGCTGATGCACCTGCACCGTTGACAACAATTTTTACTTCATTAATTTTTTTTTTGGTAATATCTAGTGCGTTAATTAATGCAGCTGTAGTTATGATTGCTGTACCATGTTGATCATCATGAAACACAGGAATATCTAAAATTTCTTTTAGTTTTTCCTCGATAATAAAACAATCTGGAGCAGCAATATCCTCCAGATTAATACCTCCAAAACTTGGAGCAAAATTTTTGATACTATTAATTATTTCATTGTGATCTTGTGAGTCAATTTCAAGATCAATCGAGTCAATATCAGCAAATCTTTTAAACAATACTGCTTTTCCTTCCATAACAGGTTTTGAGGCTAAAGCTCCCAAGTTACCCATACCTAAAATAGCAGAACCGTTACTAATTACTGCTACAAGATTTCCCTTACTTGTATAGTCAAATGCAGTTTCTGGATTTTCACTTATAGCTTTTACTGGTGCTGCCACACCTGGCGAATAGGCTAATGCGAGATCTCTTTTTGTAGTCATATTCTTTGAGGACGAGATTTCGATCTTGCCTGGTTTATTATGACGATGATAATCTAAAGCTTCTTTATCTGTATAATGATCAATTTTTGTTTTTTTCATTTAGCTTAATTAGGTGTACAAATGAGGTAAATTTAAGACTAATATGATTTATGAATTTAGTTAAGTCAACAGGGACTTTTGGTTTCTATACTATTATTAGCAGATTACTTGGATATTTGAGAGATGTTTTGATAGCAGTTTTTCTTGGAACAAGTTTTTTGGCTGATGCATTTTTTGTAGCATTTAGAATACCTAACACTTTTAGAAGACTTTTTGCAGAGGGAACTTTTAACTCTGCATTTGTACCAAGCTACACTTCTGAATTAGTTAAAAATAAATCTAGATCAAATAAATTTGCTAATGATGTTTTTAATTTATTATTCTTAGCTTTATTTTTTTTAGTTCTCATAATTGAAATTTTTATGCCAATTTTTGTGGGACTGATAGCACCAGGTTTTATTGAAAATACTAAAAAATTTGAATTAGCAACTACTTTGACAAGAATTACTTTCCCCTTTTTAATGTTTGTAAGTCTATCTTCCTTTTTTGGTGCAATTTTAAACTCACATAATAAATTTGCTGCTGCTTCAGCAGCACCTATTATTTTAAATATAGTTTTAGTTACCATTTTATTTTTTGGAAGATATTTAGGTGATGAATTAATTTATTATCTTTCCTATGGGGTATCTATCGCAGGATTAATACAATTAATTTTTTTACATAAATTTGTAAAAAAATATTATGCGTTAGATTTTTATTTTAAATTTAAAATCACTAATAAAGTAAAATTTTTTTTTAAAAAATTATTACCAAGTATTTTTTCCTCAGGAGTTACCCAAATAAATATTTTGGTTGGAACAATTATAGCTTCATTCCAGGCAAGTGCTGTATCATACCTGTATTATGCTGATAGAATATACCAAATTAATTTAGCAATAGCTGGCATAGCTATTGGTGTTGTTGTCCTGCCTCAACTCTCAAAGCATGTTCACCAAAAAAAAAAGAAGAAAATATCTTTAATTCAAAATAAAGCATTAGAGCTAAGTATGTTTTTAAGTATACCTGCTTCAGTAGCGTTAGTTATAGGATCTGAACAAATTATTTCAGCTCTATTTGGATATGGTTCTTTTACACAAAACTCAGTTTTTAACTCCTCGAATGCCCTTTATTATTTTGGCTTAGGACTTCCAGCATTTGCTTTAATAAAAGTCTTTTCGACATTTTTTTTTGCAAATCATAATACTAAAACTCCATTTTATATTTCCTTAGTTTCTGTTTTGCTAAATATTTTGATAAGTGTTTACTTTTTTAAAGATATTGGTTTTATAATCATTCCTATAGCAACGACAATATCTTCATGGTTTAATTCCTTAATATTATTTATCTATTTAAAAAATGATAACTTATTTAAATTTAATGAAACTTTTTTTAAACAGTTTGCTAAGATAATTTTTGCATCAATCATGACGGGTATTTTTTTTCAATACCTGATTTTGTTATTTGAAAATCAATTAAGTTATACATATTTCTTTAAGTCTGCTTATTTATTATTATGTGTTTTATTCTCAATAATTTTTTATTTTGTATTATCATATTTTATCAAAGCTTTTAATTATCAAGATATTAAATTAAAGTATTAAAATATGAAAAAAAAAATTTTCTCTGGTGTTCAACCTACTGGAAATCTTCACTTAGGAAATTATTTAGGGGCGATAAAAAATTTTGTTAATTTGAATAATGATACTCAAAATGAATGTATTTTTTGTGTGGTTGATCTTCATGCAATAACTGTAAGTCAAAATCCAAAAGATCTAAAATCAAATATACATGAGACAGTCGCCACATTTGTTGCAAGTGGAATAGATCCTAAAAAAAGTATAATTTTTAATCAGTCTAAAGTTAGTGCTCACTCAGAAGCAGCGTGGATTTTAAGCTGTGTTGCGAGAATGGGGTGGTTAAATAGGATGACCCAATTTAAGGAAAAAGCCGGGAAAGATAAAGAGAAAGCAAGCATCGGTCTTTATTCTTATCCTGTTTTAATGGCAGCCGACATTTTATTATATGACTCAACCCATGTACCAGTTGGAGATGACCAAAAACAACATTTGGAATTATGTCGTGATATAGCTCAAAAATTTAACAATGATTTTAAAATCGAAAATTTTTTTATAACCCCCGAACCCTTAATTAAAAAAGAATTTTCTAGAATTATGAGTTTAAAGGATGGTCTTAAAAAGATGAGTAAATCAGAGGTATCAGACTTAAGTAGAATTAATTTAACTGATGATAAAGATCAAGTAATAAATAAGATTAAAAAAGCAAAAACTGATACTTTGCCTTTACCTAGCAAAATTGAGGAGTTAGAAAAAAGACCTGAGGCCAAAAATTTACTCGGCATTTATTCAAGTTTAGTGAATAATACACTCCAAGAATCGATTGATGAATTCGCTGGAAAAAATTTTTCAGAATTTAAAGAAAAATTATCAGATGTAGTTGTTAATGAAATCAATCCAATTTCATTAAAAATTAAAGAGCTATTAGATGATAAAGTTTTTTTAGAAAAAATACTTAAAGATGGATACGAGAAAGCTAATGAAATTGCCTCAAAAAAAATAAAAAAAATTCACGAAATCGTAGGTTTTTGAATATATTTTCATTAAGCGGTACCATTTTTAAAAATATTGCTTATATATAATTTATGTTCGTTCAAACTGAGATAACACCAAATCCTAATTCGTTAAAATTCATACCAGGCAAGGTTGTTTCTAGTGCAGGATCATTTGAAGTAACTAAAAATGACAATGTAAAAAATGAGCTTGTTAGAAATATCCTCTCAGTTAATGGTGTTGAGGGAATTTTTTTAGGTAAAGATTTCATTTCAGTCAATAAATATGATAAAAATTCTTGGGATGACATCAAACATATCGTGATTTCTCATATTAATGAATTTTATGCATCAGGAAAAGAATTTGTCATTAATGAAGATTTAACTGAACAAAATGAAAGCTTTGATGAAATTGAGAAACGAATAGTGCAATTACTTGAGGATAAAATTCGTCCAGCAATAGCTAGAGACGGAGGTGATATTAAATTTAAAGAATTTAAAGATGGAGTAGTTAAAGTTCAACTACAAGGGAGCTGTTCCGGCTGTCCTAGTTCTACAATGACTTTAAAACAAGGTGTTCAAAATCTTTTATGTCATTACTTACCAGAGGTAAAAAAAGTCGAGGCTATTTAATAAATGAGAAAAATCTTTAAAAGAAATAAGATCAAACCTTTAAGAGTTTTTGATGAAAATGGTTTAAGTTCACTACCAAGAATTATCTTAAGTAGTGTGGTTGTTATTTTATTTTTTTATTCTTCGCCAATTATAATTAGTTTTACCAGCAATAAAATTGAAAGTTCAGCTGGAATTCAAAATAATTCAAAAGCAATACTTGCATATACTCTTAATAAAAAATCTTCAAATTCAACAAATTCTCTAACACTTAATGAGGATGATCTATTAATTGATATTTATAGTTTAAATGATCAAGAAACGGATACAGTAAGATTAGATGCTTCAACGATTAAACAGCTTTTTGAAGATACAGATTATAAGCTTGATGACGTTAGAAAAAAAAAATTAGTAAAGCCTATAGCTTTGACTTTACTTCCAGCAGAAATAAAAATGATAGAGAGTGTAAAAAAGAGAAAAGAATTCTTTATACAAATAGTACTGCCATTAATTTTGGAGGAAAATAAAAATATTAAATTAGATAGAAAAAGATTATTCAGCATAATCAATAAGAGCAACAACACAAAATCCGAGAAACAATGGTTAGAAAAAAAATATAAACAATACGGTATACCTTCAAGAGATTTATCAATTCTAAAAAGAAGAATGGACATAGTTCCAGTTTCATTAGCACTTGCTCAAGCTGCTAAAGAAACAGGCTGGGGAACTTCAAGATTTGCGCAACAAGGAAATGCTTTATTTGGACAATGGACGTGGTCAGGAGAAGGATTAAAACCAAAAGACGCTGAAAAAAGTGAAGGCCACAAGGTGATGAAATTTAATGTTTTGCAAGCATCTGTAAGAGCTTATCAGAGAAATATAAATACTCATTCCAGTTATGAAGATTTTAGATTAGCCAGAGCTAAATTACGAGATTTAGGACAACCATTAGACAGCATGATTTTGTCAAATTATTTGGATAAATATGCTGAAACAGGAAATGAGTATGTGAAAGTTTTACAAAAGATTATTCAACAAAATAATTTAAAGGATTTTGATGATGCAAAACTGTTACCCTCAAGTATTGAGTTAGATAGTTTAACTTAAAATTTATTATCTAATAATAAATTGTGTGCCAAACCATCTCCATTTACCATTATCATTTACAGAACAATTAATTCGACCTCTTCTTGGTAAAAATGGTTCCCTAAATTCTATTGTGAGTTCTTTCTCGACAAGTTTAATTTTTGATTTCATCCATTTATCTCCTTCATTTGAATAGCAGTTAATATTTTCAATATTTTTTTGATCATCAAAAAATCTTACTTTAAATTGAGGTGGATTATCATCTTTTGATAGCTTTTTTTCCTCAGGTTCTAAGTTTTTATATTCAAGGGGATAATAGTTTATTATTGATTTAAATCTTTTAATTTCTCCATATTTTTCATTAATTGGAAATCTTGGAAGTTCAAATTTACTTTTATTTACGTCAATAATTCCAGAGTGTTGTCCGAATGCGATTTTGAAATTTCGAGATATATAATCTCTCATAAATCCTGAATATTCTCCAAATGGGTAAGAAAATAAAGTTGGCACGTATCCTAATTTTTCTTTAAAAATTAAATTTGATGTTTTTATGTCATTTAAAAAAACTTCCTTTGATTTATCAATCAAATAATCATGGGAGTGGGAGTGATGCCCAATAACCCCGAATTCACTTCGTTCAATTTCTCTAATTTGTTCCCAATTCATGTATCCTTTGTTACCAACAGGTTCAGTGGAGACAAATAATACAAATGGTATTTGATTTTTTTTCAGGAAAGGCCAGGCATTATCGTAAAAGGACTGAAATGCATCATCAACAGTAAGAAGAATCTTTTTTTCTTTTTTTGGAATATCAAACTCATTTTCAAAATCTTTTGGATGATAAAAGGTCAAGTTAGCATCTAAAATAAGTTCAACATGTTTCTTGAAAATATCCATTGATATATTCGTTGATGGATATTTAAATTCATTAAATCGATGGTACATAATAGACAGTACACCCTCATCATTAGAAAAATATTTAACATTATTTTCTTGTGCGTTTGAGTTAAAAGTCAATATAATTAAAAAAATGAATAAATTAATTATAGATGCTGCAAAGGATAATATTTTTTTTATGATCATTAATAATAATACTTATAGTGTTACTCATGAAAATAGCAAAAATAATTATGAAAAACTGTTTGTTTTACTCACTGATTTTTTAAAAAATAATAATTTAGACATTAGTGATATTGGATTAATTTATATAAATAGAGGTCCTGGTAGTTTTGCAGGTATCAGAAATTCTTTATCAACAATTAAAGCAATTCATATGATTAAAAAAATTGATTATTATTGTTTTAGTTTTAAGGACTTTGAGAATGAAACGAATATAAAGTATGAAAATATACCGCATCTTTGCAGTAAATTTAGCCTCAAAAAAAATTTGATTAAACCTTATTATATAAGTTAGAATTGGGTATGACAGACACTGTGGATACAATTGAACAAAAGTGTTTAGCTAAAGGTGTTAAACTTACAGAACAAAGAAAAATTATTGCAAAAATAATTTCGGAGTCAAAAGCAGAGTATGGAGAGTCAGATCACCCTGATGTAGATGAACTTTATAGTCGTGTTTCGAAAGTTGATCCAAAAATAAGTATAGCTACAGTTTATAGAACAGTTAAACTATTCGAGGAGGCTGGGATCTTAACAAAACATGATTTTAAGGGTGGAAAGGCAAGATATGAAGCAATGATTGAGAGCCATCATGATCATTTGATAGATATCAAAACAGGTGAGATTATAGAATTTGTTGATGATGAGATAGAGAAACTTCAAAAAAAAGTTGCTGAAAAATATGGTTATAAATTAGTAGATCATAAATTAGAATTATATGGGGTTAAAAAAAAGCCTCAATAAATGAGTCAAAAAATTTTCATTAAAACTTTTGGATGTCAAATGAATGAGTATGATTCTAACAGAATATTAGATACTGTAAAAAAAATTGGTTATGAAAAGACAGAAAAATACGAGGATGCTAATTGTTATCTGTTAAACACATGTCATATAAGGGATAAAGCTAAAGAAAAAGTTTATTCTGAAATAGGTAGAGTAAAAAAAATTTTTAAATTTAAAAAAAAACCATTAGTTATTATTACAGGTTGTGTTGCTCAAGCAGAAAATCAAGAAATGCTAAAAAGAGAGCCTTTCATTGATTTGGTAATAGGTCCTCAAGCTTACCATAAAATTAATGATACAATTTTAAATTACGTTGAAAAAAAAAGGAAACTTGAAGAAACAGAGTTTGATGCGGTTACAAAATTTGAATATTTGAGTAAAATAAAAACTAAAGTAGAAAAAGTTTCATCTTTTTTAACAATTCAAGAAGGCTGTGATAAGTTCTGTCATTTTTGTGTAGTTCCTTACACTAGAGGACCAGAGTACTCAAGACCACCTAGTCAAATTTTAGATGAAGCAAAATATTTGGCGGACAACGGTGTAAGAGAAATAACTTTGTTAGGTCAAAATGTTAACGCTTATGAAAGTAATGGTTCTCGTTTATCAGATTTAATATTAAGTATTGAAAAATTAAATGATATTAAAAGAATAAGATACACAACATCTCATCCAAAAGATATGACTAATGACCTGATTGAAGTTTATAAATATTCTAATAAACTTATGCCGCTTGTACATTTACCAGTACAAAGTGGATCAAATAGAATATTAAAATTAATGAATAGAAATCATTCTATTGAGAATTACCTCGAAACATTTAATAAGCTTAAAGAAATTAATTCAAAAATAGAATTTTCAAGTGATTTTATAATAGCTTACCCTGGGGAAGAAAATCGAGATTTTGAGGATACTTTAAATTTAATTAAAAAAGTGAAGTTTATAAATTCTTATTCATATGTATTTAGCCCTAGACCTGGAACCGTCTCTGAAAATTTAAATTTAATTGATAAAAAAACTTCATTTAAAAGATTAGAAATAATTCAAAATGAGTTGTTTGAAAACCAGATCCAAAAAAACAAGTCTTTAGAAAATAATATTGTGGAGGTGTTAGTTGAAAATTTCACAGAAGATAAAACCAAAACATTTGGAAGATCTAAGCACATGACATCAGTTATCTTTGATGGTAAGAGAACTGACATTGGAAAAATTGTGCAAGTAAAAATTAGCAAAAGTAATAGAAGTACTTTATTTGGTGAAATTGTAGATAATTCTAATCAGAAAGTTGCATAAACTTGAGTGGAATAACAAAAAAAAATATTGATCAGGCAATAAAGTTTGTTTACTCGGACAATAACTCTTTAAGTGTAATATTTCATGACAACGATTTGTTAATGGGCGTTGTTGGTGAATTTAATAAAAATTTACAGGAACTTGAAAAAATCACCAAATGCAGATTATATTCAAGGGGAAATTCTATTCTTATAAAATCAGATCCAGAAACAAATGAAAAGGTAAAGAATGCAATTCAATTTTTAGTTAACCAATTTATTAATAATGGAAATATCGAAAATAAAGATATACTTTCTTCGGTAGATAAATTTATGATTAATGAAAAAATAAAAAATAATAACGTAACAGATATTATCAAAACTCCTAAAAAATCTATAATTCCTAGATCTGAAAAACAAAAAAATTATGTCAGAGCTTTAAGACAAAGTGATATTGTAATATCTGCGGGACCAGCAGGAACAGGCAAGACCTTTTTGGCCGTTGCGGTAGGTCTTACAATGCTTTTAGAGAAAAAGATTGAAAGAATAATTTTATCAAGACCTGCTGTTGAAGCTGGAGAGCGTTTAGGATTCTTGCCTGGTGATATGAAAGAGAAAGTAGACCCTTATCTAAGACCGTTATATGACTCTTTATACGACCTGTTTGATTTCGAAAAAATTCAAAGAATGATTGAAATTGGAGATATAGAAATAGCACCATTAGCTTTTATGAGAGGTCGAACTCTTAAAAATTCCTTTGCAATTTTAGATGAAGCACAAAATGCAACTGATACTCAGATCAAAATGTTTCTAACTCGTATTGGTGAAAATTCAAAAATTGTAGTTAACGGAGATCCAACTCAAATTGATCTACCTAACAAAAATATGTCGGGATTGGTAAGATCAAAAGAATTACTTGGACATTTAAAAGAGATATCAATAGTTGATTTTGATCACTCAGATGTTGTTAGACATCCACTTGTATCAAAAATAGTAAAAGCATATTCAAATAATGATTAAAGTTAGTGTCTTCTCTGAAGAGAGGGCGTGGTCAAAAAGACTGAAAAATACAGATATTTTTTTTAAAAAAATATGTAGGGCTTTTCCAAAGAAATATCAATTTTCAAACAAAAAAGTATTATTTAGCTTACTACTTTCTAATAATAAAAATATTAAAAAATTAAATAAAAATTTTAGAAATAAAAATAAATCTACTGATATTTTATCTTTTCCATTCAATAAAAAAATGAAATTTTCAAAAAATATGTATTTGGGAGATATTATAATTAGTTATAATTATTTAAATAAGCCCAAATCTCAGAATTTGGGGTTATTTAAACAAAAAACTATTAAAATTTTTATTCATGGTTTTCTTCACCTTTTAGGATTTGACCACAAAAAGAATAAAGATTATTTTAAAATGTTAAGAGAAGAAAATTTTATATATAAGCATGTAAAATCTAAAATAAATTAATTTGAAAAAAAAATTTTTTATTGAATCAATTATTTTAATTTTACTAGGTTCCTTTTCGTCATTAAGCTTACCTCCATTTAATTATATCCTAATTAATTTTTTAACTTTTAGTTTACTCTATATTCTTTTGATAAAAATCTTTGAGGTAAGTAAAAATAAAAAGTTATTTTTCCTCTATGGTTGGTTATTTGGACTCGGATATTTTATAAGTAATCTTTATTGGATTTCTATATCATTAACTTTTGATGAAAGCTTTAAGTTTTTGATTCCTATAAGTATAGTTTTAATCCCAGCTTTTTTAGCTTTATTTTATGGTTTAGCCTCATTTTTATTTTTAATCCTGAAGCCAAAGAAAAATTTAAGCTCTTTTTTTCTTTTTTCTCTAATATTTGGGACAATTGAATTCATAAGAGGAACTATTCTGACTGGGTTTCCATGGAATTTAATTGCTTATAGTTTTTCTAATTATATTGAAATTTTAAGTATTACTTCGATTATTGGCACTTATAGCTTTAATCTTTTTTGTATTTCTCTTTTTACTAGTGCTTCATTTTTAATTTTAAGAGATAACAAAAAAGAAATTATTGTTTGTATTTTATTTTTTATAATAACTTTATCTTTTTATTTCTTTGGATCTCAACGATTAGAAAAATTCAATAATATTAAGGCTAATAAATTAGATTACAAATTAAGAGTTATAAGCTCAAATGTTAGTATTGATAGATTTTATAACGATACCGATCCTATTTCAGTAATCAATGATCTCATTAAAATCAGTTCTCCACAAAAAAATGAAAAAACGATTTTTATTTGGCCTGAGGGTATATTGCCAGATATTTCAAAAAACCAACTAAGGGAATATAAATTTTTATTTGAGAATGAATTTAATGAAAATCACATATTATCAATTGGGATTAACGATATCAAAAAAGAAGGTCAAATTATTAGATATTATAATTCATTAACAATTTATAATCACAATCTTGAAATATTAAATTCATACAACAAAGTTAAACTAGTTCCCTTTGGTGAGTTTTTACCCTTTGAAAAAATGCTGAGGCTTATAGGATTAAAGACAATTACTAATAATTATCAATCTTATTCAAAAGGAGAAAAAAGAAATATTATAGAAGTGAATAATACTAATTTTTCGGTAAGACTATTACCACTTATTTGTTATGAAATAATTTATAGTGGAAATATTTTTGATAACAGAGATTTTGATTTTATTGTAAATGTTTCTGAAGATGGTTGGTTTGGTAAGTCTATAGGTCCTCATCAACATTTTGTGCACAGTATTTATAGAGCTATTGAAAGTGGTAAATATGTTTTAAGATCTGCTAACAATGGGATAGCCGCAATAGTTAATCCATTGGGAGTTGTTGAAAAACAAGTCGATTTAAATGAATCTAGTTTTGTTGATTTATCTGAAACAAAAAAGTTAGAGCCAACAATATTTGCAAAATATGGAAATAAAATTTTTGCAATAGTAATTTTATTGTATATTTTTTTAATATTTTCATTTAATAGAATTAAAAAATGAGTGATCTAAAAAACTATCTTTTTACTAGCGAATCTGTTTCTGAAGGACACCCGGATAAAGTATCAGATAGAATTTCAGATATGGTTGTTGATACTTATATTTCTGGAGATCCGTATTCCAGAGTAGCATGTGAAACTTTAACAACTACTAATAAAGTTGTTTTAGCAGGTGAGGTTAGAGGACCAGAAATTAAAAAAGATGAATTAATTGAAAAAGTTAGAGCCTGTATTAAAGATATTGGTTATGATCAAGAGGGGTTTACCTGGAGAGAAGCAACTAAAATTGAAAGTCATTTACATTCTCAATCTGCTGATATTGCTATGGGTGTTGATTCGAGCGGAAACAAAGATGAAGGAGCTGGAGATCAGGGTATTATGTTTGGATATGCATGTAATGAAACTGAAGAATTAATGCCAGCACCAATTCATTATTCTCATAAGATTTTAAGACTAATGGCTGAGGATAGAAAATCAGGAAAACTAAAAAATATTGAACCAGATTCTAAGAGTCAAGTAACATTTGAATATGTTGATGGCAAACCCTCAAAAGTAAAATCAGTAGTAATTTCATCACAACATTCAGCTGATATTAATCAATCACAAGTAAGAGATTTACTTAGACCTTATTTATTAAAATCTATACCTGAAAATTTTCTTAAAGATTTTAATGAGGACGAGTTTTATGTTAATCCAACAGGCAATTTTGTTATTGGTGGGCCTGATGGAGATTGTGGACTCACAGGAAGAAAAATTATAGTTGATACCTATGGTGGAGCAGCACCTCACGGTGGTGGTGCTTTTTCTGGAAAAGATCCAACAAAAGTAGATAGATCAGCTGCTTATGCAGCAAGATATGTTGCAAAAAATATTGTTGCGTCAAAAATTGCAGACAAATGTTTGATTCAGTTAGCATATGCAATAGGAGTATCAAAACCATTATCCATTTATGTAGATTTGTTCGATAATGATTTAGATAAAAATAAATTTGTACTAGATATGATCAACAAAAATTTTGATTTAAGCCCTAGAGGAATAAGAGAAATGCTAAATTTAAATAAACCAATTTATGAAAAAACAGCAGCTTATGGCCATTTTGGAAGAATGCCCGAAGATGATGGCTCATTTTCATGGGAAAAAACTGATAAAATTGCTCTTTTTTCCAAATAGTAAGAGTTGAATTAAAAAAAAACTTTACTATATTGCACTAACATTGTTGAATTTACAAAATGGGCATATGCCCATTTTTTTTTGGGATAAACTTAATGCTAAACAAAAGAGCTGATAAACTTGAATTATTGAGAATCGCAGAGGCTGTTGCGCTAGAAAAATCGATCGATAAAGAGCTGATAATAAGTTCAATGGAAACAGGTATAGCAAAAGCTGCTAAGTCTAAATTTGGCCAAGACAATGAAATTAAGGTTTCAATTAATAGAGAAAGTGGGGATATTGAAATTTTTAGAAAACTTGTAGTTTCAGAGAAACCTGAAAATTCAAACACAGAAATTAAACTTGAAGATGCTATAAACTTAAATAGCGTTAATAAAGAAAAAAATATAGGTGACGAGGTTTTACAACCTTTACCATCTTTTGATTTTGGGAGAATTGCTGCACAAATTGCGAAACAAGTAATAAATACTAATGTTAGAGAGGCTGAACGTGATAAACAGTTTAACGATTATATTGATAAAAAAGACTCTATTTTAAGTGGTATAGTTAAAAGATTAGAATTTGGAAATGTAATTGTTGACTTAGGAAGAACTGAAGCAATAATTCAAAAAAATGAGCTAATACCCAGAGAAATTATAAAAGCAGGTGACAGAATTAAAGCATATTGTTTTGATGTTAGAAGAGAACAAAGAGGTCAACAAATATTTCTATCAAGAGCGCACCCAAAGTTTATGGAAAAACTTTTTATCCAGGAGGTGCCAGAAATATATGATGGACTTATAGAGATAAAATCTTCCTCTAGAGATCCTGGAAGTAGAGCAAAAATTTGTGTTAAGGCTATAGAAGCCTCTCTCGATCCAGTAGGGGCATGTGTTGGAATGCGAGGCTCAAGAGTTCAAGCCGTTGTGAATGAACTTCAAGGAGAAAAAATTGATATTGTGAATTGGTCTGAAGATCCAGCTATTTTAGTCTCAAACGCATTATCACCAGCTGACGTTTTAAGGGTCAATGTTGATGTTGATAGAAAAAAGCTTGATGTGATTTTGACAGAGGAAAATTTAAGTAAAGCGATAGGAAGACGAGGTCAGAATGTAAGATTGGCTACTAAACTGCTAAATTATGAAATTAATATAATGACCGATAAAGAGGACTCAGAGCGAAGACAATTAGAATTTAAGGAAAAAACAGAAAACTTTGTTAAAAATCTTGAATTAGATGAAACCTTAGGTCAATTACTTGTTGCGGAAGGTTTTTCAACTATAGACGACATTAAAGATAGTTCAGTTGAGAGTCTATTAAAAATTGAAGGTATTGAAGAGGAAACAGCCAAAGCTCTCATAGAAAGAGCAAAGGAATTTCATCAAAAAGATCAGGAAGATATTTCAAAGAGAATTAAAGATCTTGGGCTTGAAGAGTCCTTGATTAATTTAAAAGGACTTACTCCAGGAATGTTAGTAACATTAGGAGAACAGAATATTTTGAAATTGGAGGATTTTGCTGATCTGGCATCCGATGAGTTAACAGGTGGCTACGATATTGTCAAAGGTACAAAAATTAAAATTGAGGGTTATCTTGAAGATTTTGCATTATCAAAGGACGAGGCAGATGAATTAATTATGTCTGCAAGAAATATTGTTTATAAAGATTGAGAGATGAGTTATGAAGAACAAAAAATTAAAATTAACAATTTCAGGAAAACCAAAGAAATCATTTAAAAATTTTACATCTACAAAATCCCAGGAAAGTCGATCAGTAGTTATAGGTAAATCTCAAAATAAATTCGCCAAAAGAGGCAGCTCGTTTAGGCCGAGTAAGCCAATATTTACTCCTAAAGCCCAAACTAACCCAAATGATTTTGAAAAAAGAAAACTTGCTGAGCAGAGAGCCACAAAAAGATTAAAAGACGATGGAAATAAAAAAGATAAGAAAATTAAAATAGGATCTAAAAAAAGAGAGTTAAAGTTAACCGTATCAAGAGCACTAAGTGATGAGATTGATGCAAAACAAAGAAGTTTAGCATCAGTAAAGAGAGCAAGACAAAAAGAAATTAAAAACGCTACAAAAGATGATAATCAAGAAAATTCAAAACCAATTAAAAGAGATGTTAATATTCCTGAAGCAATCACGGTAAGAGAACTTGCAAATAGAATGGCTGAACAATCAAGTAATGTAATTAAGCATTTATTTGGAATGGGTGTTACTGTGACCATTAATCAAACATTAGCTGCAGATACTGCGGAATATTTAGTTAAAGAATTTGGCCACAATCCAATTAGGGAAGAGAAAGCAGAAGAAATAATTCAAAAAATAAAAGCTTCAAGAACAGAAAATTTAAAAAATCGACCACCAATAGTTACCGTCATGGGTCATGTAGATCATGGCAAAACATCAGTACTAGATGTGCTCAGAAGTGCGAACGTGGTTTCAGGAGAATTTGGTGGAATAACTCAACACATTGGAGCTTATCAAATTGAAAGTCAGAGTAATAAATTAACATTTATTGATACCCCAGGTCATGCTGCATTTACAGAAATGAGAGCAAGAGGATCAAAATTAACAGACTTGGTTGTTTTAGTAGTTGCTGCTGATGATGGAGTTAAACCTCAAACAGTTGAGTCTATTAAACATGCTAAAGCTGCAAACGTTCCAATAGTTGTAGCAATAAATAAATGTGATCTACCAGAGGCAGATCCTCAGAAGATAAAAAATCAATTATTAGAGCACGAATTAATTGCTGAAGATTTATCCGGTGATACTTTAATGGTTGAGATTTCAACTAAGACAAAACAAAATTTAGATAAATTAGTAGAGTCAATAATACTACAAGCAGAGATTTTAGATCTTAAAACAGATTATGAGTCTAAAGCTACAGGTATAGTTTTAGAGTCAAAAATTGATGTTGGTAGGGGTCCAGTTGCGAATATAATTGTTACCACTGGAACACTTAAGAGAGGTGACTTTTTTGTAAGTGGTTTAAAATGGGGAAAAGTAAGAGCGATCATTAATGATAAAGGTCAAAACATTAATGAAGCTTTACCTTCAACTCCTGTTGAAATTTTAGGAATAAATGGTGCAGCCAAAGCTGGTGATGATTTTATTGTTCTAGATACTGAAAAAGAAGCTAAAACATTGAGTGAAAATAGAGCTCAAGAAAGCAAAGATGGAAAAAATCCATTAACTTTTGCAACTCAAGACTCCGCCTTCTCAGATCAATCTACAGAGGAATTAAATTTAATCATTAAATCTGATGTGCATGGATCATCGGAGGCAATTAAAAATGCAATTAGTCAAATTAAACACGATGAAGTTAAACCTAAAATTATTCTAGCAGATATTGGAATGGTGACAGAGACAGACGTTACATTAGCTAAAGCCTCAAATGCAGTATTAATTGCTTTCAATGTTAAACCAAGTAAAGAAGCAAAAAAACTTGCTGAAAATGAGAAGATAAAAATATCTTCCTATAACATTATTTATGAAGTTTTAGACTACATTAAACAAAGAATGTCAGGATTATTGGCACCTGATTTGCAAGAAAAAATTACAGGCACTGCACATATTCTGGAAATATTTAAAGTCTCAGGTGCTGGAAAAGTTGCTGGTTCAAAAGTAACAGAAGGTGAAATTAATAGCACATCAGATGTAAGAATTATTAGAGATGGTACTATTATTTATACCGGAAAAGTCTCAACAATATTTAGAGAAAAAAACCAAGTGAAACAAGTAAGTGGTGGTCAAGAGTGTGGAATTACAGTTAAGGATTATATGGATTTTCAAAAAAATGACACAATAGAAGCATTTAGTGTTACATCTACTGAGAGGTCAATTTAATGGCAGATAGAATAGGAAAACCAGTGTCACAAAGACAGTTAAGAGTAGGTGAGATGATTAAGCAGTCTTTAAGCATGATTTTTATAAGAAATGAGGCTAAGGTGCCGAACTTAGAAACAAATACTATAACGGTTACTGAGGTTAGAATGAGTTCTGATTTAAAAATTGCTAAAGCATATGTTCTTCCATTGGGTGGAAAAGATGCGGAGGAAACAATTAATGTTCTAAAGGAATACTCATTTTTAATTAGAAAAATTTTATCAAAAAAAGTGGTAATGAAATTTTTACCAAAATTACTTTTTAGAAAAGATGAATCTTTTGAGTATGCGGAAAAAATAGAAAACTTAATAAAACAAACAAATAAATAGGAAGAAAGAGGCATGAACAAAAAGGCACAAGAATTAGCGATGCACGATAAAGATACTGGATCTTCAGAGATCCAGATCGCTTTGCTTACAGAAAAAATTGAAACTCTCTCTAAACATATTAAGCAATTCAAAAAAGATAAACATTCATCTGTTGGATTGTTGAGAGCGGTAAATAGAAGAAAGAAATTGTTAGAATACCTAAAGAAAAATAAGATGGATTCTTACAAAAATATACTGTCGAAATTGAATTTGAGAAAATAGAAGTCAAGATAGATAGAACGGAATGGAACGAAACGAACGAAACGAAATGGAAATGAAATGTTTAAAGTATACAAGAAGGAAATTGAAGTAGCGGGAAAA
Source organism: uncultured Pelagibacteraceae bacterium (assembly GCA_902544985.1). Classification (GTDB taxonomy): domain Bacteria; phylum Pseudomonadota; class Alphaproteobacteria; order Pelagibacterales; family Pelagibacteraceae; genus Pelagibacter. Next base: position 27,751 of record CACCFV010000001.1, read on the forward strand.
AAAATAAGTTTAGAAACAGGTAAAGTAGCAAGACAGGCAGACGGTGCGATAATCGCAACATGTGGTGAGACAGTTGTACTAGCAACAGTGGTAGGAGCAAAAAAAGTAAATCCTGATATGGATTACTTTCCATTATCTGTAAATTACCAAGAAAAATATTATGCAGCTGGAAAAATTCCAGGTGGATATTTTAAAAGAGAAGCAAGGCCTACTGAGAGCGAAACATTAATCTCTAGATTAATTGATAGACCAATCAGACCTTTGTTTCCTGATGAATTTAAAAACGAAGTTCAGTTGTTACCAACTGTAATTTCCTATGACAAAGAAAATGAGCCAGATATTTTATCAATCACTGCTTCATCAGCAGCATTAGCTATATCAGGAATGCCATTTATGGGTCCTGTAGGAGCTTCAAGAGTTGGCTTTGTAGATGGAAAATATGTTTTAAACCCATCTAAAGCAGAATTAGAAAAATCAAAATTAGATTTAGTCGTTGCAGGAACAAAAGAGGCTGTGCTTATGGTTGAGTCTGAAGCAAACGGTTTAACAGAAGAAGAAATGTTAAACGCAGTAAAATTTGGTCATGAGGGATTTGTTCCTATAATTGAAATGATCGAAGAACTTGCAAAAGAATGCAGAAAACCTGAGTGGACTGTTGAAAAGAAAGATTTATCTGAAGTTAAGAAAAAATTAGAGGAAACTTTTACAGAAGATCTTAAAAAAGCTTTTGCAACTAGAGATAAACAAGATAGATCAAATCAAATTTCTGAAATCACTGATAAAGCTAAAAAGCTTTATGAGGAAGATGAAAATTACACCGATCTAGATGTTAATAGTCAGTTAAAAAATCTTGAAAAATCTATTGTTAGAACTGATATTCTGAAAAACAAAAATAGAATTGATGGTCGAGGTTTGTCAGATGTAAGGCCGATTTCGTGTGAAGTTGGTGTTTTACCAAGAGCTCATGGCTCTGCATTATTTACTAGAGGTGAAACCCAAGCAATTGTTGTAGCAACTTTAGGAACATCTGATGATGAACAAAGAATCGAGAGTTTAGATGGATTACAAAGGGAGCGATTTATGCTTCACTATAATTTTCCTCCTTTTTCAGTTGGAGAAACTGGAAGAATTGGAACTGGCAGAAGAGAAATCGGACATGGTAAATTAGCTTGGAGAGCAATTAATTCCTCATTACCAACGAAAGAAGCATTTCCGTATACTTTTAGAGTAGTATCAGAGATTACTGAGTCTAACGGTTCTTCTTCAATGGCTACTGTTTGTGGGACGTCTTTAGCATTAATGGATGCAGGAGTACCGATTAAAGAGCCAGTTGCAGGTATTGCAATGGGATTAATTAAAGAAGGTGATGATTTCAGCGTCCTTTCAGACATTCTAGGTGATGAAGATCACTTAGGCGACATGGACTTTAAAGTTGCAGGAACTAAAGATGGAATTACTTCTCTTCAAATGGATATCAAAATCACAGGTATTACATTTGAAATTATGGAGCAGGCATTAAACCAAGCTAAAGATGGAAGAGTTCATATCTTAGGAGAAATGAATAAAGCGTTATCAGCATCAAGATCTGATGTTGGAAAACATACTCCAAAAATGGAAAAAGTTAATGTTGATAAAAAAGATATTGCAGCTGTGATTGGAAAAGGTGGTGCAACAATAAGAGAAATTGTTGAAAAGTCAGGTGCAAAGGTAGATGTAAATGATGAAGGTGTAGTAACAGTTGCTGCTCCAGATGAAGAGTCTAGAAACATTGCGATACAAATGATTAAGGATATTACTGCAAAAGCTGAATTAAATAAAATTTATTCAGGCAAAGTAATGAAGATTATGGAATTTGGCGCATTTGTAAATTTCTTAGGAAAACAAGATGGGCTAGTTCATATTTCAGAACTCGCAGACAAAAGAGTTGTTAAAGTTACCGATGTTGTAAAAGAAGGCGACGAAGTAAAGGTTAAAGTCATTGGTTTTGATAGAGGTAAAGTAAAACTTTCAATGAAACAAGCATTAACCAAATAATGGTTGTCAAAACAGCTCTTTGAGCTATTTGTTTTTAACCAAATATGAGAAAGATAAGTTGGTATTATAAACTTCTAGTTTTTAGATTAAAAAAAAAAATCAACTTAGATAATTTTGCATTTAAGAAAAAAAAAACCCTTGACCAAATTTTTAATTATTTTGGTACAGATAAAGGTACACAAGTAAAAAACCCTTATAGTAAAGTGGTGAAAAAAAAAATAGGACATGGGTTTGGTAAATTTTATGAAAAATATTTTGAAAAGTTAAAAAAAAAAAGATTTAATTTTCTTGAAATAGGTATTTGGGAGGGGGCGTCTTTAGCCTCTTTTCACTGCTATTTTAAAAATGCAGATATTTACGGGATAGATAGAAACTTTAAAAATAAATATGCTTCTAAAAGATTAAAATTTAACTATTGTGATACAACAAATTTTTCTGATCTGAAAGTTTTAAAGAGAAAATTAGGAAAAAAAAAATTTAGAGTAATAATTGATGATGGATCTCATTTGTTAAGTGATATCCTTCATAATTTAAAATTTTTTTTTAAGTTTTTAGAAAAGGGAGGATATTATGTTATTGAAGATTATAATCACCCAAATTACTTTCACTATCTTAATGATACCAATGGTAAAGAATTATTTGTTAACAAGGTGATAGAAAACTTCAGGAAAAAAAAATTATTTAAATCAGAGATATTTAGCAAAAAAGATCAAAAATTTTTTTGGAGAAAAATTAAAAAAATTTATTTTCATAAAGGAAAAACTTTAAAATCTAACAAAAATATATCTGATATTTTATTTTTGAAAAAAGTTGATTAGATTTGATAGTTTTAGCTTATATTTTTAGGATCAGGCATTCCGACTTTGTTATACCCAGCATCAACATAGTGAATTTCACCGGTGACCCCATTAGCTAGTTCACTCAATAGATATAAAGCTGAATTTCCAACATCATGAATATCCACGTTTCTTCTTAAAAATGAATGGTCCTCATTCCATTTATATAAAAATTTTGCATCTCCTATTGCAGAAGCTGCCAGTGTCTTAATAGGTCCTGCACTAATTGCGTTGACTCTAATATTTTTAGTCCCTAAATCTCGCGCCAAATATTTTACACTCGCCTCAAGAGCAGATTTACAAACACCCATTACATTATAATTTGGAATAGCTTTAGTGGACTCGTAAGTCAAAGTTAACATACTGCCACCATCTTTCATCACTTTTGATGCTTCTTTAGCGACTTCAGTAAATGAAAAGCAAGAAATTAACATGCTTCTTAAAAAGTTTTCTCTAGTAGTATTTAAATATTCGCCAGATAATTCTGATTTATCAGAAAAAGCGACCGCGTGAACAACAAAATCAATCTCTCCCCATTGAGATTCGATGTCTTCAAATAATTTTACAACTTCTTCTTTTTTTTCAACATCACAACTAAATGTCACTTTTGAATTTAATTTTTCTGCTAAAGGTATTACTCTTTTTTTAAGAGCATCACCTAGGTATGTAAATGCTAACTCAGCTCCTGCCTCAGCTAATTTTTGAGAGATACCCCAAGCAATAGACCTCTCATTAGCAACACCCATTATTAATCCTTTTTTTCCTTTCATTAAACTCATAATCAGACTTTCTCAAAAATTAATGCTGCGTTAGTCCCACCGAAGCCAAAACTATTTGACATAACCGTGTTTAAAGTTGCAACAGTTTCTGTTTTTGCAACTATTGGAAATTTTTTAGCTTCCTCATCCAATTCGTTAATGTTTGCTGATCCTGTAATGAAATTATTTTTCATCATAATCAAACAATAAATTGCCTCGTGAACAGAAGCTGCACCCAACGGATGACCTGATAAAGATTTTGTTGAACTAATTTTTGGAATATTGTCTCCAAAAGTATTTTTAACCGCATTTAGTTCTGTAATATCTCCAACCGGTGTAGATGTTCCATGAGTATTGATATAATCAATTTTATTTTTTGCTGTAGCCATTGCCATTTGCATACATCTTACAGCTCCCTCACCTGATGGTGCTACCATATCATATCCATCAGAGGTAGCGCCATAACCAGTTAATTCTGCATAAATTTTAGCTCCTCTAGCCTTAGCATGCTCGTATTCTTCAAGCACCAAAACTCCACCACCCCCAGCTATTACAAATCCATCTCTAGTTTTATCATAGGCTCTCGAAGCTGTTTCTGGTGTATTATTATATTTTGATGATAAAGCAGTCATAGCATCAAACATAGCAGTCATTGCCCAATGAATTTCCTCACTGCCACCAGCGAATACCACATCCTGTTTACCCATTTGAATTAATTCCATAGAGTTTCCAATACAATGCCCACTTGTTGCACAAGCAGAGCTCATTGTATAGTTTGTTCCTTTGATTTTAAAAGGCACTGCAAGTGTTGCAGAAGCAGTACTAGCCATTGTTCTTGGAACAATAAATGGGCCCATTAATTTTGGAGTTTTAGCCCTGGTTTTATCTGCAGCCAAAATTACATTTTCGATAGAAGGACCTCCGGAACCCATTACTATTCCAGTTTTGAAATTACTAACCTCATTTTCCTCTAAACCCGAGTCTTTGATTGCCTCTTTCATTGCAATATAATTATAAGCTGACCCTGATCCCATGAATCTTATAGTTTTTCTATCGACATGATCTTCAAGTTTAATATTAGGTTTTCCATGTACATGGCTTTTAAGATTATGTTCTTTATATTCTTCAGAAAAAGTAATTCCTGATTTTGAGTTTAAAAGTGATTGATGAACTTCTTCTTGGTTATTACCTAAACAAGAAACAATACCCAAACCTGTAATTACTACTCTCCTCATTACTTAAATAATCCTACTTTTAAACTATCTGCTGAATAAATTTTTTTTCCATCAGCCAAAACTACTCCATTCGCAAGACCGACCGTTGTTCCACCTGGAGACATAATTTTTTTCATATCAATTTCATATGTTACTAATTTAACACTTTGTAATACTTCGCCAGTGAATTTTACTGTTCCAACTCCTAACGCTCTTCCTTTTCCAGGGTTTCCTATCCAGCCCAAATAAAATCCAACTAATTGCCACATAGCATCAAGTCCAAGACAACCTGGCATCACAGGATCATCCTTAAAATGACAATTAAAAAACCAAAGATCATTTTTAATATCCAGCTCAGCTTTTAATAAACCTTTTTTAAAAGCTCCTTTGTCATCATTAATTTCTGTGATTCTATCAAACATAAGCATTGGTGGAAGAGGTAATTTAGCATTACCAGGACCAAATAATTTCCCTCCACCACAATTTATTAGTTCATCGTATGAGTAAGAGTTTTTTTTCATAAAATTGAATACTCTTATTTACTTGATTTTGTAACTATATAATATAATTATAATACCTGTTTAGAATAATTTTAACTAACAATTTGCTTAAAAAGTGAAATATATAGAAAAATTAAGAAATTCTGGATTAAGACCTACTAAACAAAGGCTTCAGATATGCGAGGTTCTGTTTAATACTGAAAGAACATTTCATTTCACGATAAATGAGCTAGAGCAAAAAATTAAAGACAAAATAGATAACAAAATATCTTTAGCAACGATCTATAATACAGTTCATGCTTTTGAAAAAAAAGGGTATTTAAAGCAAATCCCTGTTAACTCAAACCAAACTTATTTTGACACAAACATTACTGATCACCATCATTTTTATAATTTAAAAGATGGTAAATTAATTGACTTAGAAAACTCTGATGTAGGACCTATAAACATTAAAAGAAAAATTGATGGGAAGAAAATCAAATCCATTGAGGTTCTAGTCAAACTTGAAGATTAGTTTCTCAATTTACTGAGCGTCATTATTAACCAATTGACAGCTATTTAGAACCATTATAAACTACGAAAATATCAACTTTAAACAAGAGGAGTAAATGAGTACTGAAAATTTTAAAAATAAATCTTTTAAAGCAGATGAGTTAAGCAAATGCCCTTTTACAGGAGCAGGCACACCTGCAAAGTTTTCTGCAGGAAGAGGTCAAACAGTAAGGGACTTCTGGCCAAATAGTTTAAATTTAAAGATTCTTAGTCAGCATTCTAATTTATCAAACCCTATGGATAAAAAATTTAATTATGCAAAAGAATTTAAAAAACTTAATTACAAATCATTAAAAAAAGATTTAAAAAAATTAATGACAGACTCACAAGAATGGTGGCCTGCAGATTATGGTCATTATGGACCTTTATTTATCCGATTAGCTTGGCACGCTGCAGGAACTTACAGAACTGGTGATGGTAGAGGTGGTGCCGGTACTGGCAATCAAAGATTTGCTCCGCTCAATTCTTGGCCAGATAACGTGAATTTAGATAAAGCAAGGTTACTTTTATGGCCAATCAAAAAAAAGTATGGAAGAAAAATTTCTTGGGCAGATTTATTTATATTAGTCGGAAACGTAGCATTAGACTCAATGGGTTTTAAAACTTTTGGTTTTGGTGCAGGAAGAACTGACATCTGGGAACCAGAGGATGATATTTATTGGGGTTCAGAAAAAGAAATGCTAGGTGTTGAAAGATACAGTGGAAAAAGAGATTTAGAGCAGCCGCTAGGCGCTTCTCACATGGGCTTGATTTATGTAAATCCACAAGGTCCGGATGCAAATCCAGATCCACTACTAGCAGCACATGACATCAGAGAGACATTTGGAAGAATGGCTATGAACGATTATGAAACTGCAGCCTTGGTTGCTGGAGGACATACATTTGGAAAATCTCACGGAGCAGCATCAGAGTCTTACAAAGGTCCAGATCCAGAAGCTTCAAAACTTCAAGATCAGTCTACTGGATGGAATAGTGGATATAAATCTGGAAAAGGTGTCGACACAATAAGCAGTGGTATTGAAGGTGCTTGGACTCAAAATCCTACTAAATGGGATATGGGTTATTTAGATTGCTTATACGGTCATGATTGGGAATTAACAAAAAGTCCAGCTGGAGCACATCAATGGACACCAAAGAAAAATGGTCAAAAAATTAAGATGGTTCCTGACGCGCATCAAAAAGGTGTGCTTCATCCACCAATGATGCAAACAACAGATATATCAATGAAAGTTGATCCGAGTTATGGACCAATTACAAAGCATTTTCATCAAAACCCTAAAGAGTTCCATGATGCATTTGCCCGGGCATGGTTTAAATTAACTCATAGAGATATGGGTCCAAGAATTTGTTACTTAGGTAATGAAGTTCCAAAAGAGCAATTAATTTGGCAAGATCCAATTGATAAACCAAAGTACAAACTTAAATCAAAAGATATAAAAGATTTAAAAAATAAAATTTCTAAATCAAAAATATCGATTTCAGATTTAGTTTCTACTGCATGGGCGTCAGCTTCAACTTTTAGAGGATCAGATAAAAGAGGTGGTGCAAACGGTGCAAGAATAATGCTAGAACCACAAAAAAGCTGGGCTGTAAATAATCCTAAGAAATTATCAACTGTGATTAAAGCTTTAAATAAAATTAAAGATCAATTTGATAATAAAAAGAAAAGTGTATCAATGGCAGACTTGATAGTGTTAGCAGGTGGTGTTGGTATTGAAATGGCTGCTAAAAAGGCAGGACATAAAGTTAATGTTCCATTTTCAGCTGGCAGAGGAGATGCAAGACAAGATCAAACTGATATTCATTCTTTTGGTCTTCTTGAGCCTCAGGCAGATGGCTTTAGAAACTATCTAAATGGCGGAGCTTCAAATGTCTCAGCAGAAGAAAAATTGGTTGATAAAGCACAACTAATGGGTCTGACTGCACCAGAAATGACAGCACTTATAGGCGGTATGAGAGTTTTAAATACTAACTATGATGGTTCAAATTATGGTGTTTTTACAAATAAACCTGGTTCTCTTACTAATGATTATTTCGTAAATCTATTAGACATGAACACTACATGGAAGGAGGAAGATAAATCAGAACAAACTTTTGTTGGAAAAGACAGAAAAACTCAAAAAACTAAATGGAAAGCAACAAGAGTTGATTTGATTTTTGGTTCAAATTCTCAACTAAGAGCTCTTGCAGAAGTTTATGCTTGTGAGGACTCAAGTGAAAAATTTGTTAAAGATTTTATAGCTGCATGGGTAAAAGTTATGAATTCTGATCGATTTGATTTGAAATTAAATTAAATTTGAAAAAAAGATAAAGTTATATGGCAACAACAAATTTTGAGGACTTTTACGAAGTTCCAAATCTAAATTTTGACATTTCAAAGTTAAAGGATGACTTAGATAAAATTTTGAAATTAAAAAAATTTAATACACCAGGTGTTACACATTTTGGTGCAATTCCATTAAACCAAATTCCAAACGATAAAAGCTCGATTGAAGGGAGTAATATTAGAGGAAAATATTGGACTATTGCAGATGAAACTGGAAGAGAGGTTTCAAGAGATGTTGATATAGATGAGTCTAAATACACACAATTAATACCTGAATTTGAAAATACATACTTTGCAGAAGTTTACAAAGTTCTAAGTAAGAGATTTAAATTGGGAAGAGTTAGGCTCTTATTAAAAGAGCCTAGATCAACTTTGAGTTGGCACAAAGATCCAGAATGTAGGCTTCATGTCCCTATAATCACAAATAAAGGGTGTTCAATGGTTATAGAAAATGTCGCTAAACATTTACCCGCAGATGGCAAAGTTTGGATTACAAATAACACCAAATATCATAATTTTTTTAATGGAGGTGAACAGGCTAGAATACACCTTGTGGCTTGTGTTCTTGAGAGTCCTTTTAAAAACTGATGGAAATTACTAAAGGCATATTTCAAGCATCCCAAAATATTTATCGAAATAATAAAGGTTCCTTACTTAGAACTGTAATTTATACTATTGGACACTTTGCAATTGCGATTACAGTTTTAATGATAGTAGCAGATGTTTCTTTTAAAGTTGCACTGACGGATGCAATTGTTGAACCAATAGCAAATTCAATTTGGTATTTTATTTTAGATAAATGGTGGACAAGCAAATCTAAAAAATAATTTGATCGAATACCCCAAAAAAAGAGCAATTAGTAATCATTTACAAAAAAGTTTCGATAATAATAATCATTCGCATGGATAGTTATTGAAATAAATTTATTTATGATTAATTTTTCACCATGCAAATAGAAAATTATAACTGTAAAAAATGTGGACTAACAATTTCCTCAACTTGTTCCAAGTGTGATAAAATTGTTGATGTTGAAGTTCTTGATGATGGTTGTATTGTTCAGAAAACAAAATGTTTAGATTGTGCAAATGCTCCTGTGATCAAGGATGTTTGTGAACAACTGAAGTAGTTTAAAATTAAAAAATATAAGTCAAATCGATTAAGATTAATTCACACCCCAGGAATTTTCTATTTTTACCCAACCCTTAAAGTCTCCAGTTTTTACCTTACACCAATCATCATTACATTTCTGTATTAACAAAACTCTACCCTTTTCTATTTTTGCTAAAGGTTTTGAAAAATTTGTTGGCCCGCTAAACAAAATCTTATCGATCTTTGGTATTAAAGAACTCACCTTTTTGAGTTGAGAGACATGTATCCATCCACTATTATTTTTGAGATCAATAATCCTCCTAAAATTTTCCTTCTTATCAATCTGCTTAATAGGTAAATTAATTTTTTTATAGATATATTTTATAGGATACTCGAACCCTGGACCATATCTTACATTTACTTTATTTTTTTTTAATGAAAGAAAGATATCACTTGCAAAAACATTTAATGGAAAAAAAATCCAGAGCAAAATTAAAAAATATAAATTTTTCATTATCAAGTTATACCTATTTTCTATTAAATTTAACTTTTCTAAAATTAAGATTTAAAAGATCAATAATTAATATTTGATTTTTTAAAGTTTTCCCAATTTTCATAATCATTTTTAAGGCTTCATTTGCTTGAGTTGTTCCTACAATTGATGCTGTTGTGCCAAGAACTCCCTCAAATTCACAATTTAGGTCATTGTCTGAAATTTCATTTTCTTGGTAGAAACTTTTTAAAGAAGCTGTTTTTTTATCGTTAAAATCAAATGTAAATACATGACCATCAAATTTACTTATTGCTCCTGTTACCAATTTTTTTTTCAACTTTGCACAGAAATCATTAATTAAAAATTTTGTTTTAAAATTATCTGAACCATCAATAATTATTTCATAATCTTTAATTATATTTTTGATATTATTCTTATTGAGTCTTGATTTGTAAGTTTTAATTTTAGTAGATGGATTTATTTCCTTCAGTTTTTTTGCGGCTACACTGACTTTAGATTTTTTTACATCTTTAGAAGTAAATAGGCTTTGTCTGTGTATATTAGAAAGATTTATGATATCATTATCAACAAGACCAATAGTTCCAATACCAGCTCTTACTAGATTTTCTGCAGCAGGACAACCTAATCCTCCAACACCAACAATTAAAATTTTAGAGGATAAAATTTTTTTTTGACCTTTCGCACCTATATCTTTTAAAACTAATTGTCTTGAGAATCTTTCAATTTGAGATTTGTTGAGACTTTCTCTCATTTACCAGTTGAACCAAAACCACCTGCTCCTCTTATTGAATCTGGAAGTTCATTTGTTTCTTCTAAATCCATTTTTATAACTGGAGTTAAAATCATTTGAGCAATTCTATCGTTTTTATTGATCTTAAAACTTTTGTTACCATGATTAAATAAAATAACTTTTATTTCTCCTCTATAATCACTATCAACTGTACCAGGTGTATTTAAAACACTAATATTGCTTTTTGCCGCTAATCCTGACCTTGGTCTTATTTGAATTTCATATTCTTTAGGAAATGCAACTGATAATCCAGTTGGTACTAGGCACGATTCTCCTGGCTTTAATTCAATTGATTTATCTATATATGCCATCAGGTCCATGCCAGACGCACCATCAGTTTTATATGATGGTAATTTTACAGAAGGTTTTAATTTTTTTACTAAAACTTTAATCATTAGTTTAAATGATCAATGATTTTTTCAACTAATTCATCTGAAATTTCTGGTTTAGATTTATATTTAAGTCTTTCTATTTTTTTATTTTTATAAAGAATTGATACTTCATTAAAATCTGATTCAAAACCAATAGATTTATTTGATACATCATTTGCAATTATCCAGTCACAATTTTTTTCATTTAGTTTTTTTTTGGCATAGTTTTCTAAATCATTCGTTTCAGCTGCGAAGCCTAGCACAAGCTTTGGTCTTAAGGAGTTATGATTAGAGACATAATCAAGAATATCGACATTTTTTTCCAAATCTAAACTAATTTCATCTTGTTTTTTTATTTTTGTTTTAGAAATTTCTTTCACTTTATAATCACACACTGCTGCTGAAAATATTGCAACATCAGCTGGTAAACTTTTAAGTGTCGATTGAAACATTTCTTCAGCAGTTTCAACTTTGATCAAATTGATATCATTATTTATTTTTAAATTTGTTGGTCCTGAAATTAAAGTTGTTTCAAAACCCTTTTTTGATAATGATTTCGCAATTTCATAGCCTTGCTTACCACTGGATTTATTAGATATATATCTTACTGGATCAATGTACTCTTTGGTTGGTCCTGCGGTCACGATTGCCTTTAATTTATTTTTTTGTTTTAAATTTTTGAAATAAATTTTAAGCTTATTTATTATCTTTTTTGGCTCCGACATTTTACCTTCACCGTATTCTCCACATGCCATATCTCCAATTTCAGGACCAATTAATTCATAGTTATATGTTTTTAGTTTTGTTATATTTTGTTTAGTAGATTGATGTTCCCACATCCTTACATTCATTGCAGGAGCAATAAAAATTTTTTTGTTTGACGCAAGAGCAACAGTTGAAGCTAAATCGTCTGAACTTCCACAAGCAAGTTTAGATATTGTATTAGCTGTTGCAGGGGCAATTAAAATGAGATCTGCCCATCTCGAAAGACTAATATGATTCATTTCTATCTCATTTTCTATACTAAAAAGGTCTTGATATACTTTAGATTGAGATAAAGAAGTAATTGAAAGAGGTGTCACAAATTCAGCACCACTTTTAGTAAGAATTGTTTTTATAATTACACCATCCTTTTTTAAAAGTCTTATTAATTCAAGACTTTTATATGCAGCTATACCTCCACAAATTATTAATAAGATTTTTTTATTATTCAAGTTACTCATGGAGTGAATTAAAATACCAATAGACCAAAAATTACAAGTACTAAAAAGCCAATAATAGATTGATTTCTAAAAGTGGTCATTTCTGATTTTTTTGTATTTAAAGCTGTATAAGAGTTTGAATTTTGTGGAATTTGACCACTAGCTAAATATGTTAGAGCTTGATTAGCTTTATCCATTATTTCTGGAAATTCTGGTAATCTTTTAATCACTTCAGAAGTACTTTGAATCGTCTCATTAATTGTAGTCATAGGATCTTTTGTTTCTCTTAACCAATTTTCTAGAACAGGTTTAGATGTAGTCCAAATGTTTGTATTTGGATTTAATTTTCTGGCTACACCTTCCACAACAACCATTGTTTTTTGAAGCATTAGAAGTTGAGGTTGTGTTTGCATGTTAAATTTTTCTGTAACATCAAATAATTGTTTTAATAATTTTCCACCAGAAATATCTTTTACTGTTTGGCCAAAAATTGGTTCACCAATTGATCTTAGGGCTTGAGCAAGGTCATCAATCGGAACCTCTTTAGGAACCAGTCCAGCAACCAAATGTACTTCAGCTACTTTACGATAATCTCTTTGAATGAAACCAAATAATATTTCTGCTAAAAATCTTTTACTCATTTTATCAAGTCTACCCATTATTCCAAAATCAATTGGAACTATATGACCATTATTATCTATAAATATATTTCCTTGATGCATATCAGCGTGAAAAAATCCATCTCTCACAGCATGTCTTAGAAAATTTTGAATAATGTCGTTTGCAATTTTTTCAGTATTTAAATTTCTTTTTTTTAGCTCCTCAGTTTCCCTAATAGAAATTCCATCAACCCAATCTAATGTCATTACATTTTCACTTGTAAAATTCCAATAAATTTCAGGAACTCTAAATCCAACATCATTTTTAGTATTTTCCGCATATTCATTAGCTGCAGCTGCCTCAAATCTTAAATCCATTTCTAAATTTGTTATTTCTTTAAGTAAAAAAACTACTTCAACCAATTTTAATCTTTTTGTCTTTTTAATAAATGACTCCACTAAAAAGGCAAAAAGCATAATTGCATCAATTTCATCATTAAAAATTTTTTTAATGTTCGGACGTAAAATCTTTATTGCAACATCCTTGATAGTACCATTATCGTTGATTTGAGCTTTATGAACCTGAGCTATGGAGGCCGCTGCGACAGGCTCACTTAAATTAATAATTGAGTTATATGTTTCATGTCCTAAATCATTTTTTATGATTTCTTTAGCTTGTATAAGTGAAAATGGTGGTAACTTATCTTGAAGATTTTCAAGTTGTTTTGAGAGTTTCTCTCCAATTATATCTGGTCGTGTAGCTAAAAATTGCCCAAGTTTAATAAAAGTTGTACCCATAGACTCTAAAGAATTTGACAATCGTTCGCCTTCACTTTTAATTAAATTCTTTTTTTTAGGTGAAAAAGATATTGCTAAAAATTTAAATAGTAATGTGATTGCTAATGGCGGTTTTTGAAATTTTGAGACTATCTCTAATATATCTGAATGAGCTATTTTTCGTCCAAGTTTAAATAAAGTTACAATTTTTTTTATCATTAAACTTTCCAACCACTATGTATAGATACTATTCCATTAGAGTAGTTTCTGTAATTACATTTTTGAAATTTATTCATTTTCATATATTGTAAAAGCTCCTCTTGATTGACAAAATTATCAATACTTTCAATAAGATAATCATAAGGTTTTCTTTGTCCAACAACGTATTTACCAACTAAAGGAATTAATTTTGAATATTTTTTATAGATAAGTTCTAAGTTTTTATTTTGTATTTTGGAAAATTCTAAACAAAAAAATCGTCCACCTTTTTTTAAAACTCTATGTGCCTCTGATAAAGATTTATCTAAATTTTTTGTATTTCTTAAGCCAAAACTAATCGTATAAAAATCAAATGAATTACTTTTGAGGGGGAGTTTTTCTGCACTCGAAATTATCCACTTTATATTTTTATAATTTTTAAGCTTTTCTTTTCCTTTGGATACCATCCCTCTATTTGGATCGATGCAAGTAATATGATTATTGATATTAGTGTTATCTAGATAAAGTTTTCCTATATCTCCAGTACCGCAAGCAACATCAACCAAGCTTTTATTTTTTGATGGTCCCATCATGTTGATTAAGTTTTTTTTCCACAGTCTGTGTATTCCAAATGACATAAAATCATTCATTAAATCATATCTATCAAAAACTTGATTAAATACGCCCTGAACTAACCCTTTTTTATTTTGAAGATGTTGTTGCATTTTTAATTAATTATTCATTTAATATAATAGTAAATGCCAGAATTACCAGAAGTAGAAATAGTCCGACAATCTTTATTAAAAAATATAAAAGGTAAAAAAATCAATAAAGTTTTGGTTAGAAACAGAAACTTAAGATTTAAATTGGAAACTTCCTTTGAAAAAAAGCTCAAAAATAAATTTATTTCAAATATCAAAAGATTCTCAAAATATTTGATTATTGAGCTGGAAAATAAAAGTTTTTGTATAGTCCATTTAGGAATGTCAGGAACAATTCACATTATTAATAATAAAAAAAAAAATCTTCCCACTAACGCTAGTTTTTATAATTCGCCAAATTTGCCTAAAAATCACAACCATGTTGAATTTTTCTTTAAGAATACCAAGTTAATTTATAATGATCCCAGAAGATTTGGTTATTTTCAATTTATAGATGATTTTAACAATTTAAAGAAAAAGTTTAAAAATTTTGGTCCAGAGCCTTTTGATAAAAAATTTAATTCAAAATATTTGATTGATCATTTCAAAAAAAAGAATAAGAACATAAAAAATTTTTTATTAGATCAAAATTTTGTATCTGGAATTGGAAATATTTATGCGAGTGAAATTTTATATTTATCAAAAATTAACCCTTCACTATCAGCTAAATATTTGCAAAAAAAACAATGTAAAAACATAGTTATAAATTCAAGAAAAATTTTACAAAATGCTATAAAAAAAGGTGGATCTACTATAAGAGATTTTAAAGATACTAAAGGTCACCAAGGTAATTTTCAAAAAGAGTTTAAGGTTTATGGTAGAGATAAACAAAAATGTAAAAGATTTGGTTGTTCAGGAATAATTAATAAAATAACCCAATCAAATAGATCGACATTTATGTGTGAAATCTGTCAGAAATGATAAATATATGATTGACCAGGTCTGTTTAAGCGGTTATACCCCTGCAAAATTATGGCTAATACAAAATCAGCAATTAAAAGAATTAGACGTATATCTAAACAGACTGCAGTTAACAAGGCTAGAAAAATTAAATATAAAATTGCATTAAAAAAGATGAACGCTCTGATTGAAAATAAAAAAAAAACAGAGGCTTTAAAGTTCTTACCTAAGTTGAATTCTGAGTTAATGAAGATTGCTAAAACTGGAATTATTAAAAAACAAAATGCATCTAGGAATGTATCAAGAATTACAAAAAAAATAAGCTCCTTATAATTTCTATACTTCAAGTTGATTCAACTTAAAGAATACGCTTTATATATGACACGATGATCTTAGATTACAATATTTAGAATTAGTAAAAAAATATTATATTTAATTCAATCATAAATTTTATTTTTTTTTTAATACATAAAAAAAATTTGTCAAAGAAATTTTAAAAAAAATTTTTTACACAATCCCAGATTTTATTTATTTTCAGTTTTGCAAAATAATTTGTTGCAATACCCATCATTATTGATGTAACTGGAGTCTCTCCAAAAAAATGAACAATACGCACACAAATAAAAGTTTTGATAAGATTAATCTTGATTGGAAATTAATTCAGTCTGAATTAAAACTCAAATTGGGAATAGAAGTTTATGAGAGTTGGATAAAAAAAATTGATTTACATGAGGAGTTTAATAATTATATCTTATTAACTGTACCTACCAGGTTTATTCGTGATTGGATCACATCAAGATACTTAGATCAGATTTTACAAACCATCAAAAAACATAAAAAACAGATTATCAGGATAGAATTTAAGATTTTAGAAAAAAAGGATACAAAAAGTGAAAAATTTGATGATTTTAATCAAATAAAAAAGACTCAAAAAGTCTCATTTATTAAAGACTCTCATTTCCAGTATAGTCGAATAGATCCTAATAAAAGATTTGAAAACTTTTTAATTGGCTCAAGTAATAAAATAGCTTTTGAAGCTTCTTTAAAGGTGTCTGAAAATATTTCTCATTATAATCCGCTTTATATATATGGAGGCGTAGGTTTAGGTAAAACTCATCTTTTGAATTCCATAGGCTACGAAATGAGTAAAAATAAAAAAGTGATGTTTATTTCAGCTGAACGTTTCATGTATCAATTTGTAAAATCAATTAAATCTAATGATATGGTAAAATTTAAAGAGTATTTTAGAAATACAGATGTTTTATTAATAGATGACATACAGTTCATGAATGGAAAAGAAGCTATGCAGGAAGAGTTTTTTCATACTTTTAATGCACTTTTGGATAAAGAGTCACAAATAATTGTTTCAGCTGATAGACCACCTAATAAGTTATCTAGAATTCAAGAAAGAATTAAATCAAGATTCTCTGGAGGTCTAGTTGTAGATATTCAAAAACCTGAGTATGATTTAAGAAAAAAGATCATCAATCACAAGATAAATGAATTAACTAGTTTATATGCTGACAAAGTATATGTTACAGATGAAATTCAGGATTTTATAAGTAATAAAATTACCACTAATGTGCGGGAATTAGTTGGAGCAATAAATCGTATAATCTCGTTCTCTAGGATTTATAACAAACTGCCAAGTTTATCCGAGACAAAGATTGTTTTGAAAGATTTATTAAATTTAACAGAAAATAACGTAACAATAGATTCAATACAAACAATTGTCTGTAAATTTTTTAAAATTAGTAAAAATGAGATGTTATCCTCAAGAAGATCGAGATATTTAGTTAGACCTAGACAGACAGCTATTTACCTAACTAAAATTTTAACAACAAAATCATTACCAGAAATAGGACGAGAATTTTCAAATCGAGACCATACGACTATAATTCATTCTGTGAAAACAATAGAAAAATTAAAAGAAAAAAATCCAGACATGAATGATAATATAAGTAAATTAAAAAATATTATTTTATATAATAAAGAGGGATGAAATTTAACATTAATCAAAAGGAGCTGCAAGAAGCCTTGAGTTATTGCCAAGGTGTTATTGAAAAAAGAAGTACGTTGCAGATACTTTCAAATGTTTTACTAAATGCAAGTAACTCAAAATTAACAATCACAGCCACCGATCTAGATTTAATTTTCATTCATCAAATTGAAAATGTTGAAATTTTAGAGGAGGGAAATACAACTACAACCTCATCAATTATGTTTGATATTGTTAGAAAATTTTCTTCAGACAAAAAATTAAATTTATCAATGAATAGCGAAAACAAACTTCAACTAGAGTCTGAAAAATCAATATTTAATCTAAATTGTATAAATTCTTCAGAGTTTCCGCTCACAGACTTAAATTTTAATGATAATACTTTTGTAGTTAATTCAAAACATTTTTTAAAGTTACTTAATAAGTGTAAGTTTTCAATATCGAATGATGAAACACGTCATTACTTGAGTGGTATATATTTTCATCAAACTGAAGTTGAGGATAAGATCTATTTGACTGCTGTTGCAACTGATAGTCATAGAATGTCAATTTCTAAAATAAGATTAAATGAAAAAATAAATTTTGATCCAATTATTCTTCCAAAAAAAACTATTTTCCAACTTTGCTCTTTACTAGATAATTATAATGGTGATCTTAAAATATCCAACTTAAAATCAAAAATAAAGTTTGAATTAAATAATAGTATTTTAATTTCTAAATTAATTGATGGTAAATTTCCAAATTATGTACAAGTAATTCCAAAAAATAATCAAAAAAAATTAGAGACAAATCTTAAATCATTTTTAGGATCTATTGATAGGGTAGCGTCAGTATCACTAGATAAAAAAGATGGAGTTAAGTTTAAGCTATCTAAGGGTACATTAAATCTTTCTGTTAATAATACTACCAGTGGTGATGGTAATGAAACTTTAGGTGTTCAATTTGACCACGATTTAGAAATTAGTTTTAATTCGAGATATTTAATAGATGTTGCTTCACAGCTTGATGGTGAAAAAATTGAATTATTTTTAAATGATACAGGATCGCCAGCTTTAATAAAAGATCCAAGTGATTTTGATAGTATCTATGTAGTAATGCCCATGAAAGGCTAATTTATAAGATTTAATTCTGAGTAAATTTTATCTTCTAAAGTTTTAAGAAATGTCTCTTTTTCTAAATCATTATTTATTCGTTGCATTATAGATACAGTGATAGTTCTATTACTAATTTTTCTCCCTGATTTGGGCCAGACATATCCAGAATTAATCGCAATTGGTTGACAAGCAATTTTAAGTTTTTCATAAATTCTAGATACTCCTTTTTTAAAAGGCGGTCTTTCATTAGGTAAAACTCTAGTTCCTTGGGGAAAAATTATCAAAGGTCTATCTGAATTATTAACTACACCTGAAACTTCATCATAAAAACTGAGATTATCTTTTGTAATTTGACCTCTTTTAATTGATACGGATCCAATTTTTTTCAGATACCATCCAAATATAGGTATGAATAATAATTCCTTCTTTAGAATAAATACTGGTGATTTAAATAAAGTTTGCAGAAAGAATGTTTCAAACATTGATTGATGTGATGCTGCTATAAAAAATTTTTCATCTCTAATAATATTTTCAGCGCCCTTAATTATTATTTTTGTTGAAAGAAAAAATTTTAAGCAAAAACTCGTCCAGTGACCCATTAACTTACCACCAAATAACACTACTTGTTTAGGTAAGAAAAATGAGGGCAAAAAAATTATTGAGATAGTAATAATTCCAGTAAAAAAAAATAATGAAAATATAAAGTTTCTTAACATTGTGTTAAAAGCTAGATTATTTCCGTGTGCTTTTGTCTTTTTCTAATTACATTAATCTTTGAACCTTTAATTAATAATTCTATTGGTTTAGGTCTTAAATTATAATTTGAGCTTAAAGACATACCGTAGGCGCCAACATCGCATATAGCTATTAAATCTTTTTCCTTTAATTTTTGAAATTTTTCTAAAGTTATAAATTTATCAGTACTTTCACAAATTGGACCAACGAATTCATAAGGTTTATTTGATATTTTATTAGATTTTATCACTGGCAAAGTCCTATGAAATGCCCCATATAATGCGGGTCTCATAAGATCATTCATAGCAGCATCTAAAATTATAAATTTTTTCCTACCACTGTCTTTAATGTAAATGACTTTACTAATTAACATACCAGTATTGCCTATTATAGATCTACCAGGTTCAAAAATAATTTTTACTTTATGTTTTTTGAGAAAATTATTAATTGCAGTGTTATACTGTTTATAATTAAGCGTTTTGTTTTTATCAGAATAATTAATTCCCATACCTCCACCTAAATCAATAAATTCAAATTGATGATTAGTCTTGTCCAATATATGGCTTACAGCTTTAAGCATTTTTCCATAGGGTTTATGATCTAATATTTGGCTGCCTATGTGAACACTCAAACATTTTAAGTCTATATTTTTTGAATTTTTACAAAAATTAACAATTTTATGAAATGTATTTTTATTTACTCCAAATTTATTCTCTTTTTTTCCTGTAGAAATTTGATTTAGTGTTTTTGCGTCTGTATTAGGGTTAAGTCTAACCCCAACTCTAACTTTTTTGTTTCTTAATTTTGCAAGTCTATTTATTTCCATTATTTCACTCAATGACTCAGCATTAATCAGCAGTATTTGCTTATTTATTGCAAAATTCAACTCACTAGAAGTTTTTCCAACTCCAGAAAATACTATTTTATTTGGTTTAATTCCTGCTTTTAGGGCCATCATAAGTTCACCTAAAGAAACTACATCAGCTCCTAAACCAAATTTTTTAATTTCTCTAATTAAATTAACGTTGGTATTAGATTTTACTGCAAAACAAATTAATGGTGAAAAAGATTTAAAATTTTTTTTAAATTTATTTATATTTTCTTTTAATTTTGAATATGAATAACAATAAAAAGGTGTTCCAAATTTTTTAGCTATTCTCTGGAAATTGACTTTTTCCACTGTTAGTCTTTTATTAATATATTTCATGAAATTTTGTTAATTATAATTATTGGTATTTTAATTTCTTTATTTAAAACTTTATATTCAGGATCACCTTTCTTTCCACAAGAAATTAAAATACAACAAGCTAAAATAACAAATGTAATTTTTTTAATCATCTTAATTTTCTATATTTTCTTATCATCTTTTTGATATTATCAAAAGATGTTCCACCATAAGATTTTTTGGAATTAACAGAATTCTTTAAATCAAACACTTTTAGTACATCCTTTGTTAATGTTGGTTCTACCTTTTTTAAGTCTTCCAAGGATAATTCATTGAGTTTTATTTTTTTCTTTTCAGCTAAATTCACTAGCAAAGCAGTTTTTTGGTAAGCTTTTCTAAAAGACATTGAATTATTTTTAACTAGATAATCCGCTAAATCTGTTGCAGTAATGTAACCTGAGTATGCTAATTCAAGCATTCTTCTTTTATTAGGACTTACATTCTTAAGAATTTCATTAAATATTTTTAAACTTTGAAAAAGAACATCATATGATTTAAAAATAATTTCTTTATCATCTTGAAGATCTTTGAAGTATGAAAGAGGCAATCCCTTTAATATAGTAAACATTGAAAATAAATTACCAAAAATAATTCCAGATTTACCTCTTAAGTATTCTAAAAGATCAGGATTTTTTTTTTGCGGCATTATTGATGAACCAGTTACTATTTTATCTGAGAGGTTAATCAGATTAAAACCATCAGAATTCCAGATAATTAATTCCTCAGAAATTCTTGATAAATGCAATGAACAAACAGAAACACTGTAAAGAAAATCTAAAACGAAATCTCTATCCGCTACAGTATCGATTGAATTATTTGTAGGCTTTTCAAAACCAAGTTTTTTTGTCGTATAGTTCCTGTCAATGTTAAAAGAAGTTCCAGTTAATGCAGCAACACCTAATGGGTTTTCGTTTAAACTGTCTAAATTATTCTTAAATCTGTCTTTGTCTCTTTTAAACATTTCTACGTATGCCATAAGATAGTGTGCAAAAGAAACTGCTTGTGCATTTTTCAAATGAGTAAAACCTGGCATAATGGTATCTACATTTTTTTCAGCTAAAATAATTGAACTTTTAATTACGTTATTTAACATCTCATTAATTTTTTGATTTGCAGATTTAATCCAGATCTTAAAGTCAGTTATTACTTGGTCGTTTCTAGATCTTGCTGTGTGAACATATCCCGCTTCTTCACCAATTATTTGAAACAGTCGTTTTTCAATATTAATATGAATATCCTCGTATTTTTTGTTAAATTCAAATTTTTTATTAGATATTTCTTTTTCAATTTTATTTAGTCCATAAATAATTTTATTTTTTGTTCTAAAAGAAATTATTTTTTGTTTAAATAACATTTCTACATGAGCAATAGAACCATTTATATCTTCTTTATACAGTCTTTTATCTACATCAATAGAGCTACCTATTTTTTGTGAGAGATTAGAATTATTTTTAATTCTTGTATTCCATATTGTCTGGTTGTTTTTATTTTTTACCATGATAATTAATTATACCTATTTAATATGAGATTATTAATAATATTTTTTTTAATGCTATCAAATTCCTTTGCTAGTGACACTTCCGATATAAAAAATTTAGTCATTAACAAAGAGTTAAAAAATTACAGCGATATAACGTTTTTAAACATTAAAAATAAAGAATTAAACTTAAATGAATATAAAGGAAATCTAGTTTTATTGAATTTTTGGGCAACTTGGTGTGCTCCATGTAAAGATGAAATGCCATCTTTAGATTTGTTAGCTGAAAATCCAAATTTAGATAATCTAAGGATATTTCCTATAAATATTGGTAAAGATACTAGTCAAAAATCTTTAACTTTCTTTGAAGATTTGAAGATAAAAAATTTAGAAATATATTTTGACTCACCCAATACATTAGCAAAGAAATTTAAATTAAGAGGTCTTCCTACAACTATATTTTTTAACAAAGATGGACTTGAGTTTGCGAGAATAATAGGATCAATCGACTTTGCTGATGAAAAATTTATTGCGTGGTTAAGTAATTTTAATTAATTTTTAAAAAAATATGCAAAAGCAACTAATGCTATAATTGCTATAAATTGTAGCAAGACTCTTAACTGCATTAATTTATTAGAGTATTTTTTACTCGTTTCTCCACCTTTAAATAAAGTTCCAATACCAAGAATTAGAACTAAACCAACAGCCACTAGTAAGATTATAGATAAAATTTTTACTAATATTCCAGAAATCATAAAATTATAGTAGGCTGTTTTATAGATAAAAAAACATAAATCAATTACTATGACATTTTGCCTTGATACAACCATTATAAAACCTGAAAAAGATGTGAAAATTGAAAACGCAGTCATTTTACTACATGGGTACGGAGGTGATGGTAAAGATATAAGTATGCTTTCATTAAATTGGAAAAGACACCTTACAAATACAATTTTTCTCTGCCCGAATGGTCATGAACCTTGTTCAATAAATCCATCTGGGTATCAATGGTTTGATCTTACAAAAGATGATCCAAAATACATTTTAAATGAGACAATCAAGGCTGAAAAAAAACTCAATCGATTCATAGATGAAGTAAAAATTAGATATAATCTTGAAAACGATAAAATTTGTTTATCTGGTTTTAGTCAAGGATGTATGATGTCAATTAATTTAGGGCTTACATCTAAAAATAAATTTAGTTGTGTTGTAGGTTTTTCTGGCAAGATTATTAATCAAGAGGATCTCAAGCAAAGAAAGAGAACATCAACAAATATTCTTTTAATTCATGGTGACTCCGATCAAGTTGTCTCACCCAATTATATGTTAGAGGCAAAAGATTTCTTTATCAGATCTAATATCGAAATAGAGACCCATTTAATTAAGAATTGTGACCATCATATTCCAATCGAAGCTTCAAGCATAGCATTAAATTATATTTTAAAAAAAAATAAAATGAGCTCTTAATATTGAAATCATTTTTTATTTAAGTTAAAATTAATTTATGAACAACTTTATTGAACAAGATGTATCATTAGAAAAATGTCCCGCATTAGTTTTAAATGCTGATTATAGACCTTTAAGCTATTACCCTTTATCTCTATGGTCTTGGCAAGATACAGTAAAATCAGTTTTTTTAGATAGAGTTATCATAGTAAGTAGTTATGATAGAATTGTAAGAAGTCCATCATTTAAAATGCAGCTTCCAAGCGTTATTGCTCTTAAAGATTATATAGTCCCGCAATCTCAACCAAGTTTTACTAGATTTAATGTTTTTTTAAGGGATAAATTTTCTTGTCAATATTGTGGAAGTGGAGAGGAATTAACTTTTGATCATTTGTTACCAAGATCAAAAGGTGGAGAAACACACTGGGATAATGTTGTAACAGCATGTTCAGCATGTAATGTTAAAAAAGGTGGAAAATTATTAAAATCTTCAGGAATGAAACTCAATCAATATCCTTATCAACCATCAACTGAAGATTTACATAGAAATGGAAAGAATTTCCCGCCTAATTATCTACATAAAAGTTGGATGGACTATTTATATTGGGATGTTGAGCTAGAAGCTTAAAATCAAATTTTCTCAGAAATATTTATTGCTAATTTAGATCCAGTTTTGATAATTCTATCCATTATAGCGTAAAAGCCTTTTTTTGTTGCACCCTCCTCATAAGCAATATCCTTATGATCTAATTCATCTTGTCTAAATTTTGTTATTTTCTTTTTTAATTCTTCCTCTTCAGGACCAAGCTGATTAATTTGATCTAAATAATGTTTATCAATAACTTCTTCAACAGATGCCGTACATAGCATTGCAGCTTTTTTGCCTAATAATGTAGAGCCAAAACCCAATCCAACGCCTAATAAATCCCATAAGGGTAAAAATTTTGTTGGTTCTATATTTCTTTTTTTTATTTCTTTTTCAAAAAATTGACAATGTTCTATTTCGTGTTCTTTCATATCTTCAATTGTTTTTTTTAAACTTTCATTTTTTACAATAGTGTTTAAAGCTAACAATTGACCTTCATAGATCTTAACAGCACCTCTTTCACCAGCATGATCAACTCTAATAAACTCCTGTACTCTTTTATCTGTTTTTTTCATATTCTTTAAAAATTTCTAAAAGTGTTATAATAATTAATAAACTAACTACAATATTAATACTTGTAAGTGATAATCCAAAAATCCTAAATGTCACATCTTTACAGCTTATTATTTTTTCACTTAATTGTTTAAGCAAATCTTCTTTGGTGATAATTTCTGTCAAATTCTTTACTCCACAAACAGATGATTCCTGAAAAAAACCTTGTTCTATTCCAAAATGATAAAATGAAATCGCAAAAGAGAAGATAAATGTAAGAATTAATAATACAACTAAGAATTTCTGATTTTTTTTGATTAAAAAAATTCCCATTATTATCATGATACTTAATACGTAAGGAATTCTCTCAATTAAACATAAATTACAAGGCTGATGTCCAAGAATATATTCTATAAAAAAAGCAGAAATTAAAGCAATAAAGCTAAATAGAAAAATTATTTTTAAATAAAATTCAGATGTTAATTTAAACATTAGATTTAAAAATTAGATAAATTATTGTTCCAATAATAACAATTAAAATTCCAATTATCGTAAACCATTTTGACCCATGTTTATCCATAAATTCACTGAACAAATCTCCAAACTTATAAGAAAAATATGACACTAAAAAAAATCTTAATCCTCTAGAAATTAAACTTATTAAAACAAAAATTAAAAAATTAAATCCTATGAGACCACTTGCAATCGTAAAAACTTTATAGGGAAGAGGGGTAAAACCTGCTAAAAAAAGAATCCCTAGCCAGGCATAAAAACCATCATTTTTTATCAAGCTTTCTTTTAAATTATATAGTTTATCTTCATAACCATAAAAATTCATAATGTATTCTCCAAATTCGACAAAGAACGCTCCAATTACATAACCAAAAATACCACCTAAAACTGAAAATATTGTTGCTATAAGAAAAATTTTTTTAAAATCAGTTTTCTTGGATATTACCATCGGAATAACCATAACGTCAGGAGGAATAGGAAAAAATGAACTTTCAACAAATGACACAATTGCTAAGTAATATTTAGAACTTTTGTGACCCGCTAAATCTAAACATTTTTTGTAAAGATTTTTAAACATTTTTTGGTTTTAATATAATTTTAGTTCTTATACTATTTAATAAATTATTTAACAATCAGGGCGAATGGCGGAACTGGTAGACGCGCACGACTCAAAATCGTGTTTCGCAAGAAGTGAGAGTTCGATTCTCTCTTCGCCCACCAAATTATGCAATTAAGTAGAATAAACAGTTTAGTAGAACTTTTTTTTACAAAGTATAAAGAAATTAACTCAGTTGCTGAAAAACCATTTTTAAAATGGTTAAAAGAAAATGAAAAAGATTTTTTTACTTGGAAACAAGTTGCTTTAAAAATTCAAATTTTATCTGAACACTTGAAAGCAAACATAGCTTATGGAGACCGATGCGTCTTATTATCTGAAAATCGACCAGAGTGGCTTATCTCTGACATATCAATTATGAATGCAGGCGGAGTAACGGTGCCATTATTTACAACTTATTCAGAGAAAGATTATGAATACATCATTAACGACTGTAAGCCAAAAATTTGTATCGTCTCTAATGAAATTCAATTAAAAAAAATACAAAAATTTATTTCAGATGAGATAAAAGTTTTATCTATTGAAAACATAAATGAAAGAGTTGAGAACATAGAAAATATATTCGAAGCATTTTTAGAAAAAAAAAAATCAGATATTCGTATAAGTTTTAATCAAAATCTTGAAAGGAAAGATCTTGCTTGTATAATTTATACATCTGGAACGACTGGTAATCCTAAAGGAGTAATGCTTAGTCATGGAGGAATTTTATCAAATTGTGAGGGAG
This sequence comes from uncultured Pelagibacteraceae bacterium, assembly GCA_902544985.1. Taxonomy (GTDB): domain Bacteria; phylum Pseudomonadota; class Alphaproteobacteria; order Pelagibacterales; family Pelagibacteraceae; genus Pelagibacter. Next base: position 54,079 of record CACCFV010000001.1, read on the forward strand.
CTCAAGAAATATTAAATCAATTAGTTCAGGATAGTGAACCTACTTTTTTAACATGGTTACCATTATCTCATTCATATGAGCATGCAGTTCAATTTGTTCAAATTTCACTTGGTGCAAAAATTTATTATGCCGAAAGTCTGGAGAAGTTATTATCCAATATGTCCATTGCAAAACCTACGATTATGACAGCTGTCCCAAGATTTTATCAAAATTTGTACAGTAAAATTTCAATGAATTTTTCAAAACAAAAAGGGTTTAAGAAAAAACTGATATCATACACTATCTCACTTGGTACCAAAAAACTAAATAATGAGAATTTAACATTTAGAGAAAAATTAATTAATTTTTTTTGTGAAAAATTAGTAAGAAAAAAGATTAAAAATCAGTTTGGTGGAAAACTAAAGGCCTTTGTATCTGGGGGTGGTGCTTTAGACCAAAATATAGGAGAATTTTTAAACGCCATAGGATTACCTACCCTTCAAGGCTATGGTCTTACAGAGGCCTCACCAGTTGTAAGTTGTAATATTCCTGGAAAAATCAAAATACACACAGTAGGGCCTCCTTTTAAAACAAACCAGGTAAATATAGCTGAGGATGGTGAAATTTTAGTCAAAGGTGAAAATGTAATGCTTGGGTATTGGAATATGAAAGAAGAGACTGCAGATGTTATAAGAAATGGCTGGTTACATACTGGTGATATTGGAGAGATCACAGAAGACGGGAATTTAAAAATTACTGATAGAAAAAAGGAAATAATAGTTACTCTTGGTGGAGACAACATTTCACCATCAAAAATTGAAAATTTATTATGTTTAAATGAAAAAATTAAACAAAGTTTTGTTTACGGTGACAAAAAAACCTATTTAGTTGCGTTAATTGTTTCTGAAAGTACTGAAAATAGAAAAGAAATTGAAATTTTTTTAGAAAATTTAAATAAAACTTTATCTTTAGTTGAAAAAGTTAGAAAATTTAAATTAATTAAAGAAGAATTTTCAATTGAAAATGGAATGTTGACACCAACATTAAAACTAAAAAGAAAAAAAATTTTAGATAAATATAAATATGATTTGGAAAAACTTTATTAATTTATTTAAATTATTTGATTATTAAGCGCGTAAACATTAACTTTTTTACACTCTTAAAAAAATAAAAATAATATTTTCGTAAAATTTTTTTATAAAATTTTTTACTTCAATTAAAGAATTGACATAACGTGTATAAAAAAATAAAAATAAGTTAATTACGAATCAATTTGATTCGTTTAACTAAAAAGGGAGCTAAAGATGCCTAAGAGAAGAAAAAAAGCAAAGAAGGCTAAGAAAAAAGCTAAGAAAAAAGCTAAAAAAAGAAGAAGAAGATAATAACTTAGTATTCTTTATAAAAAACGCTTCTCATAACTTTTGTGTGAGAGGCGTTTTTTTTTAATCTTCAATAGTCTCCTCTACATCTGAAATTGAGTCTTCCACAGGCAATTCAGTGCTGGCAGAAGCTTTTGGTAATTTAGTTTCAGTTTGTTCTTCTTTTACTAAATTTCTTTTTAGTGCTTTATCTAATTTTTTCTGTGTTTCTTCTCTTGAAACGTCTAATACAATTTGAAATTCTGAGAGAATTCTATCATAAGCCTTTTCAAAAAGTTGCCTTTCACTATAAGATTGGTCAATCATTAGATCGTCACCTTTATTTAAATCTCTTACAACTTCCGCAAGCTCATAAATTTTACCTGACGAAATTTTTGCCTCATATTCCTGGGCTCTTCTACTCCACATTGATCTTTTAATTTTTGGTTTACTTTTTAAAATTGAAATACTTTTATTTACTTGATTAATTGTTGATAGCGGGCGTAAATGTAGTTGCTTATTTACTGGAACCATTCCATTAGCCTTATCTTTCTCAAATTTGATAATATATGTTTCAACGTCTATTCCACCGATATTTATTTTTTTAAACTCTGTGATTTGTCCTACTCCATGTTTGGGATAAACAACATAATCTTTAATCTTATATTCTCTTTTTTCAGTATTTTGTTTTTTTACTTTTTTAATTTCTGGCTTGACTTCATTATTTTTGGGAATTCTTAAATTTTCTGATTTAATCTCACTTTTTTTATCTTTTTTTTCTACTATCTTTTTTGCTAGCTTTTTTGAAGCTTTTGCAATTTTTATTATTTTGGATTTTTTTGTTTTAATTTTTTTAGTATTTTTTTTTGTTTTTTTTGATTTGATTTTAGTCTTAACTTTTTTTTTAAAGGTTTTCTTTAAAATACTTTTCAAACTTATTTTGTTCATCTTTAAATTTTTCGTGATCCGAAGGTGGATCTTTTTTTTCACTTATGTTTGGCCAGATCTCAGAATATTGCTTATTGATTTCAAGCCATTTTTCGCTACCTGGTTCAGTATCGGCTTTTATGGCATCTACTGGACATTCAGGTTCACAAACGCCACAATCTATACACTCATCAGGTTTAATTACAAGCATATTTTTTCCCTCATAGAAACAGTCAACCGGGCACACTTCAACACAATCCATAAGTTTACATTTGATGCATTTATCATTTACTAAGTATGTCATTATAATATTTCTCTCTTTATTTTTTCTTTGATATCTCCCATCACTTTGTTGTCAATATATAATAAACCAGTCAAACGTCTCATAAGACTTGTCTCATAAATATCAGCTTCATTATTCGAATAAATAATTTTCCACAAAGTTTCAATTATCTTAATTTTATTTTGTTCGTTCATATTTTTCACTTCTTTGGTAAAATCTAATATTTGATTTGAGTTTTCTTCAATTTTTTTAGCTTTCACTAATATATTCTCAACATTTTCTGTGTTAGCACCTATTTCTATAAGTGTTCTTTTGATAATTTTTTTTTCAATTTCTGAATAGTTTTCATCTATTCTAGCTGCATGAATTAACAATGCTGCAATTCTTGTTAAATCTTCGTGTTCTTTATCATTATTATTTTTATTATTAAAAAACATTTATCTAATTCAAATTTAAACTTTTTAATATTTTAAATGGATTCTCTTTTACTATTTTTTTATCTTCTTTTTTAATGCTCTTTTTTGGCGCATACTTGAAGAATATATCATTATCTTTCTCTTTAATCTTATAATTCATAGATTTAAGTAATTGTTTAAAATTTTCTTTACTACATCCTAATAAATTTAACATTTCAGGTATAACTTTGACTTCTTTTGTATCTTGTTTTTTTAAATTTATAATTTGCACAAATAATCTTTCTAAAATATCAATCCTAACATAAAAATTATTAAATTTTTCAAAACCACAAAGTAACATGAAATTTTTATTTTGACTTTTATTGTCGTCTAGAAAATTTAAACCAAAAGTTGGGGGTTTTAAATCAAAATATTTATTATGATAATTTTTCCACAGCAAGGTTCTTAAAGAAACTGTCTCTGGTTTTATTAATTTGTGTAAAAAAACATGATACCTACCAAATTTAACTCCCAAGTCTCTTAATATTTTCCTGTCGCTTTGACCCAATTCTTTTAAATAGTCTGAAACTTGATCTCTCTTAATTACACCGTTGTTTTCATAAAGTTGATATGCAAGAGCTTTTACAGAAGAATTTTTTTCTTTAAGATCCTTTAAATCAAAAAGATTTTTTAATGTAGTTGAAATTTTATTTTTTAGCCATTTTTCCAAAAAATTTATTAGCTTACTTCTTTGATCTTGCTCAAGCATTTCATCAACTTGTAACTCAACACTTGGATTCAGATAGTCTTTGCCAGATACTAATCTAGCTATTGAAGCATTATTCCAATAAATTTTAAAATCATTGTTAAGCTCAATCAAACCACCGCCAGTTATAGTTTTAATTCTCTTTTCCAGCTCAGGACCAACGGTTTGCCTCGCTGCTTTTTTTAATGACTTGATGTCAGTTTCTAGTGCGCCTTTTTTAAGATCAAGCTCTAGCTTTAAACCATTTATTTTTCCTATAAATTGATTATCAATTATTACTTCATTATTTTCTGAAATTTTTGTATCAAAATTCATATCTTGTTTTAAACCTCTTGCAAGAACACTTGCTCTTTTATCAATAAAAGTTTTTGTAAGCTCTTCATGAAGTCGGTCTGAAAGTTTGTCCTCTAATAATTTTGTTTTTTCAATCCAATAATTTTGATTTTCAACCCAATTATTTTTATTTGAAACATATGACCAAGTTCTTACATTTGCAATTCTATTTGCTAAAGAATCTACGTTACCCTCAAGTTTATCAAGTTTCATCAGCTGTAATCGCATAAAATCGCTGGTTATTTTGCCTTTTGCTTTATTTAAAAAATTGAATACCTTTTCTACAACTTCGATATGATTCCCATATGTTTTCTTGACAAAATCAGGAATTTGGCAACATTCCCATAAGAGCATTAATGTTTCTTTAATATTTGGAACGTCGTAAAGATTTAATTTTCTTATGAAATATTTAAGAACTTTTTCATCCTCACATTCATAAATTTTTTTCAGCCAATTTTCTTTAGGTTTCTCGTCAAGAGATTTTAATAAAGCCAAGGGATTATTAAAATTTAAATTAGAGTTTCTCCAGAATAAAGTTTGTATTTTTTCAAATTTATGATTTTCTAATAATTCAACCTCTTCAGCAGTAATTTCTTTACAATTTCCAGTGACTCCAAAATTACCATCATTCAAATATCTACCTGCTCTTCCTGCTATCTGCCCCATTTCAGATAAATTTAATTTTCTTAATTTTTTTCCATCAAACTTTTTTAAATTTGAAAAATAGACTTGATCTAAGTCCATATTTATTCCCATACCTATTGCATCTGTAGCCACTAAGAAATCAACATCGCCTGATTGGTATAATTCTACCTGAGCATTTCTGGTTTTAGGACTCAAAGAACCCATTACTATTGCGGCACCACCTTTTTGCCTCCTAATCAATTCTGCAATCGCATAAACTTCTTCTGTAGAAAAAGCTATAATTGCTGTTTTTCTATTTATACGTGAAATTTTTTTGTGACCTGAGTAAGTGAGTTTAGATAATCTTTTTCTATCTAAGAACTCTACATCGTCATTTAATTTTGAAACTATTCCTTTAATTGTATTTGAACCCATAAACATTGTAAGTTTACTTCCTCTCATATTAATTAATCTGTCTGTAAAAATATGACCTCGTTCATGGTCTGCACACATTTGAATTTCATCAACACCTACAAATTCTAAAACTTTATCTATTGGCATTGACTCTACTGTGCACAAAAAATATTTTGCATTTGAAGGTATAATTTTTTCTTCACCAGTTATTAAAGCAACTTCATCATATCTAGTTTTTTTAATAACTTTGTCATAGACCTCTCTAGCTAAAAGTCTTAATGGAAAACCTATCATCCCGGTATTAAAAGAGAGCATCGTTTCTATTGCTAAATGGGTTTTGCCTGTATTTGTTGGGCCGAGCACTGCTGTAATTTTATTTTTATCCATTTTCTATCTTTGGTATGTTTAATATTTTACCTACAAGATGTAGTTGCTCGCAAAGAACAAAAATAGACTAAAACATGACCGAATCATTCTAAAAAAAGTTCTCATTTCAGGCTCCTAAAAGTGAAGTTTAACATAATAAAATTTTTTGTCCAAATTAGTATTAAACACAAAGTTTTAAGATTTTATTTTAAGAATTTTCCAAACTCCAGATGCAGATGTAATAGTTTTGTCATTACATTTCAATTCACAAAATAAAAATACCAAAGTTTTTGTTTTTTTTAGAATTTTTACATTTCCAATAATTTCATCACCAATTTTTGAAGCACCAATATATTTAAGATCTAATGAAATTGTTACACATGGTGCATTTTGGGCACTACGATGTGCCGCGGTTCCTGCTCCAGCGTCAATCAAGGCTGCCAAGTATCCTCCATGAGTTATACCTGCTGCATTCAAATGGTTTTCATTTATGATTGATTTGAATTCATATTCGCTTTCAGAGATATTCCTAAACATAACACCACCATTATGTTTCATAAACCCATGCTTTAAACTTATTTGTTCAAATGAACTAGACATAATTCATTAAATTATAAAAGTTAAAATAATTAAAACTATAAGAATAATTACGAAAAAATAAATAACAGACATTTGAAGAGAAGATTTAATCAGCCATTTTATCATAATTTATCTTATTAATGGTGCGCCTGCTAGGAGTCGAACCCAGAACCTCCTGGTCCGTAGCCAAGCGCTCTATCCAGTTGAGCTACAGGCGCATTTTTAAATTTTTATTTATTATTCTATATCATTTTTTAGTGTATTTTAATGCTAAGACAAATTTAAATTATTATGAATAATTCAATGAATGATGTTGTAATTGTAGAGGCTATTAGAACTCCAATTGGAGCCTATAAAGGTTCTCTAAAAGAATTGAGTGCTGATAAGTTGGGATCAATTGTCATTAGAGAAATTTTAAGAAAAAATAAATTAGATAAAGATGATATTGATGAGGTGATTATGGGCCAAGTACTCACAGCTGGTGGAGGCCAAAATCCTGCAAGACAGGCTGCAATAAATGCAGGTATAAATATTTCTAAACCAGCCCATCTAGTAAACCAAGTATGTGGTTCTGGACTTAGAGCCGTAATCTCAGGTTATCAATCGATTAAATTAGGAGAGGCAAAAAATGTAATTTCTGGTGGCCAAGAAAATATGTCATTAGCCCCACATTCAATTTTCTATCGAGATAATAAAAAAATTTTAGAGAAACATTTGATAGATACAATGATAAATGACGGATTGATAGATGCATTTAACAATTATCACATGGGTGTAACTGCAGAAAATGTTGCAAAGAAATTTAATATTACAAGAAATGAACAAGATGATTTTGCATTAAATTCTCAAAAAAAAACAAAAACTGCAATTAATACTAATAGATTTCAGGAGGAACTAATTAAAATAAACCAATCTGGTATCAATCTTGATATAGATGAACATCCAAGAAAAAACCTTACAAAATCAGATTTAGAAAAGTTAAAAACAGTATTTCAAAAGGATGGAACCGTGACACCTGGAAACTCATCAGGAATTAATGATGGTGCTGCCGCTTTATTATTAACAACCTTTGAAGAGGCAAAAAAAAAATCAATCCAACCTTTAGTAAAAATAATCTCGTGGGCCTCAGTTGGAGTTGATCCAACTTTGATGGGTATTGGACCAATTGAAGCTGTACGTGAAGCAGTTAAAAAAGCAAAATGGAATTTAAATGATGTAGATCTTTTTGAAATTAATGAAGCTTTTGCCGCTCAAAGCATTGCAGTAATACGCGAGTTAAACATTGATGAGAATAAAGTCAATGTTAATGGAGGAGCTATAGCTTTAGGTCATCCTATAGGAGCATCAGGTGCTAGAATATTAGTCACTCTCATTCATGAAATGATAAAACAGAAAAAAGATAAAGGTTGCGCTACACTATGCATAGGTGGTGGAATGGGCATAGCCATATGTGTTGAGAGAATTTAAGAATTTATTTTTTTAAATTTCTCTTCAAGTAGAATTTTTTGTATCCAAATTTTAGCATCAATGTAAGTGCTTTCTTTTGGTTGCAAGAGTGTATTTAATAACTTTTTAATCATTTTTTAAAGGATACTTAGAAGAGTGTCAAAAAATTGAGCAGAATGTGTTAAAATTAGCAATTAAGTAAAATTATATAGTGTATAAGATCTAGATATTAAATGAGTGAAAAACTATTAGTTCCTGATATAGGTGACTTTGAAAATGTAGAGGTCATTGAATTGCTTGTCAAAGAAGGGCAAAAAATTGCCATGAATGATCCAGTAGTTACTATAGAAAGTGATAAATCGAGTGTTGAAATACCTTCAACGTTATCAGGCATAATCGAGACAATAAAAGTTAAAGTAGGAGATAAAGTTTCAAAAGGTGATTTAATTTTGAATATTTTAGGGTCAAATGAAGAATATTCTCCAACAAAAACTATTCCAAAAGACACTGAAAATTTGATTAAAGAAGCAGAAAAATCATTAGAAAAAAAACAAGAACAAATCATCCATACAAATAATATTGAGAGTAAAAAACCAGAGATAATTCAAGTAGTTAATGACAGCGATATTGATCCATTAGAAACTAGTGAATGGTTAGAATCACTCACTGCAGTAATTCAGAAAGATGGAAATCAAAGAGCCCATTATTTAATAAGGGAATTAATTAATAAAGCTTATATGGAGGGTGCAAATATTCCCTATACACAAAACACACCCTATATAAATACAATTCCAGCAAATGAGGAGAAAAAATCAAATGGTGATCAAAATATTGAGAGAAGAATCCGGTCATTGATAAGATGGAATTCCGCAGCAATGGTAGTTCGCGCAAATAAAAAATTTCCTGAACTTGGAGGACATATTGGAACATTTGCATCTGCAGCTACACTTTATGATGTAGGAATGAATCATTTTTGGAGAGCAAAAAACAATAAATTTGGAGGAGACTTAATTTATTTTCAAGGACATAGCGCTCCAGGTATGTACGCAAGAGCATTTCTTGAGGGAAGACTTAATGAAAAACAATTAGATAGTTTTAGACAAGAAGTTAATCCAGGAGGTTTATCATCTTACCCACATCCTTGGCTCATGCCAAACTTTTGGCAATTTCCTACAGTTTCAATGGGTTTAGGACCAATGTTGGCTATTTACCAAGCAAGATATATGAAATATTTGATTAACAGGGGTCTTATCAAAGATGAAGGACGAAAAGTTTGGGCTTTTTTAGGAGATGGGGAAATGGATGAACCGGAGTCTTTAGGAGCAATCGGTTTAGCAGCTAGAGAAAATTTAGATAACCTAATATTTGTGATCAATTGTAATCTTCAAAGATTGGACGGGCCTGTAAGGGGTAATGGAAAAATCATACAAGAATTAGAGGGTATCTTTAGAGGAGCTGGATGGAATGTTATCAAAGTAATTTGGGGTTCTTATTGGGATCCGTTATTGGCTAACGATAAAACTGGCCATTTAATTAAAGTTATGAATGAAACTGTCGATGGAGAATACCAAGCGATGAAAGCAAGAGATGGAGCTTATGTGCGAGAAAAGTTTTTTGGCAAATATCAAGAGACAAAAGAATTAGTTTCGAGTCTCTCAGACAAGGATATTTGGAGATTAAATAGAGGTGGCCACGATCCACACAAAGTTTTTGCAGCCTACGATAAAGCTTCAAAAAACGTTGGGAGTCCTACAGTTGTAATAGCCAAAACTATTAAAGGTTATGGTATGGGTAAAAGTGGAGAAAGTGTAAACACAACTCACCAAACTAAAAAATTAGATATAGACGATTTAATGTATTACAGAGACAGGTTTGATGTTCCTTTAACTGATAAACAGGTGAAAAATATTGAGTATTATAAGCCAGACCAAAACTCACCTGAAATAAAATATATCAAAGAAAGAAGACTTCAATTAGGAGGATTTATCCCAGAGAGAACTACTTATGCAAAACCCATTAAAGCCCCTCCGAAAAACATTTTTGATAATATGAAAGAGTCTACAGGAGATAAAGAAATGTCGACTACGATGGCATTAGTAAGAATGCTTACTAATCTTCTGAGAGATAAAAATGTTGCCTCAAGATTAGTACCAATCATTCCTGACGAGGCAAGAACATTTGGTATGGAGGGTTTTTTTCAAAAAATTGGTATTTATGCTCACGAAGGACAAAAATATGAACCTGAGGACTCAGCACAATTAAGTTCATATAGAGAAGAAAAAAGCGGACAAGTTTTGGAGGAAGGAATTAACGAGGCAGGTGCAATGTCTTCATGGATTGCTGCAGGCACTTCATACACAAATCATGATATTGAAATGATCCCTATCTATCTTTTTTACTCAATGTTTGGTTTTCAAAGAATAGGTGATTTTGCTTGGGCAGGAGCAGACAGTCAATCAAGAGGGTTTTTAATTGGTGCTACTGCTGGGAGAACAACATTAGCGGGAGAGGGCTTACAGCACCAAGATGGACATAGTCATTTAATGGCATCTACTATTCCAAACTGTAAGTCCTATGATCCAACATTTCATTATGAACTAGCAACAATCTTTAGAGAAGGATTGAAAAGAATGCATGAGAAGAAAGAAAATATTTTTTATTACATTACAACAATGAACGAAAATTATCCTCATCCTGCCATGCCAACTGAAAAATCATGTGAAGAAGGCATTTTAAAAGGAATGTATAAAATTAAAGAATTTAACAAATATAAAAAAACCAAAATTCAATTTTTAGGATCAGGCACAATTTTAAGAGAAATGATAGCTGGTGCGGAGATTCTACAAAAGGAATATCAAATTGATAGTGAGGTTTGGAGCGTAACTAGTTTTAATGAATTAAGAAGAGATGGCTTAGAGGTAGAAAGATATAATTTATTAAATCCTGAAAAAGAACCGAAAAAATCATATGTTGAAAGCTGTTTAGACAAAACTGAAGGTCCAATTTTGGCTGCATCAGATTATATGAGGATGAATTCAGACCAAATTAGACCTTATATTAACAAGAGCTTTTACTCGTTAGGAACAGATGGATTTGGTCGAAGTGATACCAGAAAAAATTTGAGGAAGTTCTTTGAGGTTGATAAAGAACATGTCGTTGCATATGGACTAAGTGTTTTAGCTAAAGAACAATTAATTGCATCTAAATATGCTCAAGAGGCAATAAAGAAGTATCAAATTGATAAAGATAAACCAATGCCGACAAAATTATAATGTCAAAGAAAGATATAAAAGTTCCAAATATTGGAGAATTCAAAGATGTGGAAGTCATCGAAGTTTTAATTAAAAAAGGTCAAAAAATAAAAAAGAATGATCCACTGATAACTATAGAAAGTGATAAATCAAGTGTGGAAATACCATCCTCTGATGATGGAACCATAATTTCTTTGAATGTTAAAATTGGAGACAAGGTATCAGAAGGTGATAAAATTATTGAAATTGAAAGTGAGAAAGAAATAAAAGAAATAAGTGCTCAAGAATTACCAAAAAGTCAATTACCAAAAGAAATAAAAAAAAATGATGTAAAAAAAACCAATGAGTCTGAAAATATAATAGTTAAAGATTTTTCTACAAAAGCTTCTGCTTCACCAAAAGTTAGAAAATTTGCGAGAGAGCTTGGAGTTAATATCAACAAAGTCCCAGGTAGTGAAAGACAAGGTAGGGTTACCGAGAGTGATGTAAAGTTATTTGTTGCAACTAAATCTGATAAAAATTTCAAAGATCAAAATACAACTGAACAAAAAATTGAACTAGAGTATTCCCATTCAGATTTTGGAGAAGTAGATATTAAAGACATTCCTAGAGTGAAAAAGTTGTCGTCTAAATATTTAATGAACTCTTGGACAAAAATTCCTCATGTAACCAATCATGATGAAGCTGATATAACTGAATTAGAGGAATTTAGAACTTCTCTTACGGACGTATATACTGGTGAAAAAAAAAAAATTACACCATTAGCTTTCATCGTAAAAGCATTAACAACATCATTAAAAAAATTTCCAAATTTTAACACCTCAATCGATCAAATTGAAAACGGTAAAATGACTGTTAAAAAGTATTATCATGTTGGCATAGCAGTGGATACACCACATGGTTTGATGGTTCCTAAATTAAGAAATGCAGATAATAAAAATATTTCTTTAATAAGCACAGAATTAAAAAAAATCAGTCAGCAATGTAGAGATCTTAAAATTGATAAAAAAGAGTTTTTCGGAGGTTCTATGACGATAACTAGTTTAGGGGGAATTGGGGGATCTTTTTTTACACCAATTATAAATTATCCTGAGGTTGCTATTTTAGGAGTAGGAAGAGCAGAAAAAAAACAAGTATTCATGGATGGAAAATTTGTAACGCGTACTATGTTGCCACTTTCACTATCTTATGATCATAGAATTATTGATGGTGCGGAGGCAGCTCGATTTAATAATGATTTAAAAGAAAATCTTGGTAAAAATTTTGCTTATAAGTTAGCCGTTTGATAAAAATTATGTCTAAAAGCGTTTCATTGTTTAGTGCTTTGCTGTGTACATTTATTTGGGGAACTACATTTATTGCTCAAGACACTGGAATGGATGATATTGGTCCGTTTACATTTAATGCAGTAAGATTTTTTGTGGGTTTTTTGGCAATTCTTCCTTTAGCATTGTTATTTGAGACTAAAAAATTTAAATTAGAATTTAAAACTGGTTTTAGATATTTTGCTATTCTATCTTTTTTAATAGGATTATCATTATTTTTAGGATCTGCATTGCAGCAAGTAGCTCTGCTATACACAGATGTAGCTAATGCTGCTTTCTTTACGATTTTTTATGTTCCGATGGTACCAATTATCATTTTTATATTTAAGAGGGACTCATTGCATTGGAGTGTATGGCCTTCAGTTATTTTATGTTTAATTGGTGGATATCTTTTAACCAATTTTTATGATGCCACAGTTAGACTTGGAGACACATTGGTTATTCTTGGAGCATTATTCTGGAGTACTCACATTATATTTACTGGAATGATTGTTAAAACATATAACTTACCCTTAACATTAGGTGCAATCCAAACTTTATTAGTGGCTTTATTTTCTTTTATCATTGGTTTGATTTATGAAGAATTTGTAATTGAAAATATTCTCAACGAGATAGACTCTATACTCTATGCAGGAATTTTATCAGGTGGTTTTGCATTCGTTTTACAAATTTACGCTCAAAAAAATATAACACCTGCACCAGCAGCCATAATTTTTTCATTAGAAGGTGTATTTGCAACTATCGCAGCATGGTTTTTATTAAGTCAAATTTTAGATTTTAATAATATATTAGGGTGCTTGTTCATATTGTGTGGTGTTTTAATTTCTCAATTGTTACCCTTGATGAGGAAAATAAATTATCAATAATAATACTAAAGCAATAATAATTCTATAAACTACGAATACAGTTAAAGAAAAATTCCTTACATATCTTATAAAATATTTGACTGTGATAAATGAGAAAATAAAAGAAAGAGTAACTGCAATTAATAATAAATAATTAAATTCAGTAGACTGTTGTACAGCATCTTGAAGACCTAAAAAACTTGCCCCTGCTAACGCGGGTATAGATAATAAAAAGGCGATTTTGCTTGAGTCAACTCTATTAAATTTTAGAAATCGAGCTGCTGTTAAAGTTATTCCTGCTCTGCTCACACCAGGGATGAGTGCTAAAATTTGAAATAAACCTATGAATAATATTGATTTTATATTTAAGTTGGTTGATATATTTTGATCAGTATCTCTTTTATCCGATAAAAATAGGGCTAAACCAAAAAATAGAGTTGTCCATGCAATAATTTCTATATTTCTTAAAAGATTAATTATTTCGATCGAATATATTATATATCCAAAAATTATAAGAGGTATTGATCCAACTAAAATCAAAACCAATAGTTTATGATTGTTTCTTAAATTTAGTAAATCTTTTTTAAAGTAATAGATTATTGCAAATAAAGAACCCAAGTGCAGACCAATATCAATGAATAAAGAGCTTGAGCTAAAATCATAAAAATTTGATATCAAGATCAGATGGGCTGAGGAGCTAATAGGTAAAAATTCAGAAATTCCTTGGACCGCAGAAAGAATTAGTATTTCTATAAAATCTTGAAGCATAAAGATGTCGTAGCTTAAAAAATATTCATTTTAAACAATTCGATTTAATCATAATAGGTATGCAAAAAATAAATTTCTCGCATTTTATGCTAGATAAAGTTAATTATAGGTCATAATTATTGACCTAAATAATACTTTTATAAATAAAAACAATGTGTAATTTGCCTAAATTTTAAGGATTTTATGACTGATAAAATGTTAAAATTTGTGAAAATAGGTCAACAAACCCCACCTAAAAGAAAAATTGGCACAAGAAAAGAGGATTTTAATGAGATCTATGACGAGTTTGTAACTAAAAAAGCTGAAGAACAATCAAGCAGATGTTCTCAATGTGGAGTTCCATTTTGCCAAGTACATTGTCCTTTAAGTAACAATATACCAGATTGGTTAAAACTTACAGCAGAGGGAAGATTAAAAGAGGCCTACGAATTATCTCAAAGTACCAACAATATGCCAGAGGTATGTGGAAGAATTTGTCCTCAGGATAGACTATGTGAGGGTAACTGCGTTATTGAACAATCTGGACATGGAACAGTAACTATTGGTTCAGTTGAGAAATATATTAATGATAAAGCGTGGGAACAAGGTTGGGTTAAACCAATTTCTTTAAAACATGAGAAAGAACAAAGTGTTGGAATAATTGGTGCTGGTCCAGCAGGTTTAGCTGCTGCTGAGCAGTTAAGAAAAAATGGATATAAAATTACTGTTTATGATCGATATGATCGCGCAGGTGGATTATTAATTTACGGTATTCCAAATTTTAAACTTGAAAAGCATGTAGTTGAGCGAAGAACAAAGTTATTAAAAGATGGTGGAATAGAATTTATTCAAAATTTTGAAGTTGGTAAAGATGCAACCCTAGAACAGTTACGAAAAAAGCATGATGCAATTTTAATTGCTACTGGTGTATATAAACCAAGAGAAGTTGAATTACCCGGTAATGATTTAGGTAATATTTTTCCTGCAATGGAATTTTTGACAGCATCAAATAAAAAAGGTCTAGGTGATAAAGTGGAGTTGTTTGATAAAGGAACTTTGAATGCAGAAGGAAAAGATGTTGTTGTAATAGGTGGTGGCGACACGGCCATGGATTGCGTAAGAACTTCGGTAAGACAAAAAGCCAAATCGGTAAAATGTTTATATAGAAGAGATAAAGAAAATATGCCTGGATCTGCTAGAGAAGTTGCAAATGCTGAGGAGGAGGGCGTAGAATTTGTTTGGCTTTCTAGTCCAAAAGAATTTAAAGGAAAAAATAAAATTGAAAATTTAGTTGTTAATCGAATTGAATTAGGTGAACCAGACGAGTCAGGAAGACGAAAACCAGAAATTAAAGAAGATTCAGAATTTACGGTCAAAGCTGATATGGTAATCAAAGCTCTTGGATTTGATCCAGAAAATTTACCATTATTATTTGATGCACAAGATTTACAAGTAACAAAATGGGGAACAATTAAAACTGACTTTAATTCGATGGAAACAAATCTTAAAGGTGTTTTTGCTGCAGGAGACATTGTAAGAGGAGCGTCGTTAGTAGTATGGGCAATCAAAGATGGGAGAGATGCAGCTTCTTCTATGAAAAAATATTTAGAAAGTACGGAACTAAAAAAAACAAAAGTAGCATAATGGAAAATTATAAAAAAAATTTAGAGTTACTTACAAAAAACCATGTTTATTCAAAAGAGATGGAACATGATGCTTGTGGAGTAGGCTTAATCGCATCCACAGAAGGAAAAAAATCTAGGGCTATAGTTGAGTATGGAATTGAAGCTTTAAAAGCAGTTTGGCATAGGGGCGCTGTTGATGCAGATGGAAAAACGGGTGATGGAGCTGGAATCCATGTCGAAATTCCGAAAGATTTTTTTATAGAAAAAATACAAGTTACTGGACACGATTATGATAATTCTGAAATTTGTGTGGGAATGATTTTTTTACCCAGAAATGACTATTTAGCACAAGAGAGTTGTAAAACAATTGTTGAGAGTGAACTAACAAAGAATAATTTTAGCATATATGGTTGGCGACAAGTGCCAGTTAACCCAAAAGTTTTGGGAGAAAAAGCTCTCCAAACTATGCCAGAAATTATACAAGTTCTTTTTAAATCTAATGATCCAAATTTATTAGATAAAAATTTAGAAAGAAAAATTTATGAAACAAGAAAGAGAATTGAAAATAAAGCTTTTGATGCCTCATTGAATAATTTTTACATTTGTTCAATTAGTTCAAAATCTATAATCTATAAAGGGCTATATTTAGCAGAAGCAATATCTGACTTTTATCTAGATCTTAAAGACACAAGATTCATTTCAAGATATGCAATTTTTCATCAAAGATTTTCAACAAATACTGCTCCAAGCTGGAGCTTAGCTCAACCATTTAGAGCCATAGCACACAACGGTGAAATAAATACTTATAAAGGAAATAAAAACTGGATGAAAGTTCATGAACAGGAAATGAGCAGTCCACTTTTTGATAATATTGAGAATTTAAAACCAGTTATCCAAAAAGGAGTTTCTGATTCTGCAGCTTTAGATAATGTGTTTGAATTATTGAATAAATCAGGTCAATCGGCACCATTAGCTAAATTGATGTTAGTGCCTGATGCATGGTCAAAAAAAAATAAGACACTATCAAAAAGTCATCAACAATTATTTAATTTTTTGAATAGTACAATGGAACCTTGGGACGGACCTGCTGCAATTGCAGCCACAGATAATGAGTGGGTTATAGCTGCAAATGATAGAAACGGTCTTAGACCTTTAAGATATGCAATTACAAAAGATAAAATGCTTTTCGCAGGTTCTGAAACCGGAATGATAGAATTAAATGAGAAAAAAATTTTAACCAAAGGTAGATTAGGTCCTGGTGAAATAATTGGAGTTAGAATTGAAAAGGGTAAAGTTTTTTCAAATAGTCAAATCAAAGATTATTTAGCAAAAGAATTTAAACATTTTAATTCTCAAATAATTGATTTAGACGAAAAATTATCAATCTCTAATGAAAAACATAATTTTGATGGCGAAAGTTTAAGAAGAAGGCAATACACTTTCGGAATAAGTTTAGAAGATCTTGAGCTCATTTTACATCCAATGGCAGAAGATGCAAAAGAAGCAACTGGCTCAATGGGTGATGATACTCCATTAGCAGTACTATCTGATAAGTACAGACCACTCTATCACTTTTTTAGACAAAATTTTAGTCAAGTAACAAATCCACCAATTGATTCCTTGAGGGAAAATAAAGTAATGAGTTTAAAAACTAGATTTGGAAATTTAGGCAACATTCTTGATTTTGATACTTTAACGAAAGAGAATATTTATGTTTTAAACAGCCCTATTTTATCTAATTCACAATTTAATAAGTTCACTAATTTTTTTGGTAAAAATTCAGTGACTATTGATTGTTCTTTTTTAAAAGAAGATAATTTGGCAGACTCTATCAATAGGATTCAAAAAGATTCAGAAATTGCAGTTAGACAAGGTGTTACTCAGTTAATTTTAAGTGATAAAAATATCTCTTCTGAAAAATTACCAATGCCAATGTTATTATGTGTTGGAGCTATAAATACCTTTTTAATACAAAAAAAATTAAGAGGGTATGTTTCTATCAATGTCCAGTCTGGCGAAGCTATTGATACACATTCGTTTGCAACATTAATTGGAGTTGGTGCAACAACAGTAAATCCATATCTTGCTTTTGATAGCTTATATCAAAGATACAAAAAAAAACTTTTTGGTCAATTTAGTTTTGATGAGTGCGTACAACGATATATAAATTCAGTGAATGCCGGTTTATTGAAAATTATGTCTAAAATGGGAATTTCTGTTTTGAGTTCTTATAGAGGAGGATGTAATTTTGAAACTGTTGGATTAAGCAGAACAGTTGTAGATGATTATTTTCCTGGAGTTACATCAAAAATTTCAGGCATTGGTCTGGTTGGAATTGAAAAAAAAATAAGACAAATTCACAAAGAAGCATTTGAAAGCACAGAAACTGTATTGCCAATTGGAGGCATTTATAGATATAGAAAAAATGGAGAGACGCACCAATATCAAGGGAGGCTCATTCATCTATTGCAGAGCGCAGTAGGCTCAAATTCATATGACGTATATAAAAAATATGTCGAGGGAATTTATAATTTACCACCGATTAACTTGAGAGATTTAGTTGATTTTAGAAAAAAAAAACTGGGTCCCTCAATAGACATATCTGAAGTTGAGCCAATAGAAAAAATATTAAAAAGATTTGGTAGTGGAAGTATGTCCCATGGTGCTTTATCTAAAGAAGCACACGAAACACTTGCAATTGGAATGAATAGAATTAAAGGAGCCTCTTGCAGTGGTGAGGGAGGAGAAGATGCAGAAAGATTCAAGATGATGGATAGTGGTGATAGTGCGAATTCTAGAGTTAAACAAATTGCATCAGCTAGATTTGGTGTGACTGTAAATTACTTAAATAATTGCAATGAAATAGAAATTAAAATGGCCCAAGGCGCTAAACCAGGGGAAGGTGGACAGTTACCTGGCTTTAAAGTAACAGAGGAAATTGCGAGACTTAGACATTCAACACCAGGAGTAACATTAATTTCTCCACCTCCACATCATGATATTTATTCGATAGAGGATTTGGCACAATTGATTTACGATTTAAAGCAAACAAATCCAAAAGCACGAGTTGGTGTTAAGTTAGTTGCATCATCTGGAATTGGAACCATTGCTGCAGGTGTAGCTAAAGCGAAAGCAGATATTATTTTAATCTCAGGCCATAATGGAGGAACGGGAGCAACTCCTCAAACAAGTGTCAAATATGTTGGAATACCATGGGAGATGGGTTTAACTGAGGCAAATCAGGTTTTAACACTAAATAATTTAAGACACAAAGTTACATTGAGAACTGATGGTGGTATTAAAACTGGAAGAGATGTTGTTATGGCTGCAATGATGGGAGCAGAGGAATATGGAGTTGCTACAACAGCTCTAGTGGCAATGGGATGTATAATGGTTAGACAGTGCCACTCAAATACTTGTCCAGTAGGTGTTTGTACGCAAGATGAAAAATTAAGAGAAAAATTCACTGGCACCCCGGACAAGGTTGTTAATTTATTCACTTTTATTGCCTCCGAAGTAAGAGAAATTTTAGCGGGACTAGGCTTTAAATCACTGAATGATATTATTGGGAGAACTGATTTGCTAATGCAAGTTAATAAAGCATCACCAAATTTAGATGACTTAGACTTAAACCCATTATTTGTTCAGGCAGACCCTGGAAATAATAAAAGATACTGTGAGTCTTTAGAGATAAATAAAGTACCTGAAACATTAGATCAAGAAATTTGGCCTGAAATCGAAAAGTCTTTAGATAATTCGCAAAAGATTGAGAAAGAATTCATTATTAAAAATACTAACAGAGCAGTCGGTACGAGAATTTCGCACCATCTTTACAAAAAGTATGGTTATGAAAAACTAGATGAAAATTTTTTAACACTAAATTTTAAAGGCTCCGCAGGTCAGTCTTTTGGAGCTTTTTCATCGAAAGGATTAAGATTAAATCTTAAAGGTGATGCAAATGATTATGTTGGTAAAGGATTATCAGGTGCTACAATCTCAATAAAACTTTCGGATGAAAGTAATTTAGTTTCTAATGAAAATACAATCATTGGAAACACTGTACTTTATGGAGCTACTTCAGGTAAACTTTTTGCTGCAGGTCAAGCAGGCGATAGATTTGCTGTGAGAAATTCCGGCGCAACTACAGTTATTGAAGGATGTGACTCAAATGGTTGTGAATATATGACCGGGGGAACGGTGGTTATTTTGGGAGATGTTGGAGATAATTTTGCAGCCGGTATGACTGGTGGTATGGCATTTATTTACGATAAATCTAATGAGTTCGAAAAAAAAGTAAATCCAGACTCAGTTATCTGGCAAAATGTTGAGACAGATTATTGGATCAGTTATTTAAAGGAATTAATTTTGGAACATTCAAAAGAAACAGGTTCTTTGATATCAAAAAATATTTTTGAAAACTTTAAAATTGAAATTAAAAATTTTGTTCAAGTTTGTCCAAAAGAGATGATTAATAAACTTAAAAATCCTATTACCTTAAAGTCTAAGATAAAAGAAGTTAGCTAATAATTATTTTTAACTCTTTTTTCAAAATATTTAACCATTTTGGAGAAGATAGGCTGTGATCACCATTTTTAACGATAACTAGTTTTTTTTCAGAATTTACGAAAATTTTTAAAACTTTTTTTGAATAACTAACAGGAACAGACTCATCCTTTTCCCCATGAACCATGGTAACTTTTAATTTGTCATAAATTTTTTTATTTAATACTTTATTTTTTCGGCCATCTTTAATTAATTGTAAAGAAATCGGATATTCATATTTGCCATGCTTTAAATAAATTATTTTGTTTTGCGTTATTTCTTTTTTCATTTTTTTTGAAAATTTATTCCACATTAACCCATCTAAAAATTGAGGTGCAGAACCTATTCCCAAAAAACCTACGATTTGTTTTTTAAAAAATTTAAATTGATTTAAAGAAATCCAAGATCCCATACTTGAACCGACTAAAATTACTTTATTTTTTTTAACAACTTTTTTGATTAATATAGTTGTTTCTCGAGTCCATTTTGTGATGTTCCCATTAGTAAATTTACCAGTTGATTTGCCGTGACCAGAGTATTCTAGCGCAAGAAAACCAAGTTTATTTTTTTTTGCAAAATTTAAAAAAGCTTTAGGTTTTTTTCCCTCTAAATCAGACATAAATCCATGTAAAAAAACAATATAAGTTGCATTTTTTTGGTTGTATTTTGAGTACCTGATTTTTTTAAATTTATTTATTTTAAGGTAACTGAATTTGTTCATAAAAGTTTATTAGTTATCTCTATTATTATATAATCTTTTTACATGTCATCTAATATAAAAGTCTTACAAGTGATACCAAAATTAGGTTATGGAGGTGTAGAAACTGGATGTTATGATATTGCTCATTATTTACCAGAAAATGGGTGCGGGTCTTTTATAGTAACAAGCGGTGGTGAATTAACAAAATTTGTTGATAAAAAAAAAGTAAAATTAATTAAACTTCCAGTACACAGCAAAAATCCTTTATTGATTTTGATTAATACAATTTTATTGATTGGGATAATTTTGTTTTTTAAAATCTCAATTGTTCACGCAAGAAGTAGAGCACCGGCTTGGTCTTGTTTGTTTGCAACAAAGCTAACAAATAGAAAGTTTGTTACCACATTTCATGGCACTTATAATTTTAGTGGCAAGTTTAAAAAATTTTATAATTCAGTAATGGTAAGATCTGACTTAATAATTGCAGGATCAAATTTTATCTTTTCTCATATCAAAGAAAATTACTCTGAGTTTTTGTCAAATAAAAAAAAATTTTTAGTTATTTTTAGGGGAATAAATGTTGATTATTTTGACTCATCTACAAAATTAGAAAATGATGAAAAAAATTTACTGCAAAAATGGAATATCAATGATAAAAAAAAAATAATTCTTTTGCCAGGTAGGCTTACTTCATGGAAAGGACAAGAATTATTTATTGAAGCGATTAATTTAGTTAAATTTGAACTAGGTTATGAAGCTTTCCACGCAGTTATACTTGGAAATGATCAAGGCAGAGATTTATATAAAAAAAAATTGATTCGTCTCACAGAGCAATATCGTTTAACAAACCAAATCAAATTTATAGATCACTGTGAAGATATGGCCTTAGCCTATAAAGTTTCTAATATAATTGTATCAGCTTCAATAGAACCAGAAGCTTTTGGAAGAGTAGCAGTAGAAGCACAATCTATGGAAAAATTAATTATAGCTAGTAATATTGGAGGATCTAACGAAACAATAAAAGATGAAAAAACAGGCTTTTTATTTAAATCGGGAGATGCAGATTCTTTAAGTAAAAAAATAATTCGTGGATTAACAATGGATGAAACAACTTTAAATATAATGGGCAAAGAAGGAAGAAGTAACATAATAAAAAAATTTAATGTTGAAAAAATGTGTTTTTCTACATATTCAGAGTATAAAAGATTATTAAACTAATGCCTATAATTACATTACCAGATGGTAAAAATATTGAATTTCCAAAAGAGGTTACAGGTTTAGACATTGCAGAAAAAATAAGTAAGTCATTATTAAAACAAGCATTAATTATGAGCGTTGATGGTGAGCTAAAAGATTTATATTTTTCAATTAAAAAAGATTGCTCAGTAAAAATTTTTACTGCAAAAGACCCTGAAGGACTTGAGGTTATTAGACATGATACCGCTCATATCATGGCGATGGCTGTTCAAGAATTATACCCTGGTACGCAAGTAACTATTGGACCTGTAATTGAAAATGGTTTTTACTATGATTTTGCTCGTAAAGAACCCTTTACAGAGGATGATCTAGAAAAAATAGAAAAAAAAATGTCCGAAATAGTTGACAAAGATATAAAAACAAAAAGAGAGGTTTGGAAAAGAGATAAAGCAATAAGCCATTTTAAAGAAATTGGTGAAAACTATAAAGCAGAAATAATAGAAAGCATTCCAGAGAGTGAGGAGCTAACCGTCTATCATCATGGTGATACTTGGTATGACTTATGTAGAGGTCCACATTTAGTTTCTTCTGGAAAAATTGGTAAAGCGTTTAAACTTACAAAAGTTGCTGGAGCATATTGGCGTGGAGATTCTAAAAATGAGATGTTACAAAGAATTTATGGAACTGGTTGGGCATCTCAAAAAGACTTGGATGATTATTTAAAAAGAATTGAGGAAGCGGAAAAAAGAGATCATAGGAAGCTTGGTAAAGAAATGGATTTATTTCATTTTAGAGAAGAGAGTCCAGGATCTGTTTTTTGGCACGAAAAGGGTTGGGCGTTATTTCAAAAATTGATTAATTACATGCGAGCACGCCAAGATGCAGCAGGATATAAAGAAGTAAATACTCCAGAGGTACTAGATAGATTGTTATGGGAAAAATCAGGACATTGGGAAAAATATGGAGAAAACATGTATACTTCCGAGACTCCTGACGAGAAAGTTTTTGCGATAAAACCAATGAATTGTCCGGGTCATATACAAGTTTTTAATCAAGGTTTGAAAAGTTATAGAGATTTACCATTAAGAATAACAGAATTTGGTAAAGTACACAGATATGAACCATCAGGAGCTTTGCATGGACTTCTTAGAGTGAGAGCTTTTACTCAGGACGATGCACATATTTTTTGTTCAGAAGATCAAATTACAAGTGAGTGTTTAAATGTAACTAATTTAATTTTAGATATTTATAAAGATTTAGGTTTTGAAAAGGTGGTGTTAAAATATGCTGACAGACCTGATGTAAGAGTGGGTGAAGATAAAGTTTGGGATAAAGCCGAGGCATCTTTATTAGAGGCAGTCAAGGCAACAAAATTAGAATACAGTATTAATAAGGGAGAAGGCGCCTTTTATGGTCCAAAAATAGAATTTGTATTAAGAGATGCAATTGGCAGAGATTGGCAATGCGGAACAGTACAAGTAGATTTAAACTTACCTGGAAGGTTAGATGCTACTTATGTTGACAAAGATGGAACAAAAAAAGTTCCTGTAATGTTACATAGAGCATTGTTTGGATCGCTTGAAAGGTTTATTGGAATTTTAATTGAGAATTATGCTGGAAAGTTTCCATTTTGGATATCTCCATTACAAACAGTAGTAATTCCTATCTCAGAAGATTTTGAGGAATATGCAAGTAAAGTTTCAAAAAAAATAAAAGAAGCTGGGATGAGTTCAATAGTCGATTTAAAAAATCATAACTTGAATTATAAAATAAGAGAACATTCTCTTGCAAAAGTCCCTATATTACTAATTTGTGGTAAAAAAGAAGTTGACAGTAACTCCGTAACCATTAGAAGATTGGATTCTAATAAACAAGAAAATATGGAATTAAATAAATTTTTAAAAACATTTTCTGCATTAAATAAAGCATCCTCAATTTAAGTGGCAGATTTAAAGCAAAATTATTTCCAGAGAAGAACTAAAGATCGAGGTCCAAGATCTAACAACAGAATTTCGTCTCCAGAAGTTCAAGTTATAGGTAGTGATGGGGAAAATCTTGGAGTCATTAATACAAACGAGGCAATATCGATGGCAAGAAGTCAAGGTTTAGATTTAATCGAGATAGCTCCGAATGCTAAACCACCAGTTTGTAAAATCATGGATATGGGAAAATTTAAGTATGATGCGCAAAAAAAAGCAAACCTCGCTAAAAAGAAACAAAAAATTATTGCATTAAAAGAAATTAAAATGAGACCTGTAACCGAGACACACGATTATGAGTTCAAGGTCAAAAACGCAAAAAAATTTATTGCTAAAGGTGATAAAGTAAAATTTACAATAAGATTTAAAGGTAGAGAACTACAGCACTCACATTTAGGCAATGAATTAATGACTAAGATAAAAGAAGATATGAAGGAAATTGGTAAGGTAGAATTGCACCCAAAGTTTGATGGAAAACAAATGATAATGGTAATTCAGCCTTTATAAGCTTTAATAGTAGTTGTAAATTAATAACATTCTTTGTATAAACTCGCAAAATTATGCCAAAATTAAAAACAAAAAGCTCTGCAAAAAAAAGGTTTAAAATATCTGCAAAGGGAAAAGTAATAATGGCTCAAGCTGGTAAAAGACACGGCATGATAAAACGAACAAATTCTCAAATAAGAAAATTAAGGGGCACTACAACTATGTCGAAACAAGACGGTAAAATTGTTAAGTCATATATGCCTTACAGTCTAAGAGGTTAATATGGCAAGAGTTAAAAGAGGTGTAACTAGTAGAGCAAAACATAAAAAAGTTTTAAAAGCCGTTAAGGGCCAATGGGGCAGAAGAAAAAATACTATCAGAGTTGCGAAGCAAGCCATGGAAAAAGCCATGCAATATGCTTACAGAGATCGTAGAAATAAGAAAAGAGATTTTAAATCACTGTGGATACAAAGAATAAATGCTGGGGTGAGATCAGAAGGTTTGACATATTCTAAGTTTATTAATGGATTAAATAAATGTGGAATAAAAATTGATCGAAAAATTCTAGCTGAGATAGCGTACGATAGTCCGGAAGCCTTTAAAACTATCGTTCAAAAAGCTCAATCTGCTTTAAATTAATCTTCACTATTGTTTTATTTCTCTGAAGAAATAATCTGTAAAAATGACAGATCTTAAAAAAATAAAAGATGAATTTCTCTTAAAATTAAAGAGAAAATTAGATATTTCAGAAATTAACCAAATTAAATCTGATCTATTTGGCAAAAGTGGATTGATTTCAGCTCAATTTAAAAAGATTGGAACAATAGCAGAGTCAGAAAGAAAAAAATTTGCCTCTGACTTAAACATCATAAAAGATGAACTCCAGGATTTAATAAGCTCAAAAATAAATGAAGTAGAAAATGCTGAAATTAACAAAAAATTAGAAAAAGAAAAAATTGACATTACTTTACCTGAGAGATCATTTGTTCGAGGAAAAATTCATCCAGTCTCGCAAACGATCGATGAAATATCATCAATTTTCTCTGAAATAGGTTTTAGTGTAGAGGAAGGGCCAGACGTCGAGAATGAATATAACAATTTTACAGCATTAAATACTCCTGAAAATCATCCAGCTAGAGATATGCATGATACTTTCTATTTAGATGAAAAAAAACAAAAACTATTACGCACACATACTTCTCCAGTTCAAATTAGAACCATGCTGAAAGACAAACCACCATTTAAAATTATTGCACCTGGAAGAACTTACAGATCAGATAGTGACCAAACTCATTCTCCAATGTTCCATCAAGTTGAAGGACTTCATATTGATAAGAATATAAATATGGGTCACTTAAAAGGGTGTTTGAATTATTTTATCAAAGAGTTTTTTGAAGTAGATAAAATTCAAATGAGATTTAGACCAAGCCATTTTCCTTTTACAGAACCATCTGCTGAAGTTGATATTGGGTATGAGATGAAGGATGGAAAAATTGTGATAGGAGAAGGCAATCAATGGTTAGAGATTTTAGGATGCGGAATGGTTCATCCAAACGTCTTAAAGAACGTTAAAGTAGACCCAACAAAGTTTCAGGGATACGCATTTGGTATTGGGATTGATAGACTTGCTATGCTGAAATATGGGATAAACGATTTAAGAGCTTTTTTTGATTGTGATTACAGATGGTTAAATCATTTTGGATTTGACCCTTTAGACGTACCTACGAATTATAGAGGTCTTAGTCGATGAAAATAACATTTGATTGGTTAAGAGATCATTTAAAGACAAATTTGAAAGAAAAAAATCTTTTAGAGCAACTTACCAATATTGGTCTAGAAGTAGAAAGTGTAGAAAGTCTTTCTGCTGATAACGAATTATTTAAAGTAGCTGAAATTATAAAAACTGAAAAACACCCAAATGCAGATCGACTAAAAGTGTGTGATGTAAATATTGGAAAAAATGAAATTAAAAAAGTTGTATGTGGTGCTGCTAATGCTAAAGAGGGGTTACTTACTATATACGCTCCTCCAGGTGCAATAATACCCAAAACAAAGATGAAGTTAGTAGTTGCTAAAATTAGAGGCGTTACCTCTTACGGAATGCTTTGTTCTGAATCTGAATTAAATTTGTCTGATGAGAGCGACGGAATTATCGAATTACCAATGAGATATAAAAAGAATATTGGTAAAAGTTATTTTTCAAAATCAAAATCAAATCTTATTGATTTATCTATAACACCCAATAGACCAGATTGTCTTGGAATTAGAGGAATTGCTAGAGATCTGGCTGCATCAGGTTTTGGAAAATTAGTAGATTTTAAAGAAAAAAAAATTCATTCAAAAAATAAACACACTTTAAATGTAAAAATTAATAAAGAAAAAGGACAAGGATGCACTGCTTTTGGAAGTTGTTTAATAACAAATGTGAAAAATTCTGAAAGCCCTCAATGGCTTAAAGATAAATTAATTTCTATTGGTCAAAAACCAATCTCAGCAATAGTTGACATTACAAACTATGTTATGCTCGATATTAATCGTCCATTACATGCTTATGATGCTGATAAAATTGAAAAAGGTATAATTGTTCGAAACTCTAAGTCTGGTGAAGAGTTTACAGCACTTGATAATAAAAATTATAAACTGGATAGTGGCATGTGTGTTATTAGCGATAATAAAGGTGTTTTAGGACTTGGAGGAATAATTGGTGGTACAAGATCTGGCACAGAATTTAATACAAAAAATGTATTACTTGAGTCTGCTTATTTTGAACCGGGATCAATAAGAAATACGGCAAAAAAATTAAATCTTGATACTGATGCAAAGTTTAGATTTGAAAGAGGTATAGATCCTTTATCAATCGAAGATGGTTTGAATAAAGCTGCAAAATTAATAATAGAGATTTGTGGCGGTGAAATTAGCAAAATTGATATTCAAAAAATAGAAACCTACAAAATAAAAAAAATTACATTTGATCCAAATATTTTTGAAAAATTATCTGGTTTTAAAATTTCTTTAAAAGAAATGATTAAAATTTTGGAGGATCTTGGTTTTGAAGTAAAAAATGATAAGAAAAGACTTAAATTAATTGTTCCTTCATGGAGACCAGATATTTCACAGGAAGTAGATATTGTTGAAGAGTTGGTAAGAATAAGTGGTTACGAAAAGATAAAGTATATAGAGCCAATTAAACAAAGAAAAAAACCTACTTTAAATAAACTTCAGAAATTATTTCATTTTTTACAAAGATCAGTTGCCTCCAAAGGTTATGTGGAGGCAATAACCTGGTCGTTTACAGACCAACGTTATAATGACCATTTTAGAGATACAAAAAAAGAGATTAAGATTATTAATCCTATTAGTTCGGAATTAGGTGTTTTGAGAAATTCGATATTTTCTAATTTAATCATGTACATGAATAAAAATCTCGATAGAGGTTTTAAGGATTTATCGATATTTGAAATAGGTCCAATTTTTAATGGTTCTAATCCTGGTGAACAGAATACAGTAGTTAGTGGTTTATCAGCTGGGAAAAAATCAAGATTATCATGGATTGAAAAAGAAAGAAACGTAGATGTGTTTGACGTTAAAAGAGACGTAATCCAAACTTTAGTTGAAGCTGGTTATGACTCTCAAAAATTTTTTATTGATAGTAAAACACCTAATTATTATCATCCAGGTAAATCAGGGAGATTATTTTTAAACAATGAAAAAAATCAAATGGCAGCATATTTTGGAGAAATACATCCTAATATTCTAAAGCAGATTGATATGAAAACCGAGTCTTTAGTTGGTTTTGAGATTTTTTTGGATAATTTAACATTAGCAGAAAAAACTCTAAATGATCTGAAGGTAAAATTTTTATTTTCTGATTATCAAAAATCTGAAAGAGATTTTGCGTTTATCGTTAACAAAGATGTGAATGCCCAAGATTTGATAAATTCTATTTCTAGTATTGATGAAAGTTTAGTGAAAGATGTTAAAGTTTTTGATGTTTATCAAGGCGATAATATTCCTGAAAACCAAAAATCAATTGCAATAAGTGTAACAATACAATCGTTTGAAAAAACTCTAAATGAGACTGATTTAGAGAAAATTAACAACTTGATAATTAAAACAGTTGAAAATAAAACTGGCGCCAAAATTCGATCTTAATACTTAGATGAGCACTATTGATAATATTAGAAATTTTGCAATTATTGCTCACATCGATCATGGTAAATCAACCATAGCTGATAGAATTATTCATAAGTGTGGTGGTCTCACTGAAAGAGAAATGAAAGCACAAGTTTTAGACTCCATGGATATTGAGAGAGAAAGGGGCATCACAATTAAAGCTCAAACTGTAAAATTGAATTATAAAGCAAAAAATGGCAAAGAATATATTTTAAATATTATAGATACCCCTGGTCATGTCGACTTTAGTTATGAGGTAAGCAGGTCTCTCTATGCTTGTGAGGGATCAATATTAATTGTTGATAGTACCCAGGGAGTTGAAGCTCAGACATTAGCCAATGTTTATCAAGCTTTAGATATCAATCATGAAATAATTCCTGTATTAAATAAAATAGATTTACCTGCATCTGATTTAGATAAAACAAATAAACAAATCGAGGATGTTATCGGAATAGATACGGAAAATGCAGTTCCTTGTTCGGGTAAAACTGGTGAGGGTATTGAGGAGATTCTAGAGCAAATTATAAATCAATTACCAGGTCCAAAAGGAAAACCAAATGATGATTTAAAATGTTTACTAGTTGATAGTTGGTACGACACTTATTTAGGGGTAGTGATATTAGTTAGAGTAATCAATGGCAAAATAATAAAAAATATGAAGATTAAAATGCTGTCTACCGATCAAGATTATATCGTTGAGAAAGTTGGAGTTTTTACTCCTAAAGCGAGAGATATAAATGAATTAAACACTGGTGAGATTGGTTTTATAACTACTGGAATAAAAGTTTTATCTGAAACAAAAGTTGGTGACACGATTTGTGATGCATCTAAACCAAAAGTTGACCCTTTGCCAGGATTTAAACCTAGTAAACCAGTGGTATTTTGTGGTCTTTTTCCTGTAGATAGTTCTGAGTATCAAAAATTAAAGGATGGACTAGCTAAATTACAACTTAATGATGCAAGCTTCTCTTTTGAAGCTGAGTCGTCATCTGCTTTAGGTTTGGGGTTTAGATGTGGTTTTTTGGGATTACTTCATCTTGAAATAATTACAGAAAGACTTGAAAGAGAATTTGATGTTAATTTACTGACTACAACTCCTGGTGTTGTATATAAAGTAAATTTAAATAATGGAGATATTATAGATTTACAAAATCCCTCCAGTCTTCCAGATCCAACTTTCATAAAATTTATTGAAGAACCTTGGATCAAAGCAACCATAATAACTCCAGATGAATATTTAGGTTCAATAATAAAGTTATGTCAGGATAAAAGAGGAATTCAAACAAATTTGACTTATTCAGGTAACAGAGCTGTGCTTAGTTATGAGCTTCCATTAAATGAAGTAGTTTTTGACTTTAATGACCGAATTAAATCAATGACGAGTGGTTATGCTAGTTTTGATTATGAGATAATTGAGCATAGAGAAGGTGATCTAGTAAAGCTTGGAATACTAGTTAATGGAGAACCAGTTGATGCTTTAGCAATGATGATCCATAAAGATTTTGCTCAAAGAACAGGAAGAGAGGTATGTGAAAAATTAAAAGATTTAATACCAAGACATAACTTTATGATACCAGTTCAAGCTGCAATCGGTGGAAAAATTATTGCTAGAGAGACTATTAAAGGTTTTAAAAAAGATGTTCTTACAAAAATACATGGTGGAGGGGCTACTGACAGAAAAAGAAAATTACTTGAAAAACAAAAAAAAGGTAAAGCCAGGTCCAAACAATTTGGAAGAGTTGAGATACCACAAGAAGCTTTTATTGGAGTTTTAAAAATTAATAAAGAAAAATAAATGAAAATATTTGATTGTTTTTCATATTTAGATGAAGATCTTTTATTAGAACTAAGATTGAATATATTAAATAAATATATTGATCATTTTGTTATCGTTGAAGGAAATAAAACTTGGCAAAATAATCCAAAAAAATTAAAATTTGATATTAATAAATTTCAAAAATTTAAAGATAAAATTATATATATACCTGTAGAGGACATGCCAGATGGAGATAATCCATATTTAAGAGAAAATTTTCAAAGAAATTGTATTTTAAGAGGTCTTACTAATGCAGAGAATAATGATTTAATAATCATATCTGATTTAGATGAAATCCCAAATCCAAAAAATTTAGATAAATTTGACACAAATATGAGATATGCTGTATTTAAACAATTACATTTCTATTATAAATTCAATTTACAAAGTCAAAAAAATACACATTGGTATGGAAGCAGAATATGTGTAAAAAAATATTTAAAATCTCCACAATGGTTAAGAAATTTAAAATTTAAAAAAAGACCATTTTGGAGGATTGATAAATTAAGATTAAATAATATTCTTGAGAATGGTGGATGGCATTTTTGCAATTTAAAAAATCCAAATGATTTGTTGTATAAGTATAAAAATTTGTGTGAGACTAATGATCCATATAGTTTCAATGAAAAAATTGATGAAAAATATTTAAATATTCATGAAATTGAGAATAGAGTAAAACTCGGTTTAGATATAATCGGAAGAGATGAGATTTATAAAGTTAAGAAATTAAATGAAGAATTTCCAGAATATTTACTAAAAAATCTAACAAGATATAAGGATTGGTTTGCTAATTGATTCAATAAATTTATGTCAAATTTGAAAATTTTTTGTGTAACCGATAAAGAATTAGATTTTTTAGCTGAATCTAAATATAGCATTGGTTGGGTAGGTAAAAAAATACCACCAAAACATTACATTACTTGCAACAAAGACAAAAATATTTTTTCAAAAGAAAAACATTACTCAGAATTAACATTCCATTATTGGTATTGGAAAAATAAACTTGATTTAAATGATAAAAATTGGCTTGGGTTTTGTCAAAAGAGAAGATATTGGATAAAAAAAAACTCTATAGGTAAATCAATTAATAAGACAAATATCAATCAGCATATTTTAACAAATGCACCAGAAGAATGGAATGAATATGATGCAATAATTTGTGAACCTATATATGTTAACAAAGTTAAAAAGATAAAAATGTTAAAAAGGGGCTTCAGATCACTTTTGCAACAACCAGAAATTTTTTTTAATGAAAATAAGCAAACACTTTTATTTCATTTTGACATGCATCACGGATTTGGAAACTTAAAAAAAGCTATTCAGCTTGTAAATTCCGAAGATAGAGACGAATTTTTCAATTACGTAAACTATTCGACTTCATACAATCCTCATATTATGTTTATTGCGAAACCCAGTATAGCTAATAAATGGTTTGAAGCAGTATTTTCTTGGCTTTTTAAGTGTGAAGAGCTTTTTGGTTTTGAGAACTTAAAAGGATATGACACACAGAGATTATATGCATATTTGGCTGAAAGGTACTTGTCATTTTGGTTTAACAAATATACTAAAACCAAAACATGGCCATGGACTTTGATAGATTATAACAGAATTTAAATTAAATTTTATTAAGTAATTTTATAATTTTTTTAATTTTTGAGTTTTCTATGGTTGGATAAGTGGGTAATGAAAAAATTTTTTTTGAATATTTTTCGGTGACTCTAAGATCTTTATAAGAACTATTTTTATAAGCTAACATTTTATGTAATGGATATGGATATTGAACACCCAAAAAAATATTAAATTTTTTTAATTTTTTAAAAATAATGTCTCTATTTATATTTTTATGTGCAACAACATAAAGATGATAAACATGAAATTTACCTTTTTTTTTGATAGGTTTTATTAGATTGGGATTTTTTAAGCCTTTATCGTACATTTCTGCGATTTCACGTCTTCTTTTAATATAATTATCTAAACTTTTAATTTTAACATTCAGAATTGCTCCCTGGATTTCACTCAATCTTGAATTTGTTCCATTATCAACAGCAAAATATTTATTATTCCACCATTTGCTGGGATCAAGTTGTTCCATTCCATAAAATCTTAGTCGTCTTAATTTTTTAAAAATTCTCTTATCATTAGTTGTAATAAATCCACCATCTCCATATGCGCCTAATATTTTTGTTGGATAAAATGAAAAGCAACCTGTTACTCCAAAATTACCAACTTTTTTTTTATTAAATAACGCCCCCTGAGCTTGTGCACAATCCTCTATTACTTTTATATTATATTTTTTTGCAATTTTTATAATTTTATCCATACAACATGATTGACCATAAAGATGAACAGGTATTATTGCTTTTGTTTTTTTTGTAATTATTTTTTCAATTTTTTCAGGATCCATTAGATAGTCGTCTTTAATATCTACAAACTTTACTGAAGCACCTGTATTCACAATCGCCGATACTGTTGGAATAGCTGTATTTGCCACAGTTATGACCTCATCATTTTTTCCTATATTTAATGCTTTTAAGGAGAGATAGATTGCATCTGTTCCACTTGCGACTGACAAGCCATATCTTGATTTATTTTTTTTTAAAAACTCTTTCTCAAACTTTAAAACTTCATGCCCAAAGAATAATTTTCCACTTCTCAAGGTTTTATCAATTGAAAAAATTATTCTTTTTTTTAATAGACTATATTCTTTTTTATAATCCCAACTTTTTATCATTTTAATAATTTATTCATTTTTTTTAAACTCATAAATGGATTTAGTGGAAATTTTCCTTTGAATGTTTTTTTTGCAAAAATCTTCTTTACGTCTTTTTTATTTTTTTTTGCAAAATTAAAAATTGTTTTCACTGGTCCTCCCAAATTTATTACACCTTTTTTATTTAAAAGTTTTTTAAATATTGGAACTACTTCATCATGAAAAATAAAATTTGTTTTTACATCAGCAAATGCCTCCTTATGTACAAAAGGTTTCTCAGTCATACAAATTCTTAATATTAAGGAGTTTTTATACATATGAACTGATGTCTCTCCACCAAGTTTTGACCAGCCATAATTATTAAATGGTAATAACGCATCTTCTTCAGTGTAATTACCTTTTTTACAAGGATAAACGTAAAGGGTTGAAAAATAGATTAATTTAATATTATATTTTGCGCACATCATAGTTATATTTGCTGTACCAGAAATATTTAAATTAATACTTTTAATTGGATTTTGATCATGGATCTTCATCGGCCTAGAGAGGCCTGCCATATGTACTAAAATTTTAGGTTTTACTTTTTTTAGATATCTTTCAATTGATTTAAGACTTGTAATATCTAGCTGTCTTTTATTTGGGAATAAAGTTTTAAATTTGAAATTACTTTCTTGTAATACCCTGCCAAATCTTCCGCTGCCTCCAGTAAATACGATTTTGTGTTTAGATTTTAACATGGGAAATCCATTCTCTCTTTTTTTCTGTGAAAACTGATTCTTTTTTTAGAATTTCATCTTTATGATTCCAGGCAAATAAATATACGATTTCAGCATCATCTTTCCTAAAGTTTTCAACACTAACAATTGGAATATGCATTCCAGGGGAAAATTTACCAATTTTTTCTTTTGTTGTATCACAAATGTAATCAATGATATTTGAATCTATATTACAATAATTCAATATTGTTGTACTTTTTGATGTCGCTCCATATCCAACAATTCTTTTTCCCTCTGAAATGTTTTTCTTTAATAATTGAACTAGTTTAAGTTTTGAATTTTCACAATTTTTTTTAAAATTTATGCAGGACTCAATGTTATCCAAATTATTTCTTTTTTCTTCATCTAATATTTTATTAACATTTTTGCTTATCTTAAATTTATTTTTTCTTCCAATAACATATCTCATAGATCCCCCATGAGTTTCTTGTTTTATCATATCTATTAATTCCATATCATATAAATCAAAAATTTTTTGAACGGAAGTTCCAGAAAAAATAAAAATATGTTCGTCATAAATTTGATCATAAGAAGTTTTTTCAAACATTGATCCTAAATATGGTTCTTCAAATATAAAAACACCATCTTTTGCCAACAATTTATCTAGGGTTTTAATTAAATTATTCAATTCTGGTATATGACATATAACATTTGCGGCGAAAACAGCTGATGTACTACCAATAAAGTTTTTTATGAACTCCAAGTTTTCACTATTAAAAAATTTATTAATTGTTTTTACGCCATTTTTATTTGCTAAATCTGCAACATTTTTTGATGGTTCGAAACCTACATAATTTAAATTACTATCTTTAAAATTACTTAAGAATGTTCCATCATTTGATCCTATTTCAATAATATTTGAGTTGTTTTTTATGTATTCTTTTTTAATAAATTCTGAATATTTCTTAAAATGTAATTTCATAAATTCAGAACTTCCTGTAAAAAAAGGATAATTTTGATTAAACATTTGATCAGGGGTCGGATGCTCATTTAATTGAAATAAAGAGCATTTTTCTGAAAATCCAACCTCAAGATTAAAGAAAAATTCTTTATTAAAATTTTCTTTTTCTAAAAAACCATTAGCGATAGGCATTTTTCCGAATGACATAAACGGATAAAGTTGTGAGTTAGTTATTTTACAATGCATTATTTTATATTTTTAAATAAATTTAGCGTATTGGCAATATCTCGATCAAGATTAGAATTCAAATACAATCCTTTAGCAGATAATTTTTTTTTACTCACGTGATATGACAAATGATTCATTATTGGAGAATATACATTAGAAATTTTGATATTTTTTCTATATTTTCTTATTTTTTTAATAATCTCGTAAACAGTATAATTGTTTGAGACAACATTATAAATATCGTTTTCATAAAAATTTTTTTCTATTGTGAATTTAAAAAGTTTAAAAACATCCCCAAGAGATAAGTAAGGTCTAAATTGATGCAATGCTGTTTTATATACTTTTATGCTTTCTCCCAAGGCAACACTTAGGCAAAAATTATTAACAGCTGTATGAAATCTTATTCCTTTGGATACCCCAGCGATAGTGCCTAATCTAAATGTATTATATTTTAATTTTTTTCCTAAATTTTTTAAGATTTTTTCTTCTATGAGTTTAATTTTTGCATATGGGCTTTGTGGTTTTAAATATTTTTTTTCACAATTTTCATCCACCAAACTGGTATTTTTAGTATAAACACTAGTGGTTGAAACATGAATTAATTTAACTCGATTTTTTTTACAAAAATTAATTACAGTTTTAAAAGAATTCAAATTATTCGAATACATCTCTTTTCTCAACTTAAAACTTTTTGCTGCATTAGTCATTGATGCTAAATGAATAACTAAATTAATATTCTTAAAACCTTTAAGGGATTTTGGATCAGTCAAATCTCTTTTGAAAAACTCAATTTTATTTTTTTTTTTATAATTAAATAAAGTATCTAGCCTGTTAGATTCTAAATTATCTATAAGGAATGCTTTTTTTACTTTTTTAATCTTATGTAGATTTTCTACTAAATAGGATCCAATATGGCCACAAGCTCCTGTAATCAAAATATTCATTTAATTTTCAAAATCTTTTTAAATTCAGCATATTTTTCTATATAATCCTTAAATTCATATTTTCTGTCACATAAAACCAAAACAATAGAGTTTTTTGTTAAAAATTTTAATCTACACCAAACCAAATTGGAGACTAAAACACCAATATTTTTTTTTGGACTTAGATTAATTTTCCTATTTTGATCTTTTGATTTTAGAATTAAGGAAATATTTCCTGAAATCGGTATAAAAAGTTGTTTACACTTTTTATGTGCATGATCACCTCTGTACTCATTTTTTTTTCCAAAAATATAAAAAATTCTCTTTACATTAATAGGGAACTTTTTATCAAAGCTTATAGGAATTAGTTTACCACTTTTTTTTTTGTACGATCTAAGCTTAATTGTTTTTATCTTACTCATTTAATATTTTTTATGGTTAAAAAAATAATTTTTTAGTTTCCGATAGAAAAATAGTTTAGTCTTTTTAAAAAAGTTTTGTTTATATTTCTTCCCATTAGTGCCAATATATCCTTCTATGTCAGCATAAATTGGGGTGTTAGATAAAATTAAACCTTCAGAAATAGCTTTCAATGTGGCATTAGCAACACAATTTTCAAAAATTTTATTCATTTTGTCATTTGTTTTTTTTGTTTCAGGAATTAAATAATCTAAGAAAAATTTTTTCGATCCTCCATATATATTACAATCTGCAAATTTAAGGTTATTTGTAATATTTACATAAATATCAGCATTACAATTGAATATGTGTTTGATAATGTTGTCAAAATTTTTTACACGATGTCTGCCTGTTACATCTATAAAATAATCTGTTTTTTTTGCTATGGTTGATTTTTCGAAAACCTCTTTTAAACAAAGATATTGACCATATCCTTTGCCAAGTTCTTTGTTAAAAGAATTATTAGAGTTAGATGAAATTATTTCAATTTCTTTATTAGGAACATCTTTAGTAACATTTTTAAAATAGGTCAAATCGTAATTGGAATTCTCAATAAGGATTAATTTTTTTATAAAATCATTTTTCACCCAAAAATTAAAAGATTTTTTATAATCCTCTAGCCTAATATCAATATTAGATCTGACCAGGTTTGGCATATCCCCAGGATCAATTGTACAAGTTAAAATCAATGAAAAATCCTTCGACATAATAAAATTTTAATATCAATTTTTTTATTTAATTATATATTAACCTTTAAATTTGTCCTATGCTTAAATTATCAGATAAGGTTGTTAATTCTCTATTCAAATCAAAATTACTAAATTTTATACCTAAAAGAGTCATCAAACGTTTAATTAAAAAAAATAAGATTTTTTTCATTCAAACTTCTTTAAAAAATCTACCGTCAAATAATTATCCATTTCTTTTATCTTTAGAGGATTTAGATAAAAAAAAAGATATCTATTCGAATGATGAGACAAAAATCCCTACAAATGAGTTTCCTTATTTAGGTTTAATTTTAAAATTGATATTTTATGAAAAAGAAAAATTTAGATTTTTAGATTTTGGAGCACAATATATTGATAATTATCTTTTTTTGAAAAATAAAAATCGAAATATTGAATATTTTTATCATGATTTAGTTGAGAATAATAAAATTGTCCAAGAATTTGTTAATTTTAACAATTTAGAAAATATTGAAGTTTTAAATAATTTGGAAGATATAAACAAAAAAGAATATGACTTTATTTACTTTGGATCAGTAATTCAATATGTAAATGAATTTAAAAAGTTATTACAAGAGATTCTTAAAAAAAAACCAAAATATATATATTTTTCTGGATTAAATATTTATCAAAAAAATACAAACAATTTTATAATTTGCAAACAATTCAATGTTTTTCCACAGATGAATTATTGTTATTTTTTTAAATTTGATTATTTGGTTGATTTAATCTGCTCTAAAAATTACGACTTATTATATTGCACTCAGAATCCAAATTCAAAAATTAACTATTCTCATATTAACAGTCATTTGAATGAAAATTGTCAATATTTGGATTTATTTTTTAAGATTAAAAATTAAATTGGAGAGATGGCCGAGTGGTTTAAGGCGCACGCTTGGAAAGTGTGTAAAGGAGCAATCCTTTCATGGGTTCGAATCCCATTCTCTCCGCCATCAAATTCGCCAGATTTTTCAATGTTTATTTAAAGAATTTCAGTTTTTTTTGTGAAGATAAATCAGCATTTTCTTTAAAAAATGTTATAATTATCCCTTTCCAATAATTAAAAATGGTAAACAAAAATACATATCAAGCAGACTCTATTAAGGTTCTTAAAGGCCTAGAGGCAGTAAGAAAAAGACCGGGCATGTATATCGGAGATACCGATGATGGCACAGGTTTACATCATATGGTCTACGAGGTTGTAGATAATTCAATCGATGAGGCATTAGCAGGTTATTGTAAAAACATTTACGTAAAGATAAATCAAGATGGTACGGTTACAGTAGGTGACGATGGACGGGGAATTCCAGTGGATATTCATAAAGGAGAAAAAAAGTCTGCTGCAGAAGTAATTATGACTCAATTGCATGCTGGTGGAAAATTTGATCACGATTCTTATAAGGTCTCTGGAGGGTTACATGGAGTAGGTGTTTCAGTTGTTAATGCATTATCAGAAAAATTACAGCTAGAAATAAATAGAGATGGAAAGAAATATTATATTGAGTTCCAAAACGGTGATGCCAAAGCACCATTAAAAAAAGTTGGAAGTTCAAAAAAATCTGGCACTCAAATAACTTTCTTGCCTTCAAAGAAAATTTTTTCATCTACTAAATTTAGTGCAAATACTCTTATTAAAAGAATGAGAGAGTTGGCCTTTTTAAATAAGGGCATTAAGATTTCTTTTACAGATGGAAGTCAGAAAAAAGAAATAATTTCTGAATTTAAATTTGATGGAGGTTTGGTTGAATTTGTAAATTTTTTAGATGAAAAAAGGGAAAAGTTACAAAATAAAACTGGAAACGATTTATTTAAAAAACCAATTTATCTTGAAGGAAATAAGAATGGGATTGAATTAGAATGTTCTCTAAAATGGAATGCTGGATACTCTGAGGATATTTTTCCTTATACTAATAACATTTATCAAAAAGATGGTGGTACACATTTATTGGGATTTAGGAGTGCTTTGACAAGGGTAGTGAATAAATACGCGAATGAGAATAATTTATTAAAAAAAAATAAATTAACTATCTCTGGCGATGATATTAAAGAGGGACTTACCTGTATTCTCTCTATCAAAATACCAGATCCTAAATTTTCCTCCCAGACGAAAGACAAGTTAGTTTCTTCAGAGGTAAGAATGATTGTTGAAACAATCGTAAATGAAAAATTATCTATTTGGTTTGATCAGAATCCATCAATTGCAAAAATTGTTATTGGCAAAGTCATTCAAGCTGCGATGGCAAGAGATGTTGCTAGAAAAGCAAGAGAAAATGTCAGAAGAAAAGGAGCCATTGAATTAAGTGGACTTCCAGGAAAATTAGCAGATTGTCAAATAGGAAAACAAGAAGGAACAGAATTATTTATCGTTGAAGGAGATTCAGCTGGTGGTTCTGCCAAACAAGGTAGGAATAGATCAAATCAAGCAGTCTTACCTTTGAGAGGAAAAATACTCAATACTTATGTTGAAGATCTAAAAATTAAAAAAAATGGAAATGGAAATGGCTCAGACCAAAGAACAAAAGCATTGTCCAAGATGATATCTTCAAATGAAATAGTTACATTAATTAATGCACTTGGATTAGATCCAAAGGCTCATGAAATTGATTTAAAAGATTTAAGGTATGGAAAAATAATTATAATGACAGATGCAGATGTTGATGGATCTCATATCAGAGCATTATTATTAACTTTCTTCAATAATAAACCTTTTAATAAGTTGATAGAAAATGGTCATGTGTACCTTGCCCAACCGCCATTATTCAAAATTAATAGAGGTTCCAAAGGAACATATATTAAAGACGAGGAAGAATTAGAAAATTACATAATTACTAATAGCAAGGAAATTAAAAAACTTAAGAGAGGTTCAAAAGAGTTTTTAAAATTGATAGAAATAGAAAAATCAAAAATGAGCATACAAAGGTTTAAGGGATTAGGAGAAATGAACCCAGAAGAACTTTGGAGCACTACTCTTAATCCAGAAACAAGAAATTTACTTCAGGTTCAGTATTCAAAAAACTCAAAAAAAGATCAGGAATTGATACATACTTTAATGGGTAATGATGTAACATTAAGAAAAGATTTTATCATTTCTAACGCAATAAATGTTCAAAACTTAGATATTTAGAGCATGAAGTTTTTTGAAACTTCTAAATTTCACACTTTAAAAAAATCTACTTATATTTCTTTAAGATGGATTGGTATAATAGGTCAATTAATTTCAGTTTACATTGTTTATTTTTTCTTAAATTTTAATTTTAATTTTATTCTATCAAATTTAATTATCTTTATTGGAATTTTAAGTAATTTTTATTTGATTTTTATTTACGATAAAACACAACTTTCCGATAGATCAGCACTAATTTTTTTGATGATTGATATATTTCAATTAGGTTCATTAATATATTTAACAGGAGGTATCGTAAATCCTTTTGTAATTTTTTTATTAATACCTAGTGTGTTTGCGTCATCAAATTTAGGCATTAGAACTAATTTATTTCTCGTTATTACAACAATATTAATGATTACATTTCTGACATTTTATTCGGAGGATTTACCTGAGCCTTTAAACAACCACTTTCATGTTGATCTTTATTATTATTATTCAATTCCAATCGCTTTTATAATTGCTCTTATCTTTTTAAATTATTTTGCGATAGTATTTGGCTCAGAGTCTAGAAAAAGAAAAGAAGCTTTAAGTAAAATGGAGGAAATTATGGCTCAAGAACATGAGATGCTATCTTTAGGAGGTCAAGCAGCAGCAGCAGCTCATTCTCTTGGAACCCCTTTATCCACAATTAAAATTATCTCACAAGAGTTAAAACAACAGTTGAAGGACCGTAAAGAACTGACCTCGGACGTAGAATTATTATCAAGTCAGGTTGAAAGATGTAATCAAATTTTAAAAAGGTTGTCTCTAAATCCTATTGAAGAAGACGATTTTATAGATGAGGATTTAGATTTTAAAAAATATATCAATCAAATAGTTAATTCATTTGAAGAAACAAGTAATAAAAAATTTATCTTAAATTTTGATCAAGACTCAAATCCTAGAAAAATTCCAAAATCAATCGAGATTATATATGGTTTGAGAAATTTTATTGGAAATGCAAATAAATTTGCTAAAGAAAAAATATTTATAACCCTCAAGAGCAATAATGAATATACAGAAATTACTATCGAAGATGATGGTGAAGGATATCCTGGTGAGATATTGTCAAAAATAGGTGAACCTTATTTAAGATCACTTAAGAATAAAGACAAGAATCAATCTGGTCTAGGTCTGGGAATATTTATAGGTAAAAACTTACTTGAAAAAAATTTTGCTTCTTTAAATTGTCAAAATTCTAAAACAAGAACTGGTGCTGAAGTAAATATAAGATGGAAAAACCAAGATTTAAAAAAAATTTAATGTAATTTTACTTTTTTATCAAATAATGAACTTAATTGGGAAATCATTACATCACCAAGTTCATTTACATCAGTGATCTTAATTGCTCTTTTATAATATCTAGAAACATCATGACCAATCCCTATAGCTAAAATTTCTATTTCAGATTTATCCTCTATAAACTTAACCATTTTTTTTAAATGTTTCTCTAAAAAATCTCCTGAATTTACTGATAAGGTTGAGTCATCAACTGGCGCACCATCTGAAATTACCATTAAAATTTTTCTTTCCTCTTTTCTTTTCTTTATTCTATTGAAAGCCCATGTTATAGCCTCCCCATCTATATTTTCTTTTAGTAAACCTTCTTTTAACATTAGCCCAAGGTTATCTTTTGCCTGCCTCCAATGAGTATCAGCTCCTTTATAAATAATATGTCTTAAATCATTCAATCTTCCAGGAGTTTTCGGTTTATTATTTTTATTCCATAACTCTCTACTTTGGCCACCTTTCCAATTTTTTGTTGTAAACCCTAATATTTCTACTTTCACCGAACAACGTTCTAAAGTTCTAGATAGAATATCAGCGCAAATAGCTGCAATAGTAATTGGTCTACCTCTCATTGAACCCGAGTTGTCAATTAGAAGTGTTACCACCGTGTCCTTAAAGTCTAAATCCTTTTCTTTCTTAAAAGATAATGAATTATATGGATCAATTATAATTCTTGGTAATTTTGAACTATCAAGTAATCCTTCTTCCAAATCAAATTCCCAAGCTCTATTTTGTTTTGCCAATAATTGTCTTTGAAGTTTATTAGCAAGTTTAGTTATAACATCTTGAAAACCAATTAATTGTTGATCCAAAGCTTTTCTAAGCTTATTTGCTTCATCTGCGTTTTCAAGATTTTCAGCTTTCGTAATTTCATCAAACTGGGTAGTAAAAATTTTATAATCTACATTGGAATCTTTTAAATTTTTCTTTTGAATAACTTGTTCAGAGTTTTGCTCATCTGACTCCGTATCTACAAGTTGTTCATCTAATTTATATTCATCAATGTTATAATCTGAATCTAAACTTGCTTCTGACTCATCTTGCTTATCAGGATCTTTTTTGTCCTCATCCTCACTATCATCATTTTCACTTGACTGATTTTCTTGATTATCCTCTGGGTTTTCATCCTTTTTTTCCTCATTTTCTTCTGATTGAAAAATGTCCATTTCTTGTATTATCTGGGAAAACTTAGAACTATAAACATTTTGATCTTCTAAATTTTTTTTAAAAAAATCTATATGTTCAAAAATTGATTTATCAAAATCTTTTTCCCAGAAGTTTAACATTTTTGATGTTAATGCATTGAGTTTGATATCGTGGAAGTTTTTCAGCATATATAATTCAAAAGCCTCAACTATAGGCACATCATCTTTGGATTTAATTTGATCTTTTCTTTTGTGATTAATTAGTTGAGTATAGTTATCTCTTAAATTTTTATCTATTCCTTTTAACATTTTTGATCCCAATTTTTCATATCTTATTTTCTCTGTAATTGTATAAAGTGATTTACATGACGAGCTAGATGGTAAATTTTTCTTAAATATTGACTCATTAGAAAATTTTTTTTTAAGAGCCTTCGAATCTGTTTCCGCTCTAGCCTTTATAAAATCGTTTTTTGAATTTAAATTTTCTAGTTCAATTAGATCTTGTTTTTCAGAAATTTTAGTATTTTTTTTAGGATTGATTCCCAAATCATCTGAGATTACGCGTGCTGTAGAAGATAAAGCTTGTCTAAGCTTTTCCTTTAAACTCTCTGTTTTGTTATTCATTAAATTTGAATATTTAGCAAGGACTCTGGTAATTCCTCACCGAAACATCTTTGGTAATACTCTGCAATTATATTTTTTTCAATTTCATCACACTTATTTAAAAACGTCACTCTAAAAGCATAACCTGTATCTTTAAAAATTTCTGCATTTTCAGCCCAGTGTAAAACTGTTCGTGGACTCATCACTGTAGATATATCTCCAGCTATAAATCCTTTTCTAGTTAATGATGCAACTTTAATCATATTTGAAACTTTTTCTTTGCCTTTTGCATTATCTAAACTTTTATTTTTTGCTAAGATTATTTCCATTTCTTTATCAAGGCTAAGATAATTTAAAGTTGTAACAATATTCCATCTATCCATTTGTCCTTGATTTATTTGTTGAGTGCCATGGTAAAGTCCTGTTGTATCTCCTAAACCAACAGTATTAGAGGTTGCAAATAATCTAAAAAATTTATTTTGTTTGATAACTTTATTTTTATCTAAAAGCGTAAAATTACCTTCTGCTTCAAGCACTCTTTGGATAACAAACATCACATCAGGTCTTCCTGCATCATATTCGTCAAATACTAGTGCAACGGGGTTTTGTATCGACCAAGGCAAAATCCCTTCATTAAATTGTGTAACTTGCTTACCATCTTTCAAAACAATTGCATCCTTACCTATCAAATCTATACGACTTATATGACTGTCTAAATTTACTCTGATGCATGGCCAATTTAACCTCGCAGCAATTTGTTCTATATGTGTAGATTTCCCTGTGCCATGATAACCTTGAACCAAAACTCTCTTATTAAAAGCAAAACCTGAAATGATTGCCAAAGTAGTATCTCGATCAAATTTATAATTTTTGTCTATTTCTGGCACATATTCGCTTTTTTTAGAAAATGCATCCACCTCCATATTTGAGTCTATCCCAAAAGTCTGTTTTATTGAGAGTTTTATATCAGGTTGGTTATTTATATTTGGTGTCAATTTTTTTCTCTATAAGTATTTTTTAACTGGGTGTAAGCCAAAGTTATTGATTTAAGTTTTTCTTCAAATTTCTTATCACCGAAATTCATATCAGGGTGAAATTTTTTAACAAGTATTTTAAATCTATCATAAATTTTTTCCCATTTAGATCCTACTGAAATCCCCAATATTTCAAATGCTTTGATGTCTTTATGATTATATCTAAATTGTCCCATGTGATTAAAATCACTTTTTAACTTTTCTTTATCAAGTTCGTCTCTCAAAGTATTATTCCACAAAACTTTGAAAAAATTATCTGAAGAACTAAAACTCTGAGTAGGTTTATGCCAAACCATATCTGACTTCAAAAAATCAATCACTTGATCATCATTCATACCTGAAAAATAATTCCAATTTTTATTGAATTCCTTGACATGATTTAAACATAATAACCTAAATTTTTTACTATTATCTTTTTCAACTGGTGCTTTGTATTCACCAATTTCATTGCAATTATTCCAGTCACAGAGATTTTTCATGATATAATTATATCAAATGAATATAGATGAATTAATCACAAACGTAAAAAAAAAAATAAAAAAAAATATTAATATCAAAAATATTTTAATAGAAGACAAAACATTTTTACA
Source organism: uncultured Pelagibacteraceae bacterium (assembly GCA_902544985.1). GTDB lineage: Bacteria > Pseudomonadota > Alphaproteobacteria > Pelagibacterales > Pelagibacteraceae > Pelagibacter. The sequence continues at coordinate 98,764 of CACCFV010000001.1, forward strand.
TAAAAATCATCCAGGACACGAAAGTAATAAATTTCATTTAAAAATAACCATAGAGTCTGAAGAGCTTAAGAAATTAAATAAAATAGAAAGTAATAAAAAAATTTATAAAGTATTAGATAAGGAATTAAAAAATTGTATTCACTCTTTGCAAATTTTAATTAATTAGTCTCTTTTTAAAAAAAAGGTTCATAGTAGCTTTAGAAAATTCCTTTTCAATTATTGGACCACCAATTTTTTTAATAAGCATAATCTTGATACTTTTAGAATTATTTTTTTTGTCCCTCATCATAAAGGATATGATTTGATTAATTCTTTTTATTGTAAAATAATTTTTAATAGAGTCTGGAAAATGAGAATTATTAAGATGTTTAAATGCAGAATCAAATTCTTTTGAGGTAATCATTTTTTTATTATGACTTAATTCAAACGCTGATTTCATACCTAGAATTACTGCCTCTCCATGATTCAATCTTTTAGAGAAGTTTAAACTTGCCTCGTATGCATGAGCAAAAGTATGACCAAAATTTAAAATTTTTCTAAGATTTTTTTCTTTTTCATCCTTTTCAACTATTATTTTTTTGACTTTGCAACTCTCATAAATAGATTTTTCAATAGATGGAGATTGAAGTTTAAGTATTTCATTAATATTCTTATCCAAGAAATTATAAAATTTTTTATTTGCAATTATTGCATGTTTTACTATTTCTGCGTAACCACAAACTATTTCTCTAAAAGGAAGACTTTTCAAAAAGTCTACATCACTGATAACAATTTTAGGTTGATAAAAACTTCCAATTAAATTCTTGCCTTGAGATGTGTTAATACCTGTTTTACCACCAACAGATGAATCAACTTGTGACAACAATGTTGTTGGAATATTTACAAACTTTAGACCCCTTTTGAATAAACTTGCAGCAAAACCTGCTACATCACCTGTAATTCCTCCTCCAATAGATATCAAACAGTCATCTCTTGAAAAATTTTTTTTAAGTAGAAGATCTAAAATTTTATTTACATTTTTCTGATTTTTATTTTTCTCATTGGCATCGTAAATAAATTTGTAAAGCTCATATCTCTTGAGGGAGTTTGAAATTTCTTTGATATATTTATTTGGAATATTTTTATCTAAAACTAAAAAACATTTTTTAAAGCTAATAGAATTTTTTTTTAATATTTGTGATAAATTAGAAATTAAATTTCTACCAATTATTACAGGATATTTTTCAGAATTAGTTTTAATTATCAGTTTAATTGGTCTCATAAATATCTATGATTTTTTTTGCAATTTGTTGTTTTGTAAAATTCTCACAATTTATTTTATATAGTGCTTTAGAATAAATAACTGAACGTTTTTTTATGATTTCTATTAGCTCATTTTTAGTAGAATTAACTGCTAATGGCCTTTTTTTGCTGTTTTTAATTCTATTAACCAATGTATCGATATTCCAATTAAGCCAAAATGATAAGTGACTTTCTAGAACTTCATTTTTAATTGCTCGAGTTATAAATGCTCCTCCACCAAGCGCAATTACACCTTGTTTGTTTTTTAATATATTAAGAGTTATCTTTTTTTCAATATTTCTAAAAGAATTTTCTCCTTTTATTTCAAAGATTTTTGATATTTTCATTTTTTGATCATTTTCAATTAATTGATCAATATCAAAAAAGTTAAGATTTAGTTTTTTTGAAACTATAGAGCCAATAGAACTCTTTCCAGAACCCATCATTCCAATAAAAACTAAATTTTTCTTTGATTTCATAAGTTTATATATTGAAAAAACACAAATATGTCTTAATTTGAAATTAATTAAACCTATATGCAATTTACAAGAAAAACAAGTTATAGCAAAAGTATTATTGGATTATTAGTTAAGTTATTTGTAGTCGCAATTGTATTTATTGGAATAGTTTTTCTTTTAAATAAATTAGACTTTCCAGCACCAAAAAAATCAATTGAAAAAATAATCCCTAATGAAAATTTTAAAATTGTTAAATAAAACTTATTTATCAATTCTATTTATTTTTTTTTTTTCGATAACTAATTCTTTTTCACAAGATGAACCTGTGGATATATGGAATATTGATAAAGATCAAATACAAGAAAATTCTGAAAATAAGGAATTAATTTCAATTACCGAAAGTGAACTTGAAACTGAAAAAATTGATGTTTTTAATATGCAAACTAAAGATAGATCAGATTCAATTAAAGTTGATGAAACTTTAAATTCTAAAGAAATTAAAATAATAGGTCTCTACGACCCTGAAGATTTTGGATTAAAAATTGATATGTGGTCGAATTCTAATGGTGATCAATTAAAATACCTTTTCTCTAATTTAGCTAAAATAAGCTTATCACAAGATGCTTCAGAACTTATGAACATTGTTTTATTAACTAATGCTTATTATCCCAAAAAAAATATTAGTGAAAAGGAATTTTTAAATATCAAATCAGATTGGCTGATAAAACATAATAACTTAGAGCTGATAGAGGAGTATTTAATCAAGAATGATATTATAAATTTACACCCTAAGTTAAGTAAATATTTAGTTGATAAGCATTTATCTGAGTCTCAGCTTGATAAAGCTTGTAAAATCTTTTTAAATAATTCAGAACCAATAAAAAACAATTATTTATCAAAGTTTAATATCTATTGTTTGATTAACAATGGAAAAAAAGATGAAGCACAATTAATTTTTGATTTAAAAAAGGAATTAGGTTTTAAAGAAGAATATTTTGAAAATAAATTAGATTATCTTTTTGGATATACAAATGAAATTGATAAAACTATCTCTGAAAAAAGTGTCCTAGAGTTTCATTTGGCACATAAAACAAACCCAGAATTTTCTTTTGAACCAAAAGAAAATACTAATCCACTAATATGGAAATATTTAGCTGCTTCAAATTTATTATACCAGACTAATGAAATTGACTTGGATGAATTAGAAAAAATTGAATTAATTGAGTATGCCACACATAACAAGAATTATCTTGAAGATGATTTATTTCAAATTTATAAAAGGTTTCAGTTTACGATTGATCAATTTCTGAACGTTAAAACAGTATTCAAATCTTTAACTAATATTGAGAGTAGGGCACTTTTATACCAAAGTGTTTTACTAGAGTCAGACATAAATAAAAAGATAGAGTTAATGAAACTTTTAAAAGAAGTATTCATCAAAGATAAAATTGGTAATGCTTTTGATGAAAAACTAAAAGACCTGTTACAAGATATTGAATTAGATCAAATTTCCTCAAAGTATACTAGTTTTTATTTAGAAAATATTAGTATTGATGAAAAAAAACAAACTAAAATAAAATATAATGATGATCTTTTACATCAATCAAAACTTATAAAATATTTTATCGGAGATTATAATCAGACAATAATAGAAAAAGATCTTAACAACTTTCTTAAAAAGATAAAAAGGGATAAAAAGTATCTAATTTCAAAAAAAGATATTATTTTAATCGAGTCATTAAAATCAGATGGTATAAAAATCGACAAGAAATATGAAAATTTATATAAAATTCTAGACTATGAAATGCCAACAGATATTCAAGTCATGATAAATAATAATGAGCCAGCCTCAACAATTTTAAGAATTATAGAGGTTATTGGTCAAGATGAGCTGAGTACTTTAGATGACGATACCCTATTTTTTATAATTAGTGCACTTAATCAATTAAACATAGACTCTATACGTAATAAAATTTTATTAAAAGTTCTTCCTTTAAAAGTTTAAAAATTAGTTTATTTATTTATCTAATGAGCATTAAAGATATAATTACAGTTCCCGACGAAACTTTAAAAAAAATCTCAGAACCATTAGAAAAAGTAAGTGATAACGAAAAAAAACTTATTAAAGATTTATTTGATACAATGTACGCCTCAAAAGGTATCGGATTAGCTGCAGTACAAATAGGTATTTTGAAAAGAATTTTAGTAATTGATGTGTCTACTAAAGATGAAAAGAAGGAGCCTTTAAGTTTCATAAATCCTGTTATCAAAAAAGTTAGTGATGAAACCTCAATTTATGAAGAGGGTTGTTTATCAATTCCAGATACATTTATAGAAATTGAAAGGCCAAAAATTTGTGAAGTGGAATATATCAATATAAATGGAGAAAAAAAAAATTTAAAATGTGACGGTCTTTTATCAACTTGTTTACAGCACGAAATTAATCATTTAGACGGAAAATTGATAATTGACCACTTATCAAAGTTAAAAAGAGATATCATCATCAAAAAAATTTCAAAAACAAAAAAAAATCCTGACAGAATATTAGTTTAGAAATGCCTAAAAAAATCATTTTTATGGGTACACCCATGTTTGCAGTTCCAATATTGAAATCACTCTATCAAAATGGTTTTCCAATAAATTTGGTTTATACTCAACCACCTCAAAAATCTCACCGAGGTCAGAGGATAAATAAATCACCAGTCCAAGGTATATCGGAAACTTTAAATATAGAATTTAGATCTCCACAGAACTTGAAAAACAACAATGAGGAATATGAGTTTTTAAAAAAAATGGAGGCTGATCTTGCAATTGTTGTAGCCTATGGACAAATAATTCCTAAAGAATTCTTAAGTTTAACAAAAAAAGGTTTTATAAATATTCATGCATCTATACTCCCAAAATGGAGAGGAGCTGCACCTATTCAGAGAGCAATAATGAATTTAGATACAGAAACAGGGATCAGTGTAATGAAAATTAATGAAGAATTGGATAGCGGACCTGTAAGTAACACTTATAAAATAAAACTTGATCAAAGTCTCAATGCAAAAGAGGTCTCAGAAAAACTTGCTTTAATAGCAGCGGATAAAATTTTAGATGTTGTAGATGAAATTTTTGAGGGTAAATCAAATTTTGTTGATCAAGATAATTCTAAAGCTACTTATGCAAAAAAAATTACTAAAAATGAAGGGCAAATAGACTGGAAAAGCGATGCTTTAAAAATAATTGGAAAAATTAATGGCTTATATCCCTCCCCGGGGGCTTTTTTCAATTTTAACGGACAAAGATATAAGATTTTAAAAGCAGAAATTGGAAATGGGATTGGTAATAATGGTGAGGTTATATCAGACGATCTTGAAATAGCGTGTGGGGGTGAAAAATCTATTAAAGTTGTTGAAATACAGAGAGAGGGGAAAAAGGCTCAAAAAATTGGAGAGTTTATGCTTGGATCTCAAATCAGAAAAGGCTCAATTATATCTAATGTTTAGATATCAAATATTGATAGAGTATGTAGGCACCAATTTTAGAGGTTGGCAAATTCAAACAAAGGGCAAAACTATACAAGGATTTATCCAAGAGAGAATTTCTAAATTATTAAAAGAAAAAATTATTTTGTTTGGCGCTGGTAGATTAGACAAAGGAGTGCACGCACTTGAACAATCTGCTCATTTTGAGTGTAAAAAAAAAGTTGAAAATTTAAATAAGTTTGTCAAATCTTTAAATCATTTTTTAAATAAGGAAATGATTTCAATCATTAAAATTAAGAAAAGAGGTAATGATTTCCACGCAAGATTTTCTGCAAGAATGAGAATATATAAGTATATAATCATTAATCGCTCTAGTAGACCGGTAATAGATGAAAATAGAGGATGGCACATTATTAATAAACTTGATTTAAAAGTAATGAAAAAAGCTGCAAAAAAATTAGTTGGCACTAAAGATTTTTCTACCTTCAGAGCTTCAAGCTGTAGAGCCAAAAGTCCGGTCAAAACAATGAAATCAGTTAAAATAAAATCTAGAAATAGTAAAATAGAGATAGAATTTCAATCTCAATCTTTTCTACAACAACAGGTTCGTTCAATGGTTGGTTGTTTAAAATATGTAGGTGAAAAAAAATGGACTTTAAAAAAATTCAATTTTATTATGAACTCAAAAAAACGGATTTTATGTGCGCCGCCAGCACCACCTGAGGGACTTTATTTAGCAAGAGTTATTTATTAATTTTTTCTTGTTACTCATTGCAAACTTTTTATTTATTCTCCATCTAGACTCTGCTCTTACAATATAACCACAGCAATTTTTTGAACCACATTTGCAAGGAAATTGTTTATAGTCTTCATCATAACCAAATCCATAATCACACGTAAACTCTTCTCCTTTTTTAATATCCCGAATTGCAGTAATCCATACTTTTAGACCTTTACCATTATAATCACAGTTATTATTGCAACTATGGTTTACTAGACCTGCAATATTCCATGAAAAATCCCCATCAAGGGTATATTTTTTGTTTAAAGTGAATAAGTAAATGGGTTTTTTATTATCAAACTTAGTTGACTCATCTACCTCTTTATTTGTAATAATTTTCCCAACATAATTTATTATTTTCGTTCCCTCTTTAATATCGCGTGTAGCATAAAGGCCTCGTCCCCTCTTATCAATTTTTGATCTTTTAATTCTGTAAAGTTTCATGTGAGAGATTTATTATTTACTAAATTGCAATCAATTGAATTCTACAAGTGCGTTAACATGTTCATTAGCACTTTCAGATAACGCATTTAAATCATAACCACCTTCAAGAATAGAAATAACTTTTCCTTTAGTAAACTCGTTGGTAGCAGTTAAGGTTCTTCTCGTAATTTCGTAGAAGTCTTTTGAGCTTAGTTTAAATTGAGCTAAAGGGTCATCTTTATGTGCATCAAAACCGGCTGAGAATATAAGAAAATCAGGTTTATAATTGACCAATCTATCTAAAACTCTATCGAATGCATTGAAATATTCCTCTGAGTTTGTGCCTGCTGGCAAAGGTATATTTAAAGAATTATTAAAATCACCTTTATCTTTGTCCGTACCTCCTCCGGGATAAAAGGGATACTGATGTGTTGATATATATAACGAATTTTTATTATTACGCATGACATCATAATTTCCATTTCCCCAATGCACATCGAAATCTACACATGCTACTCTCTTATATTTATAATTTTTAACTAAATAATTAGTGGCTACCCCAGCATTTGATATACAACAAAATCCCATTGCCTTATCCTTTTCTGCGTGATGTCCAGGAGGCCTTGCTAGACAAAATGCATTCTTAAATTCTTTATTTTCAATTCCATCTATCGCCCTAATTGTTGAGCCAGCAGCATCAAATACTGCTTTTTTACTGTCCGGTGATATGACAGTATCTCCATCTAAAAACTTTAGACCTTGTCGTGGAAAGGAATTATTCAATTTACGAATATATTCTTTTGAGTGTGTCATTACCAATATATCATCAGGCACACTATCTGGTTTTTCCCAAATTAGATCACTTCTTTTTTTTAATTTTTCTTTTATTGCAATTACTCTTTTAGGTTGTTCAGGATGGCCATTACCAGTGTCATGTTTTTCATAAGAGTCAGAATTTATAATCGCTGTATTCATTTGAAATAATTTTTTAAAATACTTTCATAAATTTTAGTTAGATTTTTTAAATCTTTTAAAGACACTGCTTCATCAACTTTATGCATAGTTTTTCCTACTAAACCAAATTCAAGACCAGGACATATAGTTCTTATAAATCTTAAGTCTGAAGTTCCACCTGTTGTAGATAATTTTGGTTTTAACTTTGTTATTTTTTTAATGACATTTTGTATCATAAATGTCGTTTTATTGGGTTTTGTTAAAAAAGCTTCACCAGAAACTCTATACTCAATTTTAAATTTTGATTTATGTTTTTTAGTTATTTTTGTGAAAATCTTATTTAGTTTTTTTTTAAGAGAAGTTGATGAATGTTTATTGTTAAATCTTATGTTAAATGTTGCTTCAGCTGTTGCCGGAACAACGTTATCTGCAGCATTATTTATATTTATTCGAGTAACTTCTAAGTTTGTAGGCTGAAAATCTTTAGTTCCTTTATCAAACTTAATATCTTTCAGTTCTTTTAAAATATTAACAATTATAGTTGAAGGATTATTTGCTCTAGCAGGATATGCAACATGACCCTGTAAACCAAATATAATTAATTTACCAGTCAAACTTCCCCTACGCCCAATTTTAATCATCTCACCTAATTTATTTGGATTAGTTGGTTCACCAACAAGACAAAAATTTATTTTCTCTCTTTTTTTTTTTAAATATTCTACAACTTTTTTGGTACCATTTATTGCATCACCCTCTTCATCTCCAGTAATTAATAGACTAATTGATCCATCAAATTTTTCATTTTTTGATAAAAAATTGCTTACAGCAGAAACAAAAGCTGCAACAGAACTTTTCATATCATTTGCACCTCTTCCAATTAAATGATTATTTTTTATAGATGGTTTAAATGGATTTATCGTCCAATCTTTTATATTACCCGGGGGAACAACATCTAGGTGACCTGCATAACAAAAATTAGGTCCTTTTCTTCCCAACCTTGCATATAAATTTTTAACTGGTTTGAAATCTTTCTCTTTAAATTCAAGTAATTTTGTTTTGAAACCAAGTTTTTTCAATTTTTTTTCTAAAAATTTCATCACCCCAGCGTCTACGGGAGTAACAGTTGGAAATCTTATTAGCTCTTTAGCTAATTGTAATTCATTAATTTTTTGCATTTTTAATCTCTTAAAAGATCATTGATTGATGTCTTTGATCTAGTCTTTTCGTCTACTTGCTTGATTATTACTGCACAGCTTAGTGATGGAGCAGATGGATTTTTTTTATCAGGAAGAGAACCTGGTACAACAACTGAGTATGGAGGAATTTTTCCATACGTGATCTCACCGGTTGATCTATTTACAATTTTTGTAGATTGTGTAATCAGCATTCCCATGCTTAGCACAGATCCTTCTCCAACAATCACTCCTTCAACCACCTCAGACATTGCTCCTAAAAATACATTATCTTCTATTATTGTGGGTAATGCTTGAGCAGGTTCTAGCACCCCCCCAACTCCTGACCCAGCAGATATATGGCAATTCTCCCCAATCTGGCAACAACTACCAGCACGACTGAATGTATCCATCATCGTTTTAGCTCCGATGTAAGCGCCAATGTTTACATAACATGGCATAAGAACAGCATCTTTACCAACGAATGATCCTCTTCTAACAGGCGAATTTGGAACCATTCTAAAACCTGCTCTTTCATGATCCTCTTTTGTCCAGCCAGCTGTTTTTCCTTTTAACAAATGTGCCTTATCATACCAACTGGAATAAGGTCCATTTAAATTTTCCATTGGATAGATTCTAAAGCTTAGCATAATTGCTTTCTTTAGGTGTTGATGAGTTACCCATTCTCCATTTATTTTTTCAGCAACTCTAGATTTACCACTATCCAAGTCACCTATTACTTGATTGATTGCATCCTTTAAAGATTGATCCGAATTTGAATTTACTTTATCTTTGTTTTCCCAAGCATCATTTATAATTTTTTCTATAGACATAATTTATTGACTTTTTAATAACCTTATTTCCTTAAGAAATAAAGACAGATTTTCAATTTTATGAGAAATATAATCTTTATCAGAATCCATCTTACCAAAATGTTCATCATTAATTAACCAAACAGTTGCACATCCTCTTTCATAACCAATACTAAGGTTTTTTGCGATATCTTCTACATAAATTGTTTCTTTTGGATTTAATCCAAATTTTTTAACCATTAAATCAAAAGTTTTAGCCTCAGGTTTTGGAACATACCCTGCATCTTTTATATCAAAAACTTTATCTCTTCCAAAAAGATCATATACTCCTAAATGGGTTAAAATATTTTTAGCATGTTCGGCGCTCCCATTTGTAAAAATAAATTTTTCCATATCTAATTTTTCAAGTTCATTTCTCATGATTTTGTCCTCTTTCATAAATGAAAGATCTATTGTGTGAACATATTTTAGGAATTCTTCCGGGGGTATATCATGATGTATCATTAAACCATTTAAACTAGTATTGTATTTGTAAAAATAATCAGTCTGTAATTTTTTTGCATCTTCCATATTTATTTGCAGTCTCTCAGATATGAACATCGTCATTCTTTGTGATACTTGACCAAACACTTTCTCCAAAGAGTAGTTATTGTGTTTACCGTAACAAACTCCATCAAGATCTAACAGAAGATATTTCATTTCTTTAAAATTTTTCATCTTCTAATCAAAGTCCCAGAGCCCTTGTCGGAAAAAATTTCAAATAATATAGAGTGTTGTTTTCTTCCATCAATTATTCCAACTGCTGTTACTCCATTATTTACAGCATCCAAACAAGTATTAATTTTAGGTATCATACCCTCGGTAATTGTATTATCCTCAATCATTTTCAAAATTTCCGATGAAGAGATTTCATCAATCAGTTTTTTGTTTTTATCTAAAACACCTTCGACGTTGGTCATTAATAGTAATCTTCGAGATCTTAATGACTTCGCTATTGCACCTGCGGTTGTATCTCCATTGATATTATATGAATGATTGTCATTTCCTAAACCTAATGGTGAAATTATTGGGACTTGTTTTTTATTAAGAATTTTCTCAATCAGACTATTATCAATTTGATTAGGTATCCCTACAAATCCAAGCTCTTTAGCCTCTGGAGTTACTTTAATAATATTATTTTTTCTTGTATGGATTGAGACAGCATCAGTTCCAAACTTTTTCAAAGAGTCGACAATATCATTATTAAAATCAATTAAAACTGACTCAACGATGTTTATAATTTTTTTATCAGTTACTCTTAAGCCTCTGATGAATTTTGATTGAATATTTGATTTGTCTAGTTCTCTTTTTATTCTAGGACCTCCTCCGTGAACAACTGTAAAAGAGATACCTAATTTATTCAGTATGTTTATATCTTTTATAAAATTATCAAAGATTTTTCTGTCTATAAAAACATTTCCTCCGTATTTTATTACGATGAGATCATTTTTATATTTTTCTATGTATTTTGAAACCTCATCTATTGGCGGTCCATCTTTGGGAAGTATTTTTTCTAAATCCATTAATTTATTGTCTTATGATAATTAATTATTTAAGTGACAGTCTTAACAGTTGTTCTTTTCATAATGAACACTTGTTGAGCCATAGTTAGTATATTATTCACGGTCCAATAAATTACCAAACCACTAGGGAAGGGCGCTAGTATTACAGTCAAAAAAAGTGGAAAGAACATGAATATTTTAGCTTGCATAGGATCAGTAGGAGCAGGATTTAATTTTTGTTGTACCCACATTGAAACTCCCATTGCAACTGGCCAAGCTCCAATCATTAAAAATGATGGTACATCATAAGGTAGCAACCCAAATAGATTGAATATACTTGTGGGATCACGTTCACTTAAATCATGAATCCATCCATAAAAAGGCATATGTCTCATTTCAATCGTAACAAATAAAACCTTATACAAAGCAAAAAAAACTGGTATTTGAACAAGGATTGGAAGACAACCAGACATTGGGTTGACCTTTTCCTTTTTATAAAGAGCCATCATTTCTTGTTGTAATTTCATTTTATCATTCTTATGGAGTTCTTTTAATCTTACCATTTCAGGAGTAAGCGCTTTCATTTTCGCCATGCTTCTGAAAGAAAAATTTGCCAAAGGAAAGAAGACCAATCGAATACAAATTGTTATTGCTATAATTGCTAATCCATAATTTCCAAGTAATTTAAAGAAATAATCAATACCAAAAAATAGGGGTTTTGTTATGAAATATAAAAAACCCCAATCAATAACTAAGTCAAACTTATCAATAGACAAACTTTTTGCATAGCCATCAATAACATCCACTCTTTTAGCAGCAACTATTATTTGTAAATTTTCTTCAATAAAACTATTTGGACCTAATTCAAGAGGTTCAGTTGCAATAAAATTAGCTCTAAATTTATCTTTATAATCAAATGTTGTTTTAAATTCTTTATTTTTTGGAGGTATTAATGATGTAATCCAATATTTATCACTTATGCCCAACCAACCTTTTTGGGATGTTTTTGTAAATTTTTTTTCTTGAATATCATCATAATCTTTCTCAATTAATTCATCATCTAAAGTTGCAATTAAACCTTCATGAAGAATTAAAAAGTCTATTATTTCTGGGATCTCATTTCTTATAATTTGACCATAAGAATAAAAGTCATATTTTCCGTTTGTTTTGTTAATAACTCTTTGTTTTATTGAAAATAGATATTTATCATCTAAAGAAATTTCTTTTTCAAAGGTAATTCCTTGATCATTAGTCCAGAATAACTTAATTGGAGAATTTTCAGTTAATTTTCTATTTCCTTTAATAGACCAAACAGTCTCTGATGTGGGGATGTCTATATTTTTATCTGATGTTACAAATCCACTCTCAATTAAATAACCATCTTTAATATTTCTTGGTCCTAATAGAGTTATTTTTTCATTACTCTCTAGCTCCACATTATATTTTTTAAAAGTTAGATCATCTATTGCTGCACCTTTTAAAGATATTGAACCAACTACATTAGGATTTTCAAAATCAACTCTTTCACTTTCAGTTAAAGCTTCTTTTCTCGAAATCTCAATAAAAGTATCTTTTTGTTCTAAGCTTGGAGTATCAGTGCTTTGTTCAATCTTTTCTTTTTCAACTAGACTTTGATCTATTGTTGATTTTTCAGGAACAAAAAATAATGAATATAAAACAATTACTGCTGAGGATAATGCAATAGCTGCTATTGTATTTTTTGAGTCCATTATTTTTTTACTTTCATTTCTTTTTTAACTGGATCAAATCCACTATTTCCCCAAGGATGGCATGACAAAATTCTTTTGAAACTAAGCATAAGTCCCTTAAAAAAACCATAAGTTCTGAGAGCTTCAATACTATACTCGGAGCAGGTTGGTAGGTATCTACATGAGGGTCCAATTAAAGGACTGATTAAATATTTATAGATTTTGATAAATTGGATCAATATATGTGTAAAAATAATCATTTATTAATCTTATTAAATTCTTGAAATAAAGTTTCTTTTATTAATTTAAATTCATTATTTAGCATAGTTGACTTAGCAATAACAAGGTATGAATAATTCAAATTTATTGATATTTTTTTAAATGCATCACTCATTATATTTCTAAGACGTCTTTTTATTTTATTTCTTTTTACTGCATTTCCGATTTTTTTCTTTGTAACAAATGAAATGTTCAAACTATTTTTATTTTTATCATTTAAATAACCAAAAAAAATTGTGACATATTTATTTGACACTTTTTTTTGCTGAAGTAATTTTCTAAATTCCTCGTTTTTTGAAAGAGCAAGTATTTTGCTTTTCATTGATTAACCAGATATAGTTAATGATTTTCTGCCTCTTGCTCTTCGTCTGGCTAGAAGTTTTTTGCCGCCCTTAGTTTTCATTTTTGAACGGAAACCATGCTTTCTAGCTCTTTTTATTTTAGAAGGTTGGTATGTTCTTTTCATAAAGCGATTTAAATTTATTAAAATTTCGATCTTTATAGTAATTAAATATATAAATAGCAAATACAAGATTTTGCAAATACAATAATTAATAATGGAAAAAACTAAAAAAATTAAATTATTTATAGGTTTATCTTACTTAGCTCTAGTAATTATATTTTTATTATTGTTTTTTTCAAAATTTAGTCTTCAAGAAATAACATCATATGAATTTATCAAAGAAAATAGATTATATTTTCTTAAATTAAAAAGTTCTAATTTAATTTTGATATCTTTAATTTTTTTATTCTCAACAATATTATGGGTATTCCCTTTTTTGGGATTTGGTTCACCAATTGCTCTTTTAGGTGGTTTTATTTTAGGTAAATGGATAGGGACCATTACAGTGGTTTTAGGTTTAAGTGTAGGTGCAACTTTTCTTTATATATTTGGGAATTACTTTTTAAAAGATATTATTAGAGAGAAATTTTTAAATAGATTTAAAAATCTCGAAGCTAAATTTAAAAATTCAGAATTTATTTACTTGTTGATTTATCGATTTATTGGAGGTGTCCCTTGGCAACTGAGTTGTCTTTTACCAACCCTTTTTAATGTGAAAATATCTAATTTTTTCTTTGCAACACTTATTGGAATTATGCCTCAAATTTTTTTAACAGTTTCAATCGGAGCTGGTCTGGAAAGAATTATTGAGGAAAATAATGATGTTCCAAAATTTGTTGACATTATTTCTTCTAGCGAAATATATATTCCGATTTTAGTATTTATCAGCTTGGTATTAATTACAATTTTTCTTAGAAAATTATTTTATAAAGGTTAATGGTGCTCCCACCCTGTACTGACCAGGGAATTAGTCCTTACCAAGGACTTGTTATGCCATTTAACTACAGGAGCAATAATTACAAATTGTATTTTACGAATAATAGAGCATTTTTTCAAATTATTGCCTTAATTTTTTGTTTAATATGATTTATATCTAGTAAGGAAATTTTATGGGTATTCATTACGATTATAAGTCAACTAAAAGCGCTAAACTTATGGAGAAGCAAGCCAAGAGAGAAAAAAAACTTGCTGAAAAAAAAGCAAAACGTTTAGCAAAAGAAGGCGCTAAAAAAGATAATAATAAAAAAGAAAAAGTCTTAGATGCATCTAAACCAATTACTTTAGATTTTCTTACAAATCCAAATAAAGAATGATTGTAAAAGACAAAAATGAGCGATTAAGTTCAGCTCTTAAAAAGAATTTAAAAAAAAGAAAACTTTTTCAAAAAAGAAATAAGAAGAAAAATAAATAATGTCTATCCAGCCTGATTCTTGGATAAAAAAAATGTGTAAAGAACACAATATGATTGAACCATTCTTAGATCATCAAGTTTCGGAGGGAAAAATATCTTATGGGCTCAGTAGCATGGGTTATGATGTCAGAATCTCAGATGAGTACAGAATATTTACCAATGTAAACAATTCTTTGGTAGATCCTAAAAATTTTTCTGATGATAATTTTATAGAGAGAAAAGGACCTCACTGTATTATTCCTCCAAATTCATTTGTTTTAGCAAAAACTGTCGAGTATTTCAGAATACCAAAAGATGTATTGTGTATTTGTGTTGGAAAAAGTACCTATGCTCGAACAGGTATTATTTGTAATGTAACACCAATCGAAAATGAATTTGAAGGAAATATAGTTATAGAATTAAGCAATACGACACCCAATCCAGCTAAGATATATTCCAATGAAGGCATTGCTCAATTTTTATTTTTTAAATCAGATACTCAACCAGAGACAACATATAAGTCTAAGAATGGAAAATATCAGGGTCAAACTACAATCCAAGTAGCAAAAATTAAAAAATAATTTATGGATAAGTTTTCTATTGAGGGCCCAAGTAGAATAAAGGGAGAGGTTGAAATCTCAGGATCGAAAAATTCTTCACTTCCAATTTTAGCAGCTACTATACTTTTTAATAAACCAGTTGTGGTAAAAAATTTACCAAGAGTAAAAGATATCAATACAATGATAAATTTATTGAGATCACTAGGCTCAAAAATTATTTTATCTAAAGATAGAAGGACTGCTACCATACATAATGAAATAAAATTAAAAACATTTGCAAGCTATTCCCTTGTCAAAACAATGAGAGGTTCAATTTTAGTATTAGGCCCCTTAATTGCAAAATACTATAAATCAAAAATTTCTTTACCTGGTGGCTGTCTTATTGGAGCAAGACCAATAAACTATCACTTAGACTCTTTAAAAAAACTTGGGATGAGCTATGACTTAAAAGATGGCTATATTTTAGCTAAATCAAAAGGCAAATTGAAAGGAACAATTATAAAGTTTCCTAGATTAACTGTGGGAGCTACAGAAAATTCTATAATTGCTGCTTGTTTAGCTAAAGGCACTACTATTTTAAAAAATTGTGCTATCGAACCTGAAATAAAAGATTTGACAAATTTTTTAAATTTAGCAGGAGCAAAGATTTCCTGGGTTGGAAGAACATGTAAAGTTATCGGAGTAGATAAATTGAACTCAACAGAATACTCGGTTATGGCTGATAGAATAGAAGCTGGAACTTTTTGTGTAGCAGCAACATTGGCAAAAGGAAATTTGAAGATATTGAATTTTGATGCAAAAATTATCAAAACCGAATTAGAATTACTTAAAAGGTTTGGTGCAAAAATAAAACTATATAAAAAAAAAATTTTTATCAAAGGTCCAGAAAAAATTAGATCCATTAAAAATATTAAAACCAAAGAATACCCAGGTGTAGCAACTGATTTACAATCACAACTTATGGTTTTGATGTGTAAAGCAAATGGAAAAGGTTCTGTCACTGAAAATATATTTGAAAATAGATTTATGCACGTTGCAGAACTGCGAAGACTTGGTGCAAAAATAAATGTAAAGAATAATAAAGCTTACATTTATGGAAATACTAAATTTATAGGTGCTGAATTAATGTCTAGCGATTTAAGAGCATCGGTTTCATTAGTATTAGCAGCAATGGTTTCAAAAGGTAAATCAATAATCAATAGAATTTATCATTTGGACCGTGGCTATGAAAATATAGAGCATAAATTAAAAAAAATTGGGGTCAAAATAAAAAGATTGAAGCAGTGAGTAGATATTTAGCTAAAATTATTGCAAATGATCAAGAGGGATTACAGATGATTTCGGCATGCGTTTCTGGCTCAAAAACAAATGTTGATAATATCAAGTATTTGGCGTCAAGCAAAGTTTTTTTATTATCTATTGAAAGAAATAAAATTGAGTCTGATCAAACAAACAAAAAAATAAACAGTGTTTGTAGATTTGAATTTGTTGACAAGGTTAAGTCCAAAAATATTGATCAAGCAAATAAAGAAAAAATATTAAATTTAATTGGTATAGATTATTTGAAAAATAAAGATGATTATGAAATAAATTTGATTTTTGACAATAATAGTCACATTGTTTTGACTACAGAAACAATTGAAGTAAGGTTAGAAGATCAAAATGAGATTAAATAAATATGAAAATATTAAACAGTAAATCAAGAAATTTTAATAAAAAGTTAGATAAATTATTATTAAAAAGGAAAGCCAAAGTTCAAACGAACTCTGTATCTGTTATAAAAATAATTGAAGATGTAAAAAAAAATGGTGACAAAGCATTGTTAAAGTATGAGAAAAAATTTAATCAAAACAGAATAATTAAACCAAGCTTGAGACAAATTACACGATCTATTAAATCTTTAGATCCTAAAGTAAAAAATGCCATCGATTTTGCTTATTCAAGAATCTACAAGTTTCATTCATTACAAAAATTTAAAAATATTTCTTACACAGATAAATTTAAAAATAAACTAGAATACAAGTATTTACCAATCGAGTCAGTTGCAATTTATGTACCAGGATCATCCGCATCTTATCCTTCAAGTGTTTTAATGAATGCTATCCCTGGGATAGTTGCAGGAGTAAAAAGAATAATTATGATTAATCCAGGATATAAAGGAAAACAAAATCCAGCTGTATTATATGCAGCTAAAAAATGTAAAATCAAAGAAATATATTCTATTGGTGGTCCATCAGCGATTGCAGCAGTTGCTTATGGAACAAAAAAAATCAAAAGAGTAAATAAGATTGTGGGTCCTGGTAATATTTATGTGGCAGCCGCAAAAAAGGAAGTTTTTGGAGATGTTGGTGTTGAAGGAATGATAGCTGGACCATCAGAAGTAACCGTTGTTGGTGATAGATTTTCAAATCCAAACTGGATAGCAAGTGATCTTATTGGTCAAGCAGAGCACGATGAACTCGCTCAATGTATATTAATTTCAAAAAGTAAAGATTTGATAATTCAAACTAGAGATGAAATCTCCAAACAATTAAAAAAGATTCCAAGAACAGCTATCGCAAGAAAAAGTTTATCAAATAATGGAATTTTAATTCAAGTAAGCTCAGATAAACAAATAATTGATATCGTGAATAAAATCGCCCCTGAGCATTTAGAATTAAATGTAAAAAATTATAAATCTTTTATTTCAAGAATTAAAAATGCTGGTTCTATTTGTTTGGGAAAATATGCTGTGATGGCAATGACTGACTATAATGCTGGTTCAAACCATATATTACCAACTAATGGTTCAGCCAGATTTTCAAGTGGTATAAGTGTTAATGAATTTTACAAAAGAATTTCATACATAAACTTATCAAAAAAGGGTATTGAAAAGCTTGGACCATCAGTTATAACACTTGCAAATTATGAAGGGTTGGCTGGACATGCTCAATCTGTGAAAGAAAGAATTAGGAGAAAATAAATTTGTCAAAACAAGATTTACTTGAATTTAAAGGTAAAGTAACTGACTTGTTACCTAACGCTATGTTTAGAGTTCAATTAGAAAACGGTCATGTGGTGACGGCACACACTGCAGGTAAGTTAAGAAAAAATCGAATTCGAGTATTACAGGGTGATAATGTGACTGTGGAGATGACACCTTATGACCTTACTAAAGGCAGAATTATCTTTAGAGGGTAACTTTTTGCCTCGGTAGCTCAGGAGTAGAGCAGAGCCCTGAAAAGGCTTGTGTCGGAGGTGCGAATCCTTCCCGAGGCACCACCAAAACATCTTGAAATTAATAAACAAAGAAATTAACTTCTATGAATAATAAATAACAAAAGGACGAGTAAAAAGATGAGTACAATTCAAGGAAAAGTAAAATGGTTTAATGGCAAAAAAGGGTATGGATTTATTGAAAGAGACGATAAAGAAAAAGATGCTTTTGTTCATGCCAGCGCAGTAAAAGCTGCCGGAATGAGATTTCTAAATGAAGGAGATAAATTAGAATTTACATTAGAGGATGGTCCAAAAGGCCCCTCAGCAGTAAACTTAAAAAAATTAGATTAATTTAAATATTTTATAAGGGCGTTTACTTAGAAATAAGAAAACGTCCTTTTCTTTTTAGGGTTGAATAATTTCAATTTTTGTCTAAAACGCTGCTCATGAATAAAAATGAGACAATTTACAAACTAAACCCAGGTACTCTTAGACTTGCTCTTAGAGGAACTAATAGAGGTGTGCACGCTCATTTCCACGCTGGCTAAAGCTAGCGAATAATCATTTATATTATAATTTTAAATAACAACAAAATAAGATAAAACAAAAAAGGATATGCCTTGATGGTGAAATAGTATCACGTCGGTTTGTGGATCCGAAGTCGTAGGAGCGTAACCTACTCAAGGTACCAAAAAATGAATAAAGAAAATAAATTAATTCCTGGATTACCCTCAGGTTTTGAAGATAGATGGAATAAAAAATTACTTCTTAAAAAAAGATTATTAGGGGTTATTGAGAAAAATTTTATTAAATATGGATTTAATCCATTGGAAACACCATCATTTGAAATTAGTGAAAATATAGGTTCTTTTCTAGCAGAGGATCAGAATAATCCTATGTCTGATGTGTTTACATTTGATGATGGTGAAAAGAATATTACTTTAAGATATGATTTATCAAGTCCACTTGCTAGATTTGTTGCACAGAATAATCAAGAGCTTCCTTCAATATATAAAAGATATGCAATTCAAAATGTATTCAGAAATGAAAAATCTGGAAATGCCAGGTACAGGGAATTTACTCAAGCAGATTGTGATATAGTTGGAAACGTTAATCCTGCACAAGCTAATGCCGAACTGTGTAATTTGATCTCAAATACTTTAGAAGATTGTGGTTTAAAAAAAGATCAGTTTACTATCAATGTCAGTAATAGAAAAATCGTTCAAGGTTTAATCGAGGATTTAAAAATTGAAAAAAATAAACAAATTAAAGTAATGAGAGCTATAGATAAACTTGATAAACCTGGGTTTGGTTTAAAGGGCGTTGAAGAATTATTGAAAAAAGAGAGAAAAGATAAAAGTGGAGCCATAACAAAAGGAGCAAACTTAAGTGATGAACAAGCTTCAAAAATCTTAAATTTTTTAAAGATTAATGATTTAAAAGAACTTAAAGAAAATTTTAAAAATCCTATTACTCAAGAGGGTATTAAAGAATTAGAAGAATTATTCGGAGTATTAAATTTTGGAAATTATTATGATCAAGTAAAAACTAATTTTACCATAGTTAGAGGTTTAGATTATTACGATGGGTTTTGTGTTGAAACAAATCTAAATTTCAAAGCAAAAAATATTAAGGGTAAGGAAGTTGATATTGGAAGTATTTGCTCAGGTGGACAGTATAATAAATTAATTTCAAGATTTAAGGGTGTAGATATTCCAGGAACAGGTGTGAGCATTGGTGTTGATAGATTGCTATTTGCAATGATGCAATTAAATCAAATAGAAGTTGATACACAAAATCCAGTTATTGTTTGTGTAATGGATGAAAAGTATTTAAAAAATTATTACGGAATTTTAGATAATTTAAGAAAAAATAATATCAATTCTGAAATATTTTTGGATAGTAAAAAAAATCTAGGTAAGCAACTTACTTATGCTAACAAAAGAGAATGTCCAGTCGCAGTTATCTGTGGTGAAAATGAATTTAAAGATAATAAAATAACATTAAAGAATTTACTCGGGGCTAAAGGGGAGAATAACCAAATTACATTTCCAAAAGAAAATTTAATAAATGAAATCAAAAAATTTATCTAACAAAATCCTTAGATCTGTTCAGTCTAAAGGATTTAAATATATTGAATTACCATCAGTTATTGAGACTAATCATATAGTTCAAAGATCTGGTGAAAGTTTTAGAAAATTTATTTTTTCATTTACAGATCAGACAGGTAATGAATTATGTTTGAGACCTGACCTTACCATTGCTTCTTGTCTTAGATACTTAGAAAACAATTTAAAAGGCAAAGAAAAAATATTTTATAGCGGACAGGCTTATAGAAAATCTCAAAATAAAAAGGACTCTATAATTCAAAATCAAGTTGGTTTTGAGATTATAGGATCAAAAGATGAAAAAAATGATGACAAAGAAATAATAAATACATCAATTAATTCACTAAAAAATTTGAAATACTCAACTGGCACACTTACTATTGGCAATGTGGAAATTTTTAATCTTTTAATATCTAAATTAGATATACCAAAAAGATGGAAATTAAGACTTACAAGACATTTTTGGCGAGAAGATTATTTCAGTGATTTACTAAAAAGATTAGAGACAAATTCTGATGTAGATCCAACTATTGTTGAAGTTGATAAAAGACGATATTTAAAAATGTTAAAGGATAATCAATCATCAATTGTTGCAGGTAGAACATTAAAAGAAATTTTAGAAAGGTTTGATAAAAAAATAAAGGATCCAAGAAGAGCAAGTAAGGGAAGTAATACATCGAAAATCATTAAAGAGTTTCTAAAAATTAAATGTCCGATAAATAAAGCTGCAAAGGAATTAAATAAATTCTTTAAAAAACATAAAATAAACCTTTTTGTTGATCAGAGATATTTTCCTATCTCAAAAAATAAAATATCTAAATTGAATGTGGTTTTCTCATCAGCCTTTGGTAGACAATTAGAGTATTACACGGGTATAGTTTTTAAAATAGACATCAAAACAAAGTCAAAAATTGTTAATTGTTGTAATGGTGGTCGTTATGACAAATTGATTTCTGATCTTGGCTCAAAAAAATACGTACCTGCAGTTGG
This sequence comes from uncultured Pelagibacteraceae bacterium, assembly GCA_902544985.1. GTDB lineage: Bacteria > Pseudomonadota > Alphaproteobacteria > Pelagibacterales > Pelagibacteraceae > Pelagibacter. The sequence continues at coordinate 120,230 of CACCFV010000001.1, forward strand.
AGCAGCTCTAAACTTAAATCCTCAATTATGAAAAATTTAATAAATATAGGAATACCTAGTAAGGGACGGTTAAGAAAAGATGTTTTAAAAATTTTCACTAAAAAAAAATTAAAGCTTATTTCAGAGAGAGGAGAAAGAGATCTGATAGGTTCAATAAAAAATAAATCAAACGTAAAGATCTTATATTTGCACGCTAGGGAAATTATTGAAAGATTAGGAGATGGCTCTTTAGATATTGGCTTTTCTGGTTTTGATTTATTAAAAGAAAGTGAGATAAATACTCAAAACAAGATAAATGTTATTAAAAAACTTGATTTTGGAAATGCTAATCTGGTTGTAGCTATACCTGATCCTTGGATTGATGTTCAAACAATAGCTGACCTAGAAGAAATTGCATTTGAATTTAGAGATAAAAAGAAAAAAAGATTAAGAGTTGCAACTAAGTATCCAAATTTAACTAGGGATTTTTTATTTTCAAAAGGTGTTACACAATTTAAATTGGTTGATAGTTTAGGAGCAACTGAGGCGTACCCTTTTACTGGTTCAGCTGAATTAATTACCGACATAACATCTACAGGTGAGACTCTTAGAGCGAATAACCTACGTATATTAAAAGATGGAGAAATCTTAAAATCTCAAGCTTGTATTTTTACTTCAAAAAAAAATAGTAAAAAAAAGGGTTTAAAAAACTTTGTTAAATTACTTTCTAAGTAATTCATCTTTAAAGTATATGAGAAAAATTTTGATAATATCTTAATCTCGCATTTCTACATAATTAGCTATTAGAAACCCTATTCCAAAAATAACTTTAAAATAAGATATAATTCCATAAAAATCCCTTATAATACAAGTTACGAATCATGGACACAATTTTATTAATAATTTTGATTTTAATGTTTGGAGCAATCTTGGCTATTTTGTATTTAAATATAAAGTCCAAGAAAGAGATCAGAGCTGATGAGACTAATGAAATAGCAAATTTGAATGCGGAAATTATTAGATTAAAAGATAGCTTAAACTCTACAATCAATACATCTCTAAATTCGATGTCTACCTCATTTAACTCTTTATCAACTGGGGTTACAAAGGATATGACCGAGGCACTTACTAAAGTTGATGAGAAGGTTGGTAATTTTAATGAGCAAGTAAAGCTCCTAAATCAAAGTCAAGAGGGAATTACTAAAATTTTAGCTGGGGTCAAAAAATATGGAACTCTAGCTGAGTATTCTTTGGATGCTCTAATTAAAGATTTATTACCTGCGTCTCAATATATGACAAATGTCAAAATGAAAGAAGATACAAGTGAAAACGTAGAATTTGCAATCAAGCTTCAAGGAGATGTTTTGGTTCCGGTAGACTCCCATTTTCCAGTAGAAAAATTTAAGGCAATTACAGATGCCCACGAGGCAGATGATAAAAAGGCAGTTGCTGATGCTAGAACAAAATTAGCAAGTGCATTTAAGGCTAAAGCAAAAAGTGTCATGGAAAAATATATTGTTCCACCTAAAACTTCAAATTTTGCAATAGTGTATGCTCCTACAGAAAGTCTTTATAAAGAATTAACTGAATATCAAGACCCAAGCAGTAAAGAGCTATTAACTCAAGAATTAATGAAAAAATATAAAATAGTAATTTGTGGCCCAAATACTCTTTCAGCTTATTTACAGTCTTTACACATGGGCTTTCAGTCTCTTAAAATTTCAAAACACGCAACAGAGATTTATGATCATTTAAAAACTATAAGTACAAGATTTTCTAGTCATTTTGATAATATTTATAAATTAAGAAAAAAACTTGAAGAGGCTATGACAGTTGTTGATAGTTTTGGAAAAGATGCAAGATCAATTACTAGGACTTTAGAAAATATAAAAGATCCCGAGCAAGTTGAAAAAGCTGTTCTAACAGAGAACGTTGAGAGTTTTGTTGAAAGAAATAAACAAGTCAAAAAATAATTTCTTTTTTTAGATAATAACGACTATAAGAAATCACATGCGTTGGAACAAAAAATATGACTATCCTACAAGTTCAAGAGCGACAGAAGATGGAATAAGAAGATACGTATTAGGAGAAGCAAAGTTACCGAGTGTAACTTCAATACTTGATGCAACTAAATCCGAGGAAGATAAAGCAGCTTTAGCAAACTGGAGAGAGAGAACCGGTCACAAAGAAGCTGAAGCTATAACAAAGGCAGCAAGTAGTAGAGGTTCTCAAATGCACAGCTATTTAGAGTCGTTTCTTTTAGGAAGAGAAAATTTGAGTTTCTTTGAGGACAATGAGCAATATAAAAAAATGGCAAAAGAAATTATTGATAAGGGTTTAACAAATAGATTAGAGGAAATATATGGTGTGGAGTGCACTATGCATTATCCTGAAAGATATGCAGGCACAGCAGATTGTGTGGGTGTTTATGAGGGAAAAGAAACAATAATTGATTTCAAGCAGTCCAACAAACCAAAAAAAGCTGAATACATAGATTCTTGGTTTTTACAAACTGCGGCTTACTCTTTAGCGCATAATGTTGTTTACAATTCAAACATTAATGCATGTGTTATTCTAGTTTGCACAGTTGATAATTTGTTTCAAGAGTTTAAGATTCAAGGGCCCGAACTAATAACATATCAAAATTTGTTTTTAGGTAGATTAAAAAAGTTTAATGAAATAAATAATTTAGTTTAATAAAAAATGGAGAGAATTGTAATTTACGATACCGAAACTACAAATTCAACAATATGGGGATCCATAATTGAAGTTGGAGCTGTTGTAGTTGATAAAAATTTAAAAGAAATTGGGAAGTTAAATATAAGAGGACGAATGCCAGAAGGTGAGGTGCCAAGTGCAAAGGCTTTACTTGTAAATTCAACCAGTATTGATTTATTAACTAAAGGCAACTATTCACATTATGATTTCTTAGGTGCTGTTGAAAATTTTTTCTTAAAATGTGCCCCAGCAATGTTTATGGGGTGGTCAAATTTAAATTTTGATCGAAGGATGTTCCATTTCAATTTTTTTAAGGGTAATCGTTATCCTTACGCTACTCACTCATCACCCAACAGTGAACATGATGGTTTGCATATAGCTAGGGCAGCGCAAACTTTAAATTCTGAAACTTTAAAAACAGAATTAACTGAAGCAGGAAACCCAAGCCTAGCATTAGAATCTTTATCAAGAATGCAAGGTTTCGACACCTCAGCAAGTCACACTGCTTATGTAGATGCTCAAAATTCATTAAAGGTCCTTCGAATTATTAAAGATAAACATAAAGAAAATTGGGAAACATTTTTAAAAACATCAACTAAAACAAGCGTAGAAACATTTTTAAAAAATGAAGGCATATATTCTATTTTTGAAAATGTGAAAGGTAGAAATATGATGTATCTCACTAGCACACTACATCCTAATCACTGTTTTCATCCATCTTATGCATCGTGGGGATATGTTTGGGATTTAAGAAGAGATCCAGAACCACTATTAAACCTACCAGTTAATCAATTAAGAGATATTTTAAAAAAATATAGTCCTAAGGCTTTAAGAGTTTTAAAGACTAATAAAGCTCCAGTAATTTTGGACAAAGAGTTTGCCTTAAAACAAAAACCTTATTTAGATTTAGATTTAGAAACAATTAAAAAACGTGCACAAATGGTGAGAAACAGTGAAAATTTTTGTAAAAATATACAAATTATAAATAGAGAGGCTGCAGAGGAAAAAGAGCAAACTAAAACACAAGAAGATCTATTACCTGAAGAAACTTTGTATGAAAAATTTATTCCTAATAAAGATACTGCTCTTTTTAAAACCTGGCACAGCTCATCTTGGGAAGATAAGTTGAGATTACTAGATAAATTTCAAGATAAAAGATGTAGTTGGTTTGGCCAAAAAATAATTTATCAAGAGGCACCGCAAATTTTACCACCCGATTTATATAAAAATATTAAAAGTGAAATTGCTAGACGTATACTAAGTAAGAATAAGGAGAAGTGGCAAACAGTAAATATGGCATATAATGAGATCGACTATTTGAGAGATCAAGCAGATAAAAGAGATGATAAAATTGAATTAAATAAACTAGATGAAATTAACGATTTTATTATGTCTATTGAAAAGAAATATGAAATTGCCTAGTTGACTTTAAGATACAAGTTTATAGAAAGGATTTATGCTTATAGATTTTAAAGATGAAGATTTTGAAAACAAAATCAAAAGTGAAGACGTTTCAGTAATTCAGTTTAGTGCAGCTTGGTGTGGCCCTTGTAAGTCTTTAAAACCAATTATGGATAAACTTGCAGTTGAGTATAAGGACAAAGCTGGTTTTTATTACGCCGATATAGAAGATGGTGGTATTAATACGGGAAGCGCTGCAGGAATAAGAGGTGTTCCAACAGTGATAATCTATAAAAAAGGCGTTGAGGTTGATAGAAAAGTTGGTGGAGTTCCTGAAAGCCATATGAAAGAGTTTTTAGAAAAAAATATCTAATTTAAGTTTAATATTTCACCGGCCAAATACAAAGAACCTGTAATTATTAAAATATCATTTTTTTCAAGTGATAAACTTTTAATTGCTCTCTCAATGTTTTCTTCACATTTAACATTTAAAACATTCCTAAATTTTTCTTTTAATTTTTTACCACTAATAGCATTTGGTTGATTTGGTATATCAACAGTAGTTAGAGACGAAATATCTTTAAAGTGGCTAATATATTCTTCATGATTTTTATTAGACATCATTCCTATAATAAAATGTTTATTACAATCTAAGGTTTGGAGATATTCATTTAAAACTCTAGCACCATCTTCATTATGACTTCCATCTAACAATAATCGGTTATTTTTGATTAGATCTTTAATTTTTCCAGACTTTATTTCTTGTAATCTTCCAATACTCTCAATTTTGGTAATTGCATTTTTTATATCATCATCTTTAACTTCTAAATTTAACTGTCTTATTGTTGCTATTGCTGTTGAAATATTTTCTAACTGAAATTGTCCAAGAATATTTGGTAACGGTAGTTTTAAGCCACCAAATTTATCTTCATAATAAAAAAAACCATTTTCTCCATTAGAATAACTATAATCTTCATTAAAAAACAATTTATTAGATAAGTTTTGTGAAATAGATTTTTTGATACTTTCAGTTGTTTTAATCGAGTTTTGTTTAGATACAATTATATTAGAATTTAAAAGAGAGGATGTTTTTTCAAATACAATTTTTTCTATAGTTTGTTGACCCTTTGGTAACCAATCGAGATGATCTTTACTAATAGAGCATACAATACTTGCTAAATTATTTTTTAGTATATTGGTGGCGTCAAACCTATGAAACAAACCCGCCTCTATTAAATTAATATTATTGGGATATTGAGCAGCCTTATAGAAATAACAAGCAGATAAAGCCTCAAAAAAAGTTAAAGGATTTTGATCATTTATTTTTTCAACTTCTTCAAAAAGATCAATTAATTCATCATCACTAAGCATATTATTATTAAAAACAAATCTCTCATTAATTTTTTGAATGTGAGGACTCGTATATACATTGCATTTTACTTTTGCTTCTTTAAGAATCGAAAAAATTGCATTAATGGTAGATTGCTTACCATTTGTCCCTACTACTGATATTGCTTTTATTTTTTCTTGAGGATTACCTAATTTTTCACAAAGAATCTTTATACGATCTAAACTTAAATCTATTTCTTTAGGATGCAGCTTTTGTAAGTGACTGACTATCTTCTGAAGTTTCATTTTCTTCAGTGCTTATAACAGGTTTCTTATTTAATAGAATTGAAATTAAAATTCCAAATTTTTCTTGAAGATCTTTTCTATCGAGAATTAAGTCCACAAATCCAGTTTTCTGAACATAAGAGCTTTTTTGAAAATTTTCCGGCAAACTTTCTTTTACAGTTCCTTCTATAACTCGAGCCCCAGCAAAAGCAATTAAAGCGTGATCTGACTCTGCAATGTGTAAATCTCCCAACATCGCATAAGAAGCGGTAATTCCACCAGCAGTCGGATCAGTTAAACAAACCAGATAAGGAAGATTATTTTTTTTTAGTTCGTTAATAGCCATTGTTGTTCTTGTCATTTGAGATAATGAAATCAAACTTTCCATCATTCTCATTCCTCCTCCAGAACTAAAACAAATAAAAGGAGTTTTGTTTTCGATGGCATGCTGAATACCATATAGAAATGCCTCACCCTCTGCAGCTGCCATTGAAGCACCCAAAAATTCAAAATCAGATGCAACAGCAGTAACTTTAATATTATTAATAGAACCAGAAACAACCATCATACCACAATCCAGTCCTGTTTTTTTTCTGGCACTTTTTAATCTATCTTTATAAGATTTAGAGTCTGTCCAATCTAGTGGATCATCTTTTGGAATTGGTGTTTTAAAAATTTCATAATTATTTTTTCCAAAAAAAACGTCAAATCGTTGTTTTGGATTTATTCTGTGGTGTTTATTGCAATCAGGACACACCCAAAGATTTTCCTCTAAATCTTTTTTTAAAATTGGTCCTTTACAGCAACTAGTCCAATCGCTATTTGCTATTTCCTCTTTAGTTGCTCTTTTATGAATAGCTGTTTTTATTTTTTCACCAGCTTTAATTATTTTTGTTATCCAATTCATTTAATTTTTTTTTTAACCTATTTACGACATTATAAACATTTGTGACCGGATTTTGTCTTTTTTTTATAGAATTCGTTATTTCCCCACAAATAGCACTTCCAACAACTAAACCATCAGCTTTTTTAAGTGATTTTATAGTTTTTTCAGTGATACCAAAACCAATCACAACATTTTTTCTCGAGTTGATTTTTTTTATTTTATCATAGTTAGACAATATTTCTTTAGGGGAAACTTTTAGCTTTCCTCCAGTTGTAGAAAGCATCGATATGAAATAAATCATTTCATGCGAGTCTTTAATTATTTTTTTTAACCTATTTTTAGTTGTAGTTGGTGATAGTAGTTGAATAAAAAATATTGATCTCTTTTTGCATTTACTTGCAAATTTCTTATTTTCAGGCCAAGGCAAATCTACAACTATTAATCCATTAACTCCTGAAATTTTACATTTTCTTAAAAATTCGTTTTCACCATATTGAAAGATCATATTATAGTATCCCATCAATATAACTGGTTTATTTTTATCAAATTTTTTAAAATCTTTTACAATTTTAAAAATATCATTAATTTTAATTCCATTTTTGATTGCTCTATATGAGCTTGTTTGAATTTGACTTCCATCAGCAACTGGAGTGTTGTGAGGCACGCCAATCTCCAATATATCAACTTTTTTAGAGATTGATTTTAATATTTCCAAGGATTGTTTTTTTGTACTATCTCCAGCTACAGTATAAGTCAACAAAGCAGGTCTATTTTCACTTTTAGCTTTTTTAAATGCATGACTGATTGGATTAGACATATTTTTTTCCTAATCTCTTCTCTATAATTCCTCGATCTTTGTAAGCATCTCCACAACTATTGACTACAACAATTGTATCTTTACTAAATCTTTTTGACTCAGCTATTGCAACTGAGAAAGCATGACTTGGTTCCAAGGAAGGTCTTAATTTTTCAAACTTTGTTACCAGTTTGTATGCTCTTAAAGCTTCTTCATCACTTGCCGCAGTGTATCTTGCTCTTTTTGTGTCTTTAAGAAAACAATGAAGTGGAGAAATACCTGGATAATCTAGTCCAGCAGAAATTGACTCTGTTTCCTCTATTTGACCATCAGTATTTTGATTTACATATTGTGCTGCACCATGAAGAATTCCTATTTTAGATCCATATGTTAGTGGAGCTGCATGTTTTTTACTTTTTGCTGGTCCACCAGCCTCTACACCAATAAATTCACATTGTTTTTTATCATAATCCATAAACTCATTCCAAAAACCAAAACTGGAGCTTCCTCCTCCAACACAATTATAAAGTTTGAGTTTCTTTGGAACTGATCCAAACTCATCAACTAATTGAGTTTTTAATTCTCTTGATATTTGACTTGTGCTCCATCCACAGATACGAACGAAAACAGCTGGGCCAACAGTGCTGCCAACACACATTGCAACTTTATCACAATTTGCAACCCAGTAACGCATGCACTCAGATACAGCATCTACGAGAGTTTGACTTCCAGAATATACTGGAATAACTTCCGCTCCATTTTTTTTCATTGCTTTTACATTGGGTTGTTGTCTTCGAATATCTTTCGCACCCATGAAAATTTTACATTTTAAACCAAATTTTTTGGCTGCCATACTTAACATTTTACCTGCATAACCAGCGCCAGTGTCTCCACAAATAACTTTTTTTCCAGAACGCTTTGCAAGTAAACAATGGACAGTTGCGTTATAAATTTTATGTGCACCCCCATTTGCATCAGATACAACTTTAGACCAAATTTGAGCTCCCCCCACATGTTTTGTTAAATTTTCTAATTTGATAAAACGAGTAGGACTGCCAACCCAATTTTTAAAATACTTATCTCTCTCGTTGATAAAATTTTTGTCTTTTTTAAGTTTATTAAAAAGAATTTCCAAATCTTCTATAGGTTTTTTTAATGTTTCAGGTACAAAATTTCCTCCAAATTTACCGCCCCAAAATCCAAGTTTATCGCCTTGATCTATAACTGGTATTCTTTTTTTAAGTTTCATGGTTTTGCAAATATTTTTAATAATCTGTCAATTTTATTAATATCTTTCTCTCCCTCATTATTTTCGATCGATCCAGATAAATCAACTATGAAGTCTTTATTTTTAAGATAAGGAATATCATCTATTTGAATATTTCCTGCAATCATTTTATTTACCTCATTAGGTACCTGTTCTAACAAATTATGATTAAAGCTCTCAGATCTATGATAACCTTTAGAATCAAAAAGAATTATATCTGAGATTTCTAAATAATCTTCATATCTATCAACATCTTCTTTACTTGAAATCGTAAGGGCTGAAATTATCTTAATTTTATATTTTTTCTTAATTTCCAAAGTTCTTATAGGGTTAACATCATAAAGCTGATAGTAATCAAAGTTTAGATTTTTGATTTTTTCTAATAATTCATTTGTTGGACTAACAAGCACTGAAACAAAATTAATTTGTTTTTTATTTACATTTATCAAATTTTTTAAATTTTCATATGTAACATATCTTTTACTTTTTTTATAATTTGTGATGAAACCAATAAATTTAGGTGGGTATTGATGGTTTAAAATATAATTTAAAGTTTTAGAATCTGAGACTCCACAAATTTTTAAACCTTTGATCATTGACTCAAATGATCAATTAATGTTTGAATATTTTTTCTTATATTACCTTTTGTTATAGGTCTTCCTATTACAAGCCAATCGCTGCCATTCTTATAGGCTTGCTTTGGAGTAACAATTCTTTTCTGGTCATCGGTGATATCATTAAATCTTATTCCAGGGGTAATGATTTCTTTTTTGAAGAACTTTTTAACAATCTTAACTTCATGAGCACTACACACAATAGCATCTAAGTTGGCTTTTTTTGCTAATTTAGTTTGATGTAATACTAGTTGATTAATTTTTTTGTCGTAACCAATTTCTTTTAAAGATTTATCATTTAATGAAGTCAACGTCGTTACACCTATTAATTTTGTTTTTCCAGATATTTTTTTACAAGATTTCAAAGCCTCTAAGCCAGAACTAATGTGAATAGTTAAGTAATTTACATTCAAATCTTTGATTGCTTTAATAGTTGATATACAAGTATTTGGAATATCATGAATTTTAAGATCAGCAAATATTATTTTATTTTTAACTTTAGATAAGAATTTTCTTCCATATTTAGAGTTTAAAAATTCTATTCCAAACTTGTATCCAAATTTGATTTTTGTTTTTTGTGTTTCCTTAATGATCTTTTTAATTTTTAAAATATTAGTGCTATCACAAGCAACAAATATTTTATTTTTTTTCATTATTTAAAATTTTAAACAAATCTTTTGACATTTTGAAGTGAATTGTTTTCTTTTCAGGTGTATTAACTTTTTCATTATTTTTAGGATTCCTAGAAATTCTAGCTTTTTGAATTTTACTGTAAAATACTCCAAAATTTCTTAATTCTACTCTCTCTCCACGACTCAAACTAATTTTAATTTCAGTTAAGATGATATTGATAAACTTTTCCAGGTCTTTCTTCAAAAAATTAGGGTAATTTTTTGAAAGCTGTTTCAAAAGCTTTGATTTTACTATAGCCAATTTATTTTTTTATTTTATTTCTTTTTTTTTTTATCTAAATCTTCAGACAATGATGAAAATGGAAGATTTTTTCCCGAACTATCAGATCCATATTTTTTTAAAGCTTCTCTTTTCTCTATTTCTTCCAATAATTTAATACTTAGAATTACTTTTCTTTTATTGATATCCAGCTCTGATATTGCACAATCTATTCTCTCACCACCTGTAAATCTTGAGGTTCTAGCATCTGCAGAATTAATCGCAATTTGATTTTTTTTAATAACAAAATCCATCTCACAACCCTCCGGTCTTACTACAAGACCTTTATTATCAGTTGAGATTATTTTAACTGTTATAGTTTGATTTATTTTTTTATCCTGAAACCAATCAAAAGGATCTGGTTGAGTTTGTCTTAGACCAACCCTTATTTTTTGGTCAACACTTTTAATTTCTAGCACTTTTACTTTTAACTTATCATTTTTTTTGTATTTCTGTAACTCTTCTTCAGCATTGTTTAAATAAGTCAAATCATTGCAATGCAAGAATGCATCAATTTCTAAATCCTCAATATTCAAAAATAAAGAGTATTCATTCTTATTTACCACTATTCCGTTAACAACTGTTCCAACAGGGAACTTTTTTTCAAATACTTCAAATGGATTTTCTTTTGTAAGCCTATACGATATCGCAACTCTTCTTTTATCTTTATCAATTTCAGTAATTACACAATCAATCTCATCACCAACTTTAAACATTTTTTTTGCAGGAATGTTTTTTTTTGTCCAACTCAACTCGCTTGAGTGTAATAAAGTTGTCAATCCTGGCTCTAGTTCACAAAAAGCACCGAAGTCCATAATCTTCATCACCTTTGCTTTATAAACTTTTTTAAGCTCATAGTTTTCAATATGCTCAAATGGATCTGGTGACAATTGTTTTACAGAGCAACCAACTTGTAACTTTTCTTTGTCAACACTAATAACTTTTAAATCATGTTTTTCACCGATATTAAATACTTCATCAGGATGGTTGACCCTACTATATGAAATTTCTTGTAAATGTACTAACACATCTAATTCATTGTTTACGTGAAAAAAACATCCAAAAGAACTATAACCTTTGACTTCTGCATTTTTAATTATATCGCCTACTTTATATTTTTCTATAATCTTAGCCTTATCCTCTTTCTTAAATGACGATAATATCTCTCTTCTTGAAACACATGCGTTCCCTCTTATTTTATCAATCTTTATTAATTTAAATTTTTGTACCTCATTCATTAGATGGCTTATATCTTTAAGAGGCTTATCACTAATTTGAGAACCAGGTAAAAACATAAGAGATCCTGTATCAACATGCTCTACTATGCATCCACCTTTTACTTTTTGAGTTATTTTTCCCATAATTGGCTCATCAGCCTCATAAGCATCAACAAGTTTTTTCCAACCTTTTATTTTCAGTGCTTTACTCGCTGAAACAATTACTTCCCCATTTTTATCTTCAATTTTTTCTAGCAGAACTGAAATCTTTTCTCCAATCTTGATATTTTTTTCCAAGCCCATATGTTTAAGCTCATTTATGTCTAGGACAGGTTCGCTTTTTAATCCTTCTATGTATAAAAAAACAAATTTTTCTGTAATCTTGTTTATTTTACCCTCTATTATCTTTCCTTCTTCGATTGTTATTTTTGAGAGTTGACTATTTAAAAGTTGTTCAAATTCTTTGGATTTAGGATTTGATAAATCTTTATATATTTCCATTTAAACTAATATTCGTAAATTTTATTAAAAAACTTTGCCCTTTTAGATAAAATAATGGTTTTAATCAAGAATGAATTTTCTTGTTATTATTGCAAAATATCAAGTATTATTAATATTTATCTTATTTTTGTTGAAATTTTACTATTAAACGTGATTAATCAATTTTTCCACCAAGTGAAATTACCTTTTTTAAAAAAGATGGAAATGAAGTGTTAATCGAATCTTTATTATGTATCTGCCACTTACCTCCTAAAGCTAAAGCCGCAATAACACTTGTCATAAAGACTCTATGGTCCTTAAGGAAATTTTTTATAATTATTTTATTTTTTATTTCTAAATTTGGGTCTCCATAGATCTTAATACTTTTATTCGTTAAAATATTTTTTATACCCATTTTAGTAAGTATTTTTGATCCCCATTTCAACCTTGGACTTTCTTTTTCGTTCAGTTCAGATAAATTTTTAAAGTAAGAAATTCCATTAGCTTTAGCTGCAACCAAGAAAATTAATAAAAATTCATCTATAGCATAACTATTAAGCTTTGATGGACAATTAATAGATTTGATTTTAGCGGTACTTTTTATAATCAAATCTGCTATTTTTTCTCCTTTGTATTCTCTTAAATTAATTTTTTTTATTTTGACTCCCATCATCTTCAGAATGTGCAAAATACCAATCCTTGAAGGGTTTATATTTACGTTTTTAATTTTTAATTTCGAATTTTTTGCTAATATTGTTAACACAATAAAAAAAGCACATGAACTTATATCAGATGGAATGTTATAGTTTAATGCAGGTATTTTTTTTTTGCCTTTAATTTTAATGATATCATAATCTTTTTTTTTTTTAATTTTAATAGGTAATTTTAAATATCTGAAAAGAAGTTCACTATGATTCCTAGATTTTTTTGCTTTAATAATTGTTTGACCATTAGTATTTAATGCAGCTAGCATCACAGAGCTTTTACATTGAGCAGATCCTCTTTTCTCATTATAGATTATTGGATGCGGATTTTTAGTCCCTTTTATTAAAATAGGAAGTTTACCATGATTGCTTTTAAAACCTGCTCCAAAATTTTTTAATGGTTTTATAATTCTTAAAAAATCTCTTTTTGATAAACTTTTATCTCCTTTTAATTTAATAATATTGTTAGAATGCACTAATAGTCCTAGTATCAGTCTTCCTAATGTGCCTGAGTTGCCCGCATCTAATTGTAAATTTTTTTTATACTTAAAACCATTTAAGCCTACTCCGTGGATTTCACACCAATTTTTGTTGAGTCTTATCTTTACACCTAATTTTTTTAAACAATTCAATGTATTAATAACATCTTCTGATAATAATAAATTCTGTGATTTAGATTTATAATGGGATTGTGATGCTAATAAAGCCCATCTAATAGATAAGCTTTTATCACCCTCTATAGATAAAATTTTATTATATTTTGAAATTTTATTATTGATTATTATAGAGGACATTTAAATTTTTTAATTTATTTTAAAAGAATCACCAAAATAAGCATTTTGTGCATCAATATTTTTAATAAGATTATTTGGAGTATCCTTGGCAATTACTTTACCATTTGATAAGACAATTGCCAAATCTACACATGATAATAGATCCCTTGCTTGATGATCACATAGGACTATTGATATATTGTTTTGAGTTTGTAAATCAACGATTATTTGTTGAAGATTTTTAATTGTCATAATATCAAGCGCTGCAAATGGCTCATCTAGTAATAAAATTTTAGGATTGCTTAATAAAGCTAAAGAAATAACCAACCGTTTTTTTTGGCCACCTGATAAAAATTCAGCTTTTATGTTTTGTAATGACTCTAACTCAAATTTTGATATGAGTAAATTTATTCTTTCATCTCTCAATTTTTTATCCTCTATGACCATTTCGCTAATTGCTTTTAAATTTTCCCGAAGTGTAAGATCATGAAAATAACCTCCATATTGAGGCACATAACTAATTTTATATTTTTTAGTTCTAAAAAATATTGGGTCGCTAGTTACATTATTATTATTAATGAATATTGATCCATAATCTGGTTTTAGAAGTCCAATAATTATATTAAAGATTGTAGATTTACCAACTCCATTAGGGCCAAGTAACCCAAGAATTTCACCTTGGTTTAAATTTAAATTTAAATCCTCTAAAATTTTTCGTTTTCCAAAATATAAAGACACTTTTTCAAGTCTTAAAAGTTCTTTTTTTTTTTTAAAATTTGTTATTCGAAATTTTTTAATAATAGCCATACCTAGTATTTACCAGTGATTTGTACTTTATCGTCTGAATTTACCATAGAAATTTTTAATTCATTACTAGCTAAATCCAATTCGGCTTTATCAGCATAAATTTTAGTATCATCATTGATATAATGAACATTTTCCAAAATTTCTATAAAATTATCAGAAAAATTAAGGTTAACAATATTTGCCTTAATTGTTTGCTCTTTATATTCAACATGAACTTTTTCTTTAAATAAAGTATTGTGATTAATCTTATTATAATCCGCAGTTTTTGAATAAATAAAAATAGTAGTATTATCTTTTTTTATTATTTTAGCGTCAACTTCATTAAGCTTTACTTCATTTTCTTTATCTTTTTGTATTACTGCTGACTCAGCTACTACAATATAGGTATTTCCTAATAAATCCTTAGAAACATATTTTAGGTTTTGAATAACATTATAGTTTGTCTCATCTGAATTTAAATCTTGATTTTGAACTTCACTTGTTATTGCTATATCTTTTTCTCGCACAATTTTTTTGTTATCAGAAAAATAAGTTTGATAAAATATTATACTTATCAGAAACAACAAGATTAGTAGTAAAATTTGAGAAACCTTTTTATTTATCATCTACATTAGTAAATTTTTTTATTCAAGATGTTATGCACATGAATAATACCAATGGTAACTAATTTTTTTCCTTTATCATAAACACATAAACTAGTAATTTTATTTTCATTCATAATTAAAAGTGCTCTGGTAGCTAATGTATTTCTCTCAACTTTAATTGGATTTTTTGTCATAACATTTTTAACTCTTAATAAATTTAAGGGTAAATTTTTTGAGTTGTATCTTCTTATTTGTCCATCCGTTATAATTCCTGTTGTATTTTTTTTTTTATTTCTTGCTATTAAAGTACCCAATTTTTTTTTTGTCATAATTTTTAATGCTTTAGACATTAGAGTATTTTCATCTATGAAAGGGATTTTTTCTTTTGTAAGCATTAAGTCATCGACAGTTTTTAGTTTTTCTCCAAGACTACCAGAAGGATGAAATTTTTTAAAATCAAAACTGTTGATTTTTCTCTTTTTCAAAGTTGATATTGCTAAAGCATCTCCAATACTTAATTGATTAATTGTGCTCGATGTAGGTATCATGTTAAGACCTGCTTCTTTTACTTCAGGTGTAATTAAATTTATATCGCTATTTTTGTAAAGTTCAGAGTTTCGTTTTGAGGTTATACCAATAAGTAAAACTTTATTTCTATTTGCATAATTAATTATATTTTTAAGTTCAATAGAATTTCCAGAATTACTAATTAAAATTAAAACATCTTTTCTTGATATACTGCCCATATCACCATGTGAACAATCATTTGCTGATAGTGAAAAAGATGGTGTCCCTATAGATGATAAAGTTGCAGATATTTTATTTGCAATAATTCCACTTTTTCCAACTCCACACAAAATTACTTTTGATTGACAATTAACTATTGCATTCACAGCTTTATCGAAATTCTTATTAATAGATTTTTTTAATTTTTTAAGAGCTTCAATTTCTAAACTTATTACTTCTTTTGCAATATTTTTATAATTTATTTTTTTCACTAATGTGCCCAAATATCATCTTTAAAAAGTGCAAGGTCTAAATTGACTCTTGTTTTTAAAAATTTTAAAGATTCTTTATATAATTCTATTCTTTTTTCTCTTATAAGTATTTTATTAAGTTCTTCGTGAATTTTATGTAAATATATTACATCATTTGCACAGTATTTTAATTGCGCAGGAGAAAGTTCACCCCCGAAATCAGAACTTTGGAATTGTTTACTAATATCAATATGAATAAATTCTTTTATTAAGGTTTTTAAGGAATGATTATCTGAATATGATCTAGATAGTTTAGAGGCAATTTTCGTATCTAGAATATTATTTGTCTCTGTTTTTAAGTAATATTTTATAAAAGCTAAATCTGCCCTTCCATAATGAAAAATTTTTGCAACTTTTTCATCATTTAAAATTTTTATCAAATTAGGTGCATTGTATTTATTTCTGTCCAATTGAACAATATGAGCGTCAGATTTCCCAGATGAAATTTGTATTAAACAAAGTGGATCTCGCCTAATATTTAAACCCATAAATTCACCATCTACAGCAATTAAATTGCCTAAATCTAAATCATCTGGTAAATCATTTTTGTGAAGTTTAATATCCATCAGTTTTAATAAATATATATATATATGAAAGCAAAAAATTGTCTAATTTTTGGTGGAAGTGGCCAAATAGGAAGTTTCTTGATTAGAAAACTTACAAAAAATAACATTAGAGTTACAGTTGTGACAAGAAATATTCATCAAAAAGGTTTAAGAATTAAAACTCAAGGAAATGCTGGATATATAGATGTAAAAGAGTCAAATATTTATGATAAAGAAAAAATTGAAAAATTATTTAGTACTGCTGATTATTGTATTAATTTAGTTGGAATTTTATATGAAAAAAAAAGAGGAAATTCCTTCAAAAACATTCATACAATTTTCCCAACCCTTCTTTCAAAACTTTGTAAAAAATATAATCTGAAACACTTTATTCACTTGTCAGCATTAGGTATAAATGAGGCAGTTGATTCAAATTATGCGATTTCAAAACTTGAGGGGGAAAAAAATATTCTTGATAATTTTTCTAAAACAACGATTTTAAGACCATCCGTTGTTTTCTCTAACTCTGACAATTTCAGTACACAATTTATGACTATATTAAACAGATTACCAATTTTTCCTCTTTATTATTCAGGAAAAACAAAATTTATGCCTATTCATTGTTCAGATTTAACAAACGTTATTTATCATGTTTTATCAAAAGATGCTAATCAACAAATTATAGAGTGTGTAGGTCCAGAGATCTTAACATTTAAAGAAATTCTAGAAAAACTTTTAAAATTGATTGAAAAAAAAAGGTTATTAATACCTATGCCATTAATTATGGCCAAATTATCAGCTAAATTTTTTCAATTAATGCCAAAACCATTACTAACAGAAGATCAATTAAGATTATTAAAATATGATAATATTAGCACTGGAAAATATAAAACCAATTCAGAAATAGGTGTACCCAGTAAACTTTTCTTTGAAGATGAGGTAAAAAAATACTCTTTTATGTGGAAAGTAGGAGGACAATTTTCCTCAGAGAAATACAATTTTAAAAAATCTGACACAGAAAGCTAAATTCTAGCTACCTTGTTTGAACTTTCTTCTCTATGTATTCTTGTAAATCTTCCTTTTCATTATTATCATCTTTTTTGCCTTTAGGTTGGTAAGCGTATAATAAATGTAGCTTACAATAAGAAAAATCCTTAAGAGATGAGCGGCCACAAAAATAAAAATTTTTTTCACTAGGATGTCCTATTGGCCATTTACATGAACTTTCATCTAACTCTTCAAGTTGTTTTGGATTTTCTGGCTCAAAATCTTTTTCAATTATTAGTGATTGAAATTTACTTTTTCTTCCTTTTCTTGGTTTAGTCTTATTTTCTTGGTCATAATCTTTTAAGCTTTGATTTGTTAATGTTGACCTTGTTTTTATTTTTGCAGATAAATTTAGTCTGTGGGCTTTGCCGATTACTGCATTTCTACTTATTCCACCTATAATTTCAGCAATTTGACTAGCTGTATTTCCTTTTCCCCATAACTCTTTTAATTTTGCAACTTTTTCATCATTCCAACTCATAAAAACCTACATAATGTATAATTTACATTTATAAACACAATATAATGTTAATATTTAGGTAATCACAAGTTGTTATTTAAAGTTATTAACAAACTAATATGGTTAAAAATCTTTTCAATCCAAGCTTGTATAAATTTATTCTTAATCTAAAGAAGTGTATAAAAATTTATGAGTTTAGCAAAAAATTATAACAGAAAAAAAATCTCCTTTAAGTTTGGAAAGGGAAGCTACTTATATTCAAAAGATAATAAAAAGTATTTAGATTTTGTTCAAGGTATAGCAGTTAATTCTCTGGGACATGCACATCCAAAGCTGGTAAAAACAATAAACAATCAATCAAAAAAACTTTGGCATGTTTCAAATGCCTTTGAAATCCCTGAGGGAGAAAAATTGGCTAAAAAAATATGCCAAAAAACATTTGCAGATTTTGTAATGTTTCAAAATAGTGGAGCAGAGGCTACAGAGGCAGCAATAAAAGTAGCTAGAAGATATTTTTATTCTATTGGAAAACCAAATAAAAATAGAATTTTATGTGTAAAAAACTCATTTCACGGAAGAACTTTAGCTGCAATTTATGCCAGTGGATCTAAAAAAATGACCGAAGGATTTGGCCCAAAAATATCAGGATTTGATCATTTTAGATTTGGAGATCACAAATCACTCAAAAAAAAGATTACAAAAAAAACTGCAGCCATAATGATTGAACCAATAATGGGCGAAGGAGGGATTAAAGTAATTCCAGACTGGTGTTTAAAAGAATTAAGAAAATTGTGTAATAAGAAAAATATATTATTGATTCTAGATGAAGTGCAGTGTGGGATCTCAAGAACAGGAAGTTTTTTTTCATTTGAAAAGTCAAAGATTAAACCTGATATTGTTCCAATTGCAAAAGGAATAGGTGGTGGATTTCCACTAGGCGCTGTTTTAATGAATAAAAAAGTTGCTTCTGGAATGGTACCCGGAACCCATGGTTCTACTTTTGGTGGTAATCCTCTAGCTATGGTGGTTGGGAATGCAGTAATGGACATAGTTTCAAGTAAAAAATTTTTGAAAAATATTGAAATTTTATCAAAATATTTCCTATTTGAATTAAAGAATATTCAAGAGACATATCCACATATAATTAAGAGTATAAGAGGAAAAGGTTTCCTAATAGGAATTCAACTACATAAAGATCAAACAACTTTTATAAAAAAACTCATGGAAAATAGATTGCTTACTATAAGAGCTTCAGAAAATGTTATTCGTATACTTCCTCCGTTAAATGTGAAAAAAAGTGAGTTAGACCTTTCTTTAAAAATTATAAATAAGGTCTGTAAAGAACTTAATTAAAATGAGGAACTTTTTAAATTTAAAAGATATTCCATCAAGAGATTTAAAAAAGATCCTTGCTGATGCAAAAAAAAGAAAAAGTTTAAGAAAAAAATTAGATAATCTTGAAGTTGATAAAGGCGCACCACTAAGGGGAAAATTATTAATACAAATGTTTGAAAAATCTAGTCTGAGAACTAGATTAAGTTTTTATTTAGCAATAAAGCAATTAGGTGGAAGCACGTTAACACTTAGACCAGATGAACTTCATTTGTCAAAGGATGGAGAAAGTATTCAAGATACAGCAAAAATTTTATCTAATTTTGGGAGTGCATTTATGCTTAGAACTGATAATGATAAAAAACTTGAGGAATTTAAAAAATATTTATCTATACCTATAATTAATGGGCTTAGCCCCAGTTCTCATCCAACTCAAATTTTATCAGATATTTTTACTGTTGAGGAAATTAAGAAGAAACCAATATCAAGTTTGAATATCACTTGGATTGGTGATTTTAATAATGTTTTAAATTCTTTAATTGCCGCCTCGATAAAGTTTTCTTTTAAACTAAATATTGGATGTCCAACTAAATATAAACCAAGTAAAAAAATGATTAAGTATATTGAAAATAATAAAAATAAAATCCTTATTTTTGATGATGCAAAAAAAGCAGTAAAAGGGGCAGATGTAATTTTTTCGGACAAAGTAATTTCTATGAATGATAAAGTAAATAAATTAAAAAAATTAAATCAATTTAAAAAGTTTAAGATAAATAAAAAATTAATGAGTCTTGCAAAAAAAGATTGTATTTTTCTTCACTGTTTGCCAAGAGGCAAAGAGGTAGATGATAATGTTTTCTTGAGTAAACAATCAAAAGTATGGCAACAGGCTCTTAACAGGGTTCATGTTCAAAAATCTATATTGCTTTATTGTTTAGGGAAATTAAGGTAATGGCAACGGATTATCTGAATTTTGATTTAAGTATAAGATTACAGAAGCCCTATCTTTTTCTTTTCTTAATCCTGCGAAAGCCATCTTAGTTCCTTTAATCCATTTAGCTGGTTTAAGTAGGTAACCATTAAGCTCTTCAAAAGTCCATGCCTTTCCATAGCCAGCAAGAGCTTTAGAATATTTATAATCGCTTATTGCACCCACATCTCTCCCAACAACATTATACAATGCTGGACCAATATTATTTTTTCCACCTTTAACAATAGAATGACACGCAGCACATTTTTTAAAAACTTTTTCTCCTGTAGCAATATCTCCCATGGCAATTAACGCAGCTATATCAATTTTATCTTCAGCTGGTTGTGAACTTACTTCTGAACTTATAACATTTGCTTTCTCTATCTCTACTGAGTATCCAGGTGTTTCAGGCTTTTCAACATGAAAAATAACATTTGAAAGCTTTCCAATACCTATTATTAGAAGTGCTACCATTAAAATTGCAGCTATTATTTTATTTAGCTCGAAAGAATCCATTTCTTAAAATTATTTTGAACATATAGCACTATAAATATAAAATTGCTTACATTTTTAATGTACATTTTTGCCTCTATTTATATTGTAATGAAAAATTGAAAGAAAAATGAAGACATTAATTATAATTCCTTCTAGGTTATCAGCATCAAGATTACCTGGCAAACCTTTGCTGAAAATTAATGGATTATCTATTATTTCCCATGTTTACAAAACTGCTCTAAAGGCTGATATTGGAGAGGTATTTGTTGCTGCAGAGGATCAAGAAATTGTAGAGGATGTAAGAAAGAATGGTGGAGAAGCAATCCTAACAAGTAATAATCATAACTCAGGAACTGATAGAATTTACGAAGCATTAGTTAAGCTAGGTAGAACAGATGCAGAATTGGTCATGAATCTACAGGGGGATGAACCATTGATGAATTTTGAGGATATTCAAAATTTAAATAGCAACATGATCAACACCAAGCGTGATTTAGGAACCTTGGCAGCAAAAATTAATGATAAAAAAACTTTTGAAAATCATAATATTGTTAAAGTAATTACGGAAGAAAGTTTAGATCATTCAAAATTTCCTCGAGCATTAAATTTTATGAGAAAATTAGATAATGAAAATAGTCGGGCTTATCATCATTTAGGAATTTATTGTTATAATGTAGAAATCTTGAAAAAATTTATTTCCTTCAAACAGTCTCAAAATGAAATTAAAAATAGATTAGAGCAGTTAAGAGCATTAGATAATGATATAAATATTAACGTAGCTCTTGCAAAATCATCACCAATTGGAGTAGATACTGAAGCGGATTTTATGGCTATAAAAAAAATTATGGAATATAAGTCTTAATGAGTAAAATTTATTTTCAAGGAACTTTTGGAGCTTATTCACACTTAGCTGCTTTATCTATTGATCCTAAGACTGAAGTTGTCCCTTGTAAAACATTTGATGATTGTTTTGTCCAAGCATCAAAAGATACAAATTCAAAAATTATAATTCCAGAGTCAAATAGAATTACTGGTAACATTGGAATTGAATACTTAATATTTGAATACAGATTAAACATCTATGCTGAGTATTTTCAAAAAATAGAACATAATTTATTGGGGATACCTGGAACAAAAGTTTCAGAAATCAAAGATGTTTATTCTCATGCCCAAGCACTTTCACAATGTTCAAAATTTATAAAATCCAATAGTCTCACTGAACATGTAAGAGCTGACACGGCTGGATCTGCAGAGATGATTTCAATAAACAAAGATAAATCTAAAGCTGCAATAGCCTCTTCATTAAGTGCTAAAACATATAACTTAGAAATTATAAAAAATAATATTGAGAATGAGAAAGGAAATTTAACTAGATTTCTTGTTATGGGTAAAAAAATATTACAACCTGAATTTAGTGGAAAAAAATATATTACCTCTTTTTTATTTAAATTAAAAAGTAAACCTGCAGCTTTGTATCAATCTTTAGGTGGGTTTGCTATTAATGGAGTAAATCTAACAAAGTTGCAGAGTTATCCTGAAAAAAATTCTTTCGACTCTTTTTTCTTTTTATGTGATTTAGATGGTCATATTGAAGAGCCAAGAGTACAAAAATCACTTGAAGATTTAGGATTACATTGCCAAGATTTTCACGTCCTGGGTGTTTTTGAAGCTGACAAACAACGAGAAATAAATAAATAACTTTTCTTGTAGATAAGAAATTATTACTGTTATAATAGTTTTGGAGGCTAGAGGTGGATGCTGCTTGAACCCGACCAGATCTTAACGGAAGCAGTCGTAAAGACAGTTTTTCAGGTTCTAGTCTCCTAGCATATATGAACAATGATTCAAAAGTATTAGCACTTAAATATAGACCTCAAAATTTTGATGATCTTATCGGTCAAGATGTAGTCGCTGAAACGATAAATAATTCAATAATAGCTAATAAAGTTCCTAATGCATATTTATTTACTGGAATAAGAGGAGTTGGAAAAACCACTATAGCAAGAATAGTTGCTAAGGCACTTAATTGTACAAAAGGAATTGAAAATAAGTGTAAAGTTAAATGTGATAATTGCGATGCTATAACTAATTCAAATCACATTGATGTTTTAGAAATGGATGCTGCAAGCAGAACCGGTGTTGACGATGTTAGAGAATTAATTGAGTTTTCTAGATATGGACCCACTTCATCAAAGTATAAAATTTTTATAATTGATGAGGTCCATATGTTAAGTAAACAAGCATTTAATGCCCTTTTAAAAACTTTAGAAGAACCACCAGAATATCTAAAGTTTATTTTTGCAACAACTGAAATAAAAAAAATTCCAGTTACAGTTATATCAAGATGTCAGAGATTTGATTTATCAAGAATTAAATCGTCTGAATTATTTAATTACATTAAAAAAATTAAGGATAAGGAGGGAGGTAAAATTACTGATGAAGCATTAAAATTAATAGTGAAAATTTCCGAAGGGTCAGTAAGAGACGCACTATCTTTATTAGATAGAGCTTTATTAACTTTAAATCCAGAAACTGAATTAGATTTAAAATCAGCACAGAAAATTTTTGGTTATTTTGATAAATCACAATTAATCGATTTATTTGAATTTATTCTTAAAGGAGATGAGATTAAAGTTATAGAGATTTATAGAAAAATTTATGACCAAGGTGTTGAACCAAAAATCTTTATTAATGATTTCTTAGAATTACTTTATTACTTTAAAAATATTCAGTCATTAACCTTAGAAAGTACAAATTTTTCGTTAAATGATCAAGAATTTCAAAAGATCAAATATTTAAATAAAAATCTTGATCCGAGCGTATTGATTTTATTTTGGCAATTTACAATTTCGACTCTTGATGAACTTGCGATAGTTTCAAATCAACATTTATCAATGGAGATGTTTTTGTTAAGGCTGATGCATTTAAGTTCAATAAGATTGGAGAAAAATACTGATATAAATACTTTAAGCGAAAACCCAGTTTTAGATAAAGAAATTAATGATCAATCAAAACCAATAGATCAAATTAAGAATATTTACCAAGAGGAAAAAAGTAAACCAGAAATTCATAAAGATGTTAAATCAGAAAAAAAAATATTTATTAATAGTTTAGAAAAATTAATACAGATCTGTCGTGATAAAAAAGAAATTAATCTTAAGTATGAGTTAGAAAAAAATGTAAATCTAGTAAAGCTTGAAAAGAATATGATTGAGATATCTTTTAATGAAAATTTAGACAAAAATTTTGTTAAAGATCTTTCCTCAAAACTTTTTGATTGGACAGGCGAAAGATGGATTATTTCATTTAGTCAATTAAAAGGTAATATTTCAATGAGGGAGAAAAAACAAAAAATAAAGAGATCTTTAATGGATGAAGCTAAAAATTCAAAAATTTACAAAGATGTAATAAAAAATTTTCCTGATGCCGAATTAACTGATATTAATTTGAAAAAAGAAGATGAACCTAATGACTGATTTTACAAAAATTTTAGATAAAGCAAAAGAACTTGAATCAAAAATGAAAGAAAGTCATAAAAAAATTAAAGAAATAAAAGTTGAGGGAGTTTCAGGCTCGAATTCAGTTAAAGTAGTACTTGATGGGGAGGGTGAGATGCAATCAATCAAATTATCGGAGGAAATTATGAGGGAAGATAAAACTATAATTGAAGATCTAATTGTTGCCGCTCATAATAGTGCAAAATCACAACTCAAAACAAAAACAGCTGAAGAAATTTCAAAAGCAACAGGTGGGCTTGGAATACCTGGATTTAAATGGCCATTATAGTAAATGCAAAATACTTCTGAGATTGAAGAACTTGTTAAATTAATATCGAGGCTGCCTGGCTTAGGCCCTAAATCAGCTAAAAGAATAGTTTTAAAACTGATTAATAATAGAAATGAACTTGTAAAGCCTTTAGCAAAAACTTTAGCAGAAGTTTACAAGAATATTTCTAGATGTAAAATTTGTGGTGTCCTAAAATCATCTGCTATCGAGTGTTCTTATGATAATTGCAAGGTAATACAGAGAAAGTATAATCAAATTTGTGTTGTTGAAAACATAGCTGATCAGTGGTCGATTGAAAATTCAAATATTTTCAAAGGATATTTTCATATTTTAGGAGGCACTATTTCATCTGCTGGTCACAAAAAAGAGGATTTATTAATTAATTCTTTAATTGAAAGGGTAAAAAAGGATAAAATTGAGGAAATAATTTTAGCTACTAGTGCAACAGTTGAGGGCCAAACGACGGCTTTTTATATTCAGGACAGTTTATCAAATATAGATGTTAAGATCACAAAATTAGCTCAAGGGTTGCCTGTTGGTGGAGAAATTGAAAATCTTGATGATGGTACACTTCTTTCTGCATTTAAAAATAGATCTAAACTAAATTCTAATTCAAGCTGATTTTTTTTTTAATCGATTTAAATGTAATAATGGCTCTGTATATCCTGATGGCTGATTTTTACCCTTAAAAATAAGTTCACATGCAGTTTGAAATGCAATGGACCTATCATAATCAGAGCTCATTTTAATATAATTTTGATCATTCTCATTTTGTTTATCCACAATTTTTGCCATTTCTTTCATTATTTCCATAACTTGAATTTTTGTTGTAACACCGTGATGTATCCAGTTTGCAATATGTTGAGAAGAAATTCTTAAAGTTGCCCTGTCTTCCATTAAGCCAATATTATTTATGTCTGGCACTTTGGAGCAACCTACACCTTGATCAATCCATCTTACAACATAACCAAGTAATGTCTGAGCAGAATTTGAAATTTCTTTATTGATTTCATCAACAGACCAATTTGGTCTATCTGCGATAGGAATAGTAAGTAAATCATCAATTTTAGCCTTATCTCTTTTAGACAACTTTTTTTGAACATCAAAAATATTTATTTCGTGATAATGTAAAGCATGAAGAGCTGCTGCAGTTGGAGATGGAACCCACGCACAATTTGCCCCAGCTTTAAGATGACCAGTTTTTTGATCTAACATGTCTTTCATCTTATCAGGCATAGCCCACATTCCTTTACCGATTTGAGCTTTACCTGAAAAGCCGCAGGCCAAGCCTATATCAACATTGTTATTTTCATAAGCGCTAATCCATTTTGAGGATTTCATATCACCCTTTTTAATCATTGGTCCTGCTTCCATTGATGTATGCATCTCATCACCTGTACGATCAAGGAAACCAGTGTTTATGAAGAAAACTCTATGTTTTAAGGTTCTAATACACTCTTTAAGATTTGATGAGGTTCTTCTCTCTTCATCCATAATTCCAATTTTGCAGGTATATTTTTTTAATTTGAATACTTCTTCAACTTTATTAAAAATTTCATTTGTAAATGCTGTTTCGTCTGGACCATGCATTTTTGGTTTTACAATATATATTGAACCAGTTCTTGAATTTCCTTTTTTTTTAGCATCATGAAGAGCCGCTGCTGTTGTTATAAAAGCATCCATCAATCCCTCTGGAATTTCACTTCCATCTTTCAATATTATTGAGGGATTAGTCATCAAATGACCAACATTCCTAATTAATAAAAGGCTTCTACCGTGTAATTTTAATCCTTTTCCCTCTTTTGAAATATAACTTCTATTTGGATTAAGTTTTCTTTCTAATGTTTTTCCCTCTTTCTCAAATCGCGTTACGAGATTTCCTTTCATTAATCCAAGCCAATTTCTATAACAAATCACTTTATCTTGAGCATCTACAGCCGCAACACTGTCTTCATTATCACATATTGTAGATACTGCAGACTCTAGTATTATGTCACTTATACCCGCATGATCCTGTTGAGCACTAAAAGCTCTTGGATTTTTTAATATTTCAATATGTAGATTATTATTTTTTAGTATTATCGCTGACGGGTTATCTGCTTCACCTCGATGACCAACGAATTTATTTTTATCTTTCAGAGTTGTTACATCAACACCTTTTAACACTTTTAATTCTTTATTTTGAATTGCTATTCCTGTTATTTTTCTCCAGCTAAAATTTTTTAAAGTAAAATATTTATCTAAAAATTCTCTACCATACTTAATTACAATCTCTCCTCGTTCTGGATCATATCTTTCTGAAGTACTATCCTCAGACTCTTCAATTACATCAGTTCCATATAAACTATCGTATAAACTCATCCATCTTGCGTTAGCAGCGTTTAAAGCATAACGTGCATTCATAATTGGAACAACTAATTGTGGTCCAGCTATTGTTGCGATCTCTTCATCAATATCGCTTGTTTCAATTTTAAAATCTGGACCTTCATCTTTTAAGTAGCCAATTTTTTTTAAAAAATTTTTGTATTCTTTAATTTGAATATCTTTTCCTTTGTTCTCAATATGCCATTTATCAATTTTTTTTTGCAGAGTTTCTCTAAAATCAATTAGTTCTTTATTTTTAGGAGCTAATTCATGAACCACTTCGTCAAAATCTTTCCAAAATTTTTCAGGAGAAATATCAGTGCCTTTAAATAACTCATTATTAACAAAAAGTAATAATTCCTCTGAAACTTTTAAATTATTTACAGAATAATATTTTGATGTCATTGGGGAATATTTAAACTCTAGCTTATTTAAGTCAATTATATAATAGTATCATAGACATTTTATTGTCATTTTTCTTATATAAGTATAATTATATAAAAATGAAGAATTATTTAAATTTTGAAACAGATATTAAAAATCTGGAAAATGAATTGGAAAAATTAAAAGATCCTTTTAATCGAGAGGGTTTGTCAGAGGTTGATACAAAAAAAATTTCTAAAACTCAGGAAGAAATCGATGAGAAGCTAAAAAACATTTATGAGAATTTAGATCCCTGGCAAATTACACTAGTTGCAAGGCACGAGGATAGACCTAAATCAAAGTTTTTTATTGATAACTTGTTTGAGGACTTTATCTCATTAGAAGGCGATAGATATTATGGAGAAGATAAATCGGTTATTACTGGTTTTGCAAAATTTAATGGTCGATCAGTATTAGTAATTGGTCAAGAGAAGGGGGAAAACTTAGAAACTAGAATTGAGAGAAACTTTGGCATGATGAGACCAGAGGGTTATAGAAAAACTATTAGGCTAATGGAACTAGCAGATAAGTTTAATATTCCTATTATATCTTTTATAGATACTCCAGGCGCATATCCAGGAGTGGGTGCAGAAGAGAGAGGACAAGCAGAGGCAATCGCAAAGTCAATCGAGTGTTGTATGAAACTTAAGGTCCCAACTTTAGCTATAGTAATAGGTGAAGGTGGCTCAGGTGGAGCTATAGCTCTTGCATCTTCAAATAAAGTTTTAATGCTTGAGAATGCAATTTATTCGGTAATATCACCTGAGGGATGTGCAACTATATTGTGGAGAGATCCAAAAAAAATGCTGGATGCTGCAAAAGCAATGAAGCTATCTGCTAAAGACTTATTAGAGTTAAATATTATTGATGAAATAATTCCAGAACCTTTAGGTGGTGCTCATAGAGACAGAGATATGATTCTTGAAAATGTAAGGAATTCTATTTCTCAAAATTTAGATTTTTTTAAAACTTTAACTGCTGAAGAAATTCTCAATCATAGAAAAGATAAATTCTTAAAAATTGGAAGAAGCAAAGGATTTGTATCTAGTCCTGAAAGTCTTAGCGCAATTCAAACCCCTGGATTAGATTTTAAAGAAATAATTAAATCAAAAAAAAATATTGCAATTGCTATAGCAACTTTAGTTATTGTAGCTACACTGACTTTATTTATCCTATAGAGCTCCGCAACATTTCTTGAATTTTTTACCAGATCCACATGGACAAGGATCATTTCTACTTGTTTTCTTGCCAAGGTTTTTAAATTTTTCTTTTAATTGTCTCTGATTTATTTTTTCAGTTGGTTCATTATAAACTTTGAGATTCATCAATATTTTTACATAATCTAGTTTTAATTTATCCAGTAAATTTGAGAATAAATCAAAAGCTTCTTTTTTATATTCTATAAGAGGATCCCTTTGCCCATATGATCTAAGACCCACAACCTGTCTTAGTTGCTCTAAGTATTGGATGTGTGTTTTCCAATTAAAATCAATTGATTGTAAAAGAATTCTTTTTTCTA
This sequence comes from uncultured Pelagibacteraceae bacterium, assembly GCA_902544985.1. GTDB lineage: Bacteria > Pseudomonadota > Alphaproteobacteria > Pelagibacterales > Pelagibacteraceae > Pelagibacter. The sequence continues at coordinate 148,999 of CACCFV010000001.1, forward strand.
TCTCTTTTGATTGGTTTTCTCCAAGAATTTTAGATCTCTCTTCTCTAGCAAATTTGAATTTTTCAAAAATTTTCTCTCTTAGTTTTGTATCACTTAAAGACATTAATTCATTATATTCATCGTCGTCTAGACTTTTTCCAAAAATAATCCTCAATTTATTGTTAAACTCATTATTTTTAGGATTTGATAATTTTTGAATTTTTAGGCTAATTAAGTTTTCAACTATTTCTGATAAAAAATTATCTGAATAATCAAAAATTTTTTCACTATCCATAGCATCTTTTCTTTGAGCAAATATCACTTGTCTTTGATCATTTAAAACATTGTCAAATTTTATGAGAGTTTTTCTAATATCAAAATTTCGTGCCTCAACTTTTTGTTGTGCTCTCTCTAAAGCCTTATTTATCCAAGGATGATCTATACTTTCACCATCCTTGAGACCAAGTTTTTGAAGAATATTGTTCATAGACTCGGATCCAAAAATTCTCATAAGGTCATCCTCTAAACTTACATAAAAAATAGAACTTCCTTCGTCTCCTTGTCTGCCCGATCTTCCTCTTGCTTGATTGTCTACTCTTCTAGACTCCATTCTTTCAGTTCCAATAACAAATAAACCACCTATAGATTTAATATAATCTTTATTTTTTTTTAGTTGATCAGCCTGAATTGATCCTTTTTTTCCACCTAGTTGAATATCTACACCTCTACCAGAAATACTTGTCGTGATTATTACTGATTTAGCTTTACCAGCATTAGCAATAATCTCTGCTTCATTTTCATGATTCTTAGCATTTAATACTATATGTTCAATTTTTTCCTCTTTAAGTAATTTGGAATATATCTCGGATTTACTCACACTAGATGTGAAGACTAAAAGAGGCTGACCGCTTTCATGACATTCTTTAATTTTTTTAATGATTGCACTATTTTTTTCTGCTTCAGTTCGAAAAATTTGATCATTAAAATCATTTCTGATCATTTCTTTATTAGTTGGAATTACAATTACGTTCAGACCATAGATTTCAAAAAACTCCTCAGACTCAGTAGCAGCTGTACCTGTACATCCAGATATCTTTTTATAAAGTTTAAAATAATTCTGGTAAGTGATAGACGCTAAAGTTTGATTCTCAGCCTGTATCTCGATTTTTTCCTTTGCCTCAATAGCTTGATGGAGACCATCACCAAATCTTCTACCTTCTAATATTCGGCCAGTTAACTCATCTACAATTTTGATACTGTTGTCTTTAACAAGATAATCCTTATCCTTTTTAAATAGATGGTTTGCTTTTAAAGCTTGATTAACAAAATGAACTAAATCAAGATTTTCTGGGTCATAAAAATTATTATTTTTTAAAACTCCTGCATTAGAGAATAAACTTTCAATATGATTAATGCCTTCATTGGTTAATAAAATATTCCTATCTTTTTCATCGACCTCAAAATCATTTTTGTTCAGAAGCTTTACTACTTTGTCCACGGCAACATATTGATTAGTCTTATCTTCTGCAGCCCCTGAAATTACCAAAGGAGTTCTTGCCTCATCAATAAGACATGAATCTATTTCATCAACTATTGCAAAATGGTGCCCTCTTTGAACCATTTCTTCTTTTGAATATTTCATGTTATCTCGAAGATAATCAAATCCTAATTCACTGTTTGTTGCGTAAGTAATATCGCAATCATAATTTTTCTTTCTTTCCTCATCGTTTTGATCATTATTTATATAGCCTGACGTTAAGCCTAAAAAACTGAAAATTTTACCCATCTCCAATGAGTCTCTTTTCGCCAAATAATCATTTACCGTCACAATATGAACCCCTTTTTCCTCCAAAGCATTTAAATATGCTGCTAAAGCAATTGTAAGAGTTTTACCTTCTCCAGTTCTCATTTCTGCTATTTTATTTTCATGCAAAACAACTCCACCTATTATTTGAACATCGAAATGCCTCTCACTTCTTGTCCTTAAAGAGGCCTCTCTTACTAAAGCGAAAGCTTCAGGTAGAATTTTGTCAAAAGAAGTTCCTTTTTTTATTTTCTCTTTTAATTTAATAGTTTTCTCAGGAAACTCTTTATCATTAAGTTTTTTTATATTTTCTTCTATAAGATTGATTTGGTCTACTATTTTGCCAATCCTATCTAACTCCTTTTTATTGCCAGATTTAATAAATTTAGAAATAAAGTTTAGAGGATTTAACATTAGTTTTTGATATACATTTTAATTACAACTTTTAATATAGTGATTTAATTTAAATTTTAAATATCATGGAAATCAATTTATCAAATTTTTTAGCCTCAAAATCACACGATCGAAAAATGGGGCAATATCAAGATCTTGACCACCTAGATGGTTTAGCAGTGTCCTCAGTTAGTGCTAATTTGTATAATTTTAAAAGGGATGATCTTGCAATGTTCTACTTTCGTGACGGTGCAAATTTTGCATCACTTTATACACAGTCTAAAATTTTGTCAGAAAATATCAAATGGAATTTAAATCAAAAAACTCAAAAAATTTTTTCACTTGTAGTCAATACTAGAAATGCAAACTCATTCACAGGTGAGCACGGTTATAAAAGCATGCAACATCTTGCAGATTTAATTTCAAAACAACTTACAGAAAAACAGAAAGAAGATGAAGATGATCCTAAAATAATTAAGCCAAAAAATCTTATTTTTGGGTGCACTGGAACAATCGGGGAAAAATTCCCTGAAGAAAAAATTAAGTTAAAAATTCCAGAGCTAATAAAAAATATCAAATATACTCAAAACAAATATATCTGGATGAAAGTTGCTCTAGCAATAATGACAACTGATACACAGCCAAAAATAGCAATGGAAGAATGCAAAATTGGAAATACAAATGTAAAGATTTATGGAGTAGCAAAAGGTTCTGGCATGATACAACCAAATATGGCAACTACATTAGCTTATGTTTTTACTGATGCTGATATTTCTAATGATGTATTAAAAAAATTACTTAAGAAAAATATTGAGAATACCTTTAATGCAATTTCGTGTGATAGCGACACTAGCACTAATGATATGATCTCAATCTTCTCTACTGGTAAAGCAAAAAACACTTTAATAAAGACAATTAATGATAAAAAAATCAAATCATTTGATGAAGCTCTGAACAGTCTATTGTTAAATTTAGCAAAAAGAGTTGTGGCTGATGGAGAGGGAGCTTCAAAATTTGTAACTATTAATGTTTTACATTCCAAAACCGAGCAGGATGCAAAAAAAATTGGTTTTTCAATTGCTAATTCTCCATTAGTAAAAACTGCAATCGCGGGTGAAGATCCAAATTGGGGTAGAATAATCATGGCGATTGGAAAATCTGATGTAGATATAAATTTAAATAAATTATCAATAAAATTTGGTGATTTAGTAATTGTAAATAAGGGAAAAATTCACAATCAATATAATGAGAATGAAGCTGCAAAGTACATGAAAGGATTAGATATTAATCTTACTGTTGATGTTGGAAACGGAAAAAAAAATTTTACCGTTTATACTATGGATTTGACAAATGAATATATTAAAATTAATTCAGACTATAGAAGCTAGCTATATTGAAACTTTTATAAAAATGATTAGATAAACATTATGATTAAATATAATTTATTATGTAAAAAGTGTGATCTAGTATTTGATAGTTGGTTTGCATCTTCAAAAGAATACGATAAGCTTAAAAAGAAACAGTTGCTCAACTGTCTTGGTTGTGGATCTCTAAAAGTAGAAAAAAATTTAATGGCACCTAAGTTAATTAGTAAAAATTTAAGCCGTAAAAATGAAAAGAAAGATCTTATAAGATATCAAAAAATAAAAAAAACAATAAAAGAATATCAAAAATTTATCAAAAATAACTTTGATTATGTTGGTGAAAACTTTGCTTATGAGGCGAGATCAATACATTATAACAGTAAAAAAAAAAATAAAGGTATATACGGAACTGCTTCAAAGCAGGATTTAAAAGAACTTAAAGAAGAGGGCATAGATGCTCAGATATTACCTTGGTTTGAGAATAAAAATAATTAATTTTTAATAAACATGGCAATATAATTTACTGACTTATCATTACCTACACTCCATTTATCTTTAATTAAATTAAAATTCATTCCATCTACTTTATCTACCCTAAGATCATTTTTTTCAAGTATTGAAATTAAATCTTCAGGTTTTAAAAATTTTCCCCATTCATGTGTTCCTATTGGAAGCCAACGTAATATGTATTCAGCTCCTACAATCGCAAAAATATAAGATTTCAATGTTTTATTTAAGGTTGCCACAAACATAATTCCATTTTTTTTTAGTAGTTTACTGCATGATTTTAAAAAAAAATTTACATCCTCGACATGTTCTACGATTTCCATATTCAAGATAACATCAAATTTTTCTTTAGTGTCAAATTTTTCAGGTGATGAACAGAAGTAATCTATTTGAAGATTATTTTTTTTTGAGTGAAGTCTCGCAACTTTGATATTTTTGTCAGATGCATCTATTCCAGTCACTCTAGCACCCAATCTACACATAGGTTCTGATAACAAACCTCCACCACATCCTATATCAAGAATTTTTATATCTTTAAGGGGAGTCTTATTATAACCAAGTTTGAATGTTTCAATAATATTTTCTTTTATGTATGAAATTCTAATTGGGTTAAATTTATGCAATGGTTTAAATTTACCTTCAGGATTCCACCATTCTTCCGCAATTTTAGAAAATTTTTCTATTTCTTTTTTATTAATTGTGTTATTTTTCATTTGTAAGTTGACTTTATATTCAACATGTATTTATTCAATATTTTTTAAATTTAAAAGATTAGTTTATCATGAAAATTGTCGTATTAAAATTTGGGGGGTACATCAGTTGGCACTATCAAAAAGATTAAAAGAGTTGCTAAAATAATTATTGATTACAAAAAGAAAAACTACAAGGTAATTGTAGTTTCATCAGCTATGAGTGGTGTGACAAATGAGTTAATAAAAAAATCTTTTGAGATTAGCGATAGTTTTTCAGAATCAGAGCATGATGTTTTGGTTTCCTCAGGTGAACAAGTTGCATGTTCTTTAATAGCTGGACGATTAATTCATGAAGGGTATAAATCTAGATCTTGGTTATCTTGGCAAGTTCCGATTTTGACTAAAGGAAAATATAAAAACTCGAGAATAAATAAGATAAATAAAAAAGATATCATTAAATATTTAAAAAAAGGCGGCACACCAATAGTAACTGGGTTTCAGGGACTTAACGATGAAAATAGAATAACAACTCTAGGTCGAGGTGGATCTGACGCGAGCGCAATTATGATTGCAAAGTTTTTCAAAGCAGAGAGATGTATAATTTATACTGATGTAGAGGGAGTATACACAACTGATCCTAACAAGTTGAAAAATGCAAAAAAGATAAAAGTAATTTCTTACGAAGAAATGTTGGAGATGGCCTCACTGGGCGCAAAAGTTATGCAACCAGTTTCAATACAAGATGCACGATTAAATAGAATTAATATTGAGGTAAAATCGTCTTTTTCTAAAAGGTCAGGAACAGTGATAACTAAAAGATCTAATATTTTTAATAATAAAATTGTTACTGGAATTTCCTCAACTCAAAATGACTCAAAAGTTTCTCTGATAGGTGTGAAGGATAAGCCCGGAGTTGCTGCAGCAATTTTTAAACCACTATCTAAAAATTTAATAAATGTTGATATGGTTGTTCAAAATATTTCTGCTAATGGAAAAGAAACAGATTTAACATTTACGATTAAATCAGATGACTTGAATAAAACAAAAAAAATTATTCAACAAAATAATTCTATTAATTATAGAAAATTACTTTTTGAAAAAGATGTTTCAAAAATTTCGGTAATTGGAGTTGGCATGATAACAACACCTGGAGTGACGTTTAGAATGTTTCAATCATTGGCAAATAAAAAAATAAATATCAAAGTAATTTCAACATCTGAGATTAAAATTTCAGTTCTGATTGATAAAAAAAATACACAAAAGGCTTTGATTGCGCTTCATAAAGAATTTAAATTAGACCAAAAAAAATGAGTATTAGACCATTTAGAGATATAAAAAGACGAAAAACGAGAGAGATTCATGTTGGTAAAGTAAAAGTTGGAGGAGATAACCCAATATCTGTTCAGTCAATGACAAATACACTTACAACAGATATAAAAGCTACAATTAAACAAATAAATGAAATTACTGAAGAAGGAGCTGATATTGTCAGAGTTTCATGTCCTGATGAGAGTTCATCTAAAGCTTTAAAAGAAATTATCAAAAATGTTAATGTACCTATAGTTGCAGATATTCATTTCCATTATAAAAGAGCTATAGAGGCTGCTGAAAGTGGCGCTAGTTGTTTAAGAATAAATCCTGGAAACATTGGTAATAAAAATAAGATTAAAGAAGTAATTAAAGCTGCAAGTGATAATAATTGTTCAATTAGAGTAGGGGTGAATGCAGGATCTTTAGAAAAAGACATTTTAGAAAAATATAAAGAACCATGTCCAGAAGCATTAGTTGAAAGTGCTTTGAGAAATATAAAAATCCTTGAGGATGAAAACTTTTTAAATTTAAAAGTAAGTGTGAAATCGTCAGATGTTTTCTTGTCAATAGAGGCTTATAGACAGCTATCAAAATCTACCGATTATCCATTACATTTAGGAATTACTGAAGCAGGAGGATACATTCCTGGCAGCATTAAGTCATCAATTGGATTAGGCACACTACTATTAGATGGTATAGGTGATACAATAAGGATTTCTTTATCTGATAACCCTGTTGAGGAAGTTAAAATAGGAAATGAGATATTAAAATCTCTTAATTTAAGGGAAAGAGGTGTAAAAATAATTTCTTGTCCATCTTGTGCAAGGCAAGGTTTTAAAGTAATTGAGACTGTTAAGATTTTAGAGAAAAAACTTTCTCATATAAAAACGCCAATCACTTTATCAGTAATAGGTTGTGTAGTTAATGGCCCAGGAGAGGCAGCTATGACGGATGTAGGAATTACTGGCGGTCAAAATGGTAATAATATGCTTTATTTATCAGGAGTACAGTCAGAAAAAGTTTTAACAAAGGATATGATTGAAAAAGTGGTAAGTGAAGTTGAAAAAAAAGTTTGTGAGTTGGATGATTTAAAATGATACCTTTAAAAACTGTAAATGATTTAATAAATAAACATGCATCACTAGAAAAAGAATTATCTTCAAGTGAAATTGATAAGAATTCTTTTGCAGAAAAATCTAAAGAATATGCAGATCTTTCTGAAATTATAAAAATTGCCAAAATTTATGCTACTTATGAAGAAAATAAAAAAGAGATCCAATCAATTTTAGAGGATAGAAATTCTGACCCTGATTTATTAAAAATGGCAGAGACAGAATTAGCAGATTTAGAGGCTCAAAAAGATATAAACGAAAAAAAATTAAAATTATTTTTATTACCTAAAGATGAAGCAGATAAAAAAAATGCAATTATTGAAATCAGGGCTGGGACTGGTGGTTTAGAAGCAAGTTTGTTTGCTTCAGATCTTTTTAAAATGTATGAAAAAGTAAGCTACAAAAAAAAGTGGCTGGTTGAATTAATTTCTATTTCTAGAAGTGAAGCTGGTGGCCTAAAAGAAGTTATAGCATCAATAAAAGGTAATAATATTTATTCAACTTTGAAATATGAAAGCGGTGTTCATAGAGTACAGAGAGTGCCAGATACCGAGACACAAGGAAGAGTACATACGTCCGCTGCAACTGTTGCGGTTCTACCTGAGGCAGAGGAAGTTGATTTGAAAATTAATGATTCTGATCTAAGAATTGATGTGTTCCGAGCTGGGGGTCCTGGTGGGCAATCCGTAAATACTACAGATAGTGCTGTGAGGATTACACATATTCCAACAGGTTTATCTGTTTCTCAGCAAGATGAAAAATCTCAACATAAGAATAAAGCAAAAGGAATGAAAATATTAAGGTCAAGATTATACGAGCTCGAAAGATCAAGAATCGAAAAAGAGAGATCTAAGGACAGAAAAAGTAAAATTGGAACAGGTGATAGGTCAGAAAGAATAAGGACATATAATTTTCCACAAGGGAGAGTAACAGATCATAGAATAAATTTGACTTTACATAAGCTAGATGAATTCTTGCAAGGCGAAGTTTTTGACGAGATGATTGAAGCTTTAACTCTTCAGGCCCAAGAAGAAAGTTTAAATATTTTAAATTAATGAATATAGAAACTGCAATAATGAATGGAAATTTAGAATTAAAGAAGAATAATATTAAATCTTTTCAATTAGATTGTGAATTATTAATGTCAAAAGTTCTTAATGAGGATAGAAAATATGTAATTCTAAATTTAAAAAAGGAATTACCACGTGATTTATATGTTGAATTTCAAAAACTTGTACTTTTAAGATCTAAAGGGAAACCAATAGCATATATAATTGGCTTAAAATCTTTTTGGAAGTATGAATTCTGTATTAATGAAAATGTTTTAATTCCTAGGCCTGATACAGAGTTACTTGTTGAACAGATATTGAAAATTTATAAAAAAAAGAGTTCTATTAATTTCTTAGAAATTGGTTTTGGTTCTGGGTGTATTATTCTATCACTCTTAAAGGAGAAAATATATTTTTTAGGTAAAGGAGTGGATTTAAGTGATCATTGCTATAAATTGTGTAAAATCAATGCTAATAAGCTTGGTGTAAGTAATAGACTTAAATTATATAAATCAGATATTGACAATTTTGCCTTGGGCAAATATGATTTAATAGTATCTAATCCTCCTTACGTCAAAAATTTTGATTTAAAAAAGTTAGATAAAGATATTTTACTTTATGAGCCAAAAATGGCATTAGCGGGTGGTTTAGATGGATTATCAAGTTTAAAAAAAATAATTGATAAATCTTCTAAACTTTTAAAAAAACAAGGTAAATTAATATTAGAAATTGCACACAATCAAAAAAAAGAGGTAATTGAATTATTAACTAAAAAAAAATTTTATATAAATAAAATTGCTAAAGATTTAGCAAATAATGACAGATGTATAATTTGTACTAAAATATAAAAAATATATTATATGGTAACATTTAGAAACAATAACAATAATAGAAGAAATAATTTTAGAAGGGGAGAAAGAAACTTCAAACCTAATGGCGAAAGATCTAAATTTGTAACTAATTTTTCAAATAATGAAAATTTTCAAAGAAAAATTCCTAGCAGAAATAACCATAATGCCTCGAAATTAATTGAAAAATATAACAATCTTGCACGAGAAGCTTTATCAATCGGAGATAAAATATTATCAGAAAATTATTTTCAACATGCTGATCATTTTATGAGAATTTTAAATGAAAGAGAAACACAAAAAAAGTCAAATCTATCAAAAAATGATACCTCTATTAGAGATCAAGTTTTTACCAATGAAGATAAAAATAAAGTCGATACAAATGAAAATATAGAAAATAAATTTAATCAGAATAAAACTGCATTAAAATAATTAGTTTAAACCAACTATTTTCTCTGATTTCAAAACATCTAGTTTAATCTTTCTTGTTTCAAATAATTTTCTTTCATCTCCTTTTAAAATTTTTCCCGAAGGAAGCTTTAAGGTTTGTGAATTAACTCTTTTACCATTAATTAATACTTCATAATGTAAGTGAGGTCCCGTTGACTTTCCAGTTGATCCTACATAACCGATAGTTTGACCTTGTTTTACTCTAGTTCCATTTCTAATTCCTTTTGCAAATTTAGACATATGCGCATAAATTGTTTGATATGTTGAGTTGTGTTTTATAACTACGCAATTACCACCTCCTCCACACCAACCAGCTTTTTTAATAACTCCAGAACCAGAAGCCATAATTGGCGTACCTTTGGGTGCAGCAAAATCTGTTCCTTTATGCATTTTATTATAGCCATCGATTGGATGTTTTCTCATCCCAAATGGTGAAGATAATCTTGCTCCGTTGATTGGAGTTTTCATCAGCGCTTTTTGAATACTTTTCCCATTTTTATCATAGTGTCCAATACTTCCTTGCTTTTCAAAATAATAAAGAGAGTTGTCTTCACCATTTAAAATTAAGTTTGCAAATAAAATATTTCCTGATTCGATTATCTTTTTTTTCTCATCAATAAAAATTTCATACATTATCTGAAATTTATCTTTTTTTCTTATATCCCTTTGAAAATCTACTTGAAATCCATATACACGGGCGAAATCTAAAATTATATTCACAGGAATTTTCTGATCTATTGCAGATTTGTATAAGCTTTGTAGTATTAAATTTTCTTTATAAACTATTTCTTTTTTTAGTTTTGTGAATATTATTTCTTCATTAAAACTTTTTTTTTCTAAATCTTGAGTTAAAACTATCCTTTCTTTATTTGAAATTTGAAACATAAATTCCCTTATGGAGTCATTTGTCTGATCTATAGTAAAATAGATTTTTTGATCTGTAATAAGTTTGTTTAAGTTAATTTTTTTAGAAAGTTTTTTTTTTATTATCGAAATTTCTTTTTTATTTACATCGTAGCTTTCAAGAATACTATCAAATGTCTCATTTGGTTTGACTTTATGGTTAATTTTTTTGAATCTTGGTTCTAGTGACTCAAAAATATGATTTATTGTTTTCTTAAAATAAATATTTTCAATTACTTTTTCATATCTTTGATGAATTTTATTTTTTGTATAATTGTAATAAATAGTAGACGCTAAAGTAATCAAAAGTAGAGCAAAAAGTGCAATTATCTCTTTTTTAATTTTAATTTTTGATTTTAATTTATAAAACATCTGAAATTTTTGATTTCTCAATTAATAGTTTAACATCTCAAAAAAATCAAAAAAAACCCTTTAAAACCTCGGTTTTTTGAGTTTTTTTTAATGTTAAATGCTTGATTTCTTGCTGTTTTAGCCTATAAGCTTCGGACTTTCTCAAATAATTGTTAAATTTTTAACATCAAAAAGAGAATTATTGAGCCTTTTGCTCAATTAGCTATTTTAAATGTATATATTTTAAGAAGAGAAGTGTGGACGGTTAAGGTTACCAAAAATTTGTCGTACACACTTCAATCACATATAAATTTTATTCTTAGAATTTATATGGAAGCTAGTGTGCGCCGTTTTTAAACTTGAGAGTTTGATCATGGCTCAGAACGTACGCTGGCGGCACGCCTAACACATGCAAGTCGAACGGAGTAGCAATACTTAGTGGCAGACGGGTGAGTAACATGTAGGTATCTACCCTGTGGCCTGGAATAACACGAGGAAACTTGTGCTAATACCGGATAAGTCTTTACGGAGAAAGCTTTATGCACCATTGGATGAGCCTGCACTTGATTAGTTTGTTGGTAGGGTAATGGCCTACCAAGACTTTGATCAATAGCTGATTTGAGAGGATGATCAGCCACATTGGGACTGAGACACGGCCCAAACTCCTACGGGAGGCAGCAGTGGGGAATCTTGCACAATGGAGGAAACTCTGATGCAGCGATGCCGCGTGAGTGAAGAAGGCCCTTGGGTTGTAAAGCTCTTTCGTCGGGGAAGAAAATGACTGTACCCGAATAAGAAGGTCCGGCTAACTTCGTGCCAGCAGCCGCGGTAATACGAAGGGACCTAGCGTAGTTCGGAATTACTGGGCTTAAAGAGTTCGTAGGTGGTTGAAAAAGTTGGTGGTGAAATCCCAGAGCTTAACTCTGGAACTGCCATCAAAACTTTTCAGCTAGAGTTTGATAGAGGAAAGCAGAATTTCTAGTGTAGAGGTGAAATTCGTAGATATTAGAAAGAATACCAATTGCGAAGGCAGCTTTCTGGATCATTACTGACACTGAGGAACGAAAGCATGGGTAGCGAAGAGGATTAGATACCCTCGTAGTCCATGCCGTAAACGATGTGTGTTAGACGTTGGAAATTTATTTTCAGTGTCGCAGCGAAAGCGATAAACACACCGCCTGGGGAGTACGACCGCAAGGTTAAAACTCAAATGAATTGACGGGGACCCGCACAAGTAGTGGAGCATGTGGTTTAATTCGAAGATACGCGCAGAACCTTACCAACACTTGACATGTTCGTCGCGACTTTAAGAGATTAAAGTTTTCGGTTCGGCCGGACGAAACACAGGTGCTGCATGGCTGTCGTCAGCTCGTGTCGTGAGATGTTGGGTTAAGTCCCGCAACGAGCGCAACCCTCACTTTTAGTTGCCATCATTTAGTTGGGCACTCTGAAAGAACTGCCAGTGATAAGCTGGAGGAAGGTGGGGATGACGTCAAGTCCTCATGGCCCTTACGTGTTGGGCTACACACGTGCTACAATGGTATTTACAACAGGAAGCAAGACGGCGACGTTAAGCAAATCCTCAAAATATACCTCAGTTCGGATTGCACTCTGCAACTCGAGTGCATGAAGCTGGAATTACTAGTAATCGTGGATCAGCGTGCCACGGTGAATGCGTTCCCGGGTCTTGTACACACCGCCCGTCACACCATGGGAGTTGGTTCTACCTTAAGGCAAGGTTTAAAACCCTTGACCACGGTATAGTCAGCGACTGGGGTGAAGTCGTAACAAGGTAGCCGTAGGGGAACCTGCGGCTGGATTACCTCCTTTCTAAGGATGAGTAAATTAAATTTTACTCTAAATAATATACACGGTTAATGTTGACCGTCCTCATTTCTCTTCTTGAAATTAGTGTTTCTCTTGAATGGGGGCCGGTAGCTCAGTTGGTTAGAGCACACCCTTGATAAGGGTGGGGTCGAAAGTTCGAGTCTTTCTCGGCCCACCAAAATTTTAATGGGGGATTAGCTCAGCTGGGAGAGCGCCTGATTTGCATTCAGGAGGTCAGCGGTTCGATCCCGCTATCCTCCACCAAACACTTAGCTATTTGAACTGTAAATAATTAATAAATATCAATATCTATATCCGAACATTAATTTTGTTATTAGTTTTAATTAATGTTCAAACAAAAATTTGATTCAACACAGAATTTTTTTCTGTGCATAAATCAAGCGTTTAAGGGCGTGTGGCGGATGCCTTGGCACTGAAAGCCGATGAAGGACGTGATATACTGCGATAAGTTTCGGGGAGCTGTATGTAAGTTTTGATCCGAAAATTTCCGAATGGGGAAACCCACCACTTTATGTGGTACTTTAAACTGAATACATAGGTTTAAAGAGATAACCTGGAGAACTGAAACATCTAAGTAACCAGAGGAAAAGAAATCAATTGAGATTCCGTTAGTAGTGGCGAGCGAAAACGGAATAGGCCAGCAATTATATTGAAAAAATTTGAATAGTTTGGAAAAGCTAACCACAGAGGGTGATAGTCCCGTATGAGTAATGTTTAATTTAATTCTTGAGTAAAGCGGGACACGTGAAATCTTGCTTGAATATAGGGGGACCACCCTCTAAGCCTAAATACTCTTCAGTGACCGATAGTGAACTAGTACCGTGAGGGAAAGGTGAAAAGAACCCCTATTAGGGGAGTGAAATAGAACCTGAAACTGCATGCCTACAATCAGTCGAAGCTCTTTTTAGAGTGACGGCGTACCTTTTGTATAATGGGTCAGTGACTTAATTTATTAAGCAAGCTTAAGCCATCTAGGTGTAGGCGCAGCGAAAGCAAGTCTTAATAGGGCGACAAGTTTAATGAATTAGACCCGAAAACGAATGAGCTTACCATGAGCAGGTTGAAAGCAAGGTAACACTTGCCGGAGGACCGAACCAGTTGACGTTGAAAAGTCTTTGGATGACTTGTGGTAAGGGGTGAAAGGCCAACCAAATTCGTAGATAGCTGGTTTTCCGCGAAAACTATTTAGGTAGTGCGTTGAATAAATAGATGTTTAGAGGTAGAGCACTAAATGGGCTAGGGGGAAGAGATTCTTACCAAACCTAATAAAACTCCGAATGCTAAACATTGTTCTTCAGCAGACAGACTGTGGGTGCTAAGGTCCATGGTCGAGAGGGAAAGAGCCCAGACCACCAGATAAGGTCCCCAAATTATGATTAAGTGTGAAAGGATGTGGAAATTCCTTAACAGCCGGGAGGTTGGCTTAGAAGCAGCCATCCTTTAAAGATAGCGTAACAGCTCACCGGTCTAATAGAGTTTCTGCGCCGAAGATGTAACGGGGCTAAAATCATATACCGAATCTGTGGATTTGTAATTTTTTTTAAAATTGCAACTGGTAGCGGAACGTTCTGTAAGCCTTTGAAGGGATACCTGTGAAGGATCCTGGAGGTATCAGAAGTGCGAATGCTGACATAAGTAACGATAAAAGAAGTGAAAAACTTCTTCGCCGAAAATCCAAGGGTTTCTGCGCAAGGTTAATCCGCGCAGAGTTAGTCGGCACCTAAGGCGAGGGCGAAAGCCGTAGTCGATGGAAATAAGGTTAATATTCCTTAACCAGATGGTAGTGACGAATCTTGTAAGTTGTAAGTTCTTAATGGATTGAATTTGCCGCGAAAAGGTTCCAAGAAATAGCTCCATCATAAGACCGTACCCTAAACCGACACAGGTGGATTAATAGAGTATATCAAGGCGCTTGAGAGAATGATGTTGAAGGAACTCGGCAAAATGCTTCCGTAACTTCGGAATAAGGAAGACCTTTTAATAGGCAACTATTTGAGGGTGGCACAAGCCAGGGAGAAGCGACTGTTTATCAAAAACACAGGGCTCTGCTAACACGTAAGTGGATGTATAGGGTCTGACGCCTGCCCGGTGCTGGAAGGTTAATGCGATGGGTGCAAGCTCATTTCTGAAGCCCCAGTAAACGGCGGCCGTAACTATAACGGTCCTAAGGTAGCGAAATTCCTTGTCGGGTAAGTTCCGACCTGCATGAATGGCGTAACGATTTCTCCGCTGTCTCCAACATCAACTCAGTGAAATTGAATTCTCCGTGAAGATGCGGAGTTCGCGTAGTTAGACGGAAAGACCCCGTGCACCTTTACTGCAACTTTACATTGGTGTTAGGAAAAACATATTTAGCATAGGAGGGAGACATTGAAGCAAAGGCGTCAGCTTTTGTGGAGTCGTCAGTGAAATACCTCTTTTGTTTTTCTTGATATCTAACTGATTACCGTGATCCGGTGTCAAGACATTGTATGGTGGGTAGTTTGACTGGGGCGGTCGCCTCCCAAATAGTAACGGAGGCGTGCGAAGGTAAGCTCAGAACGGTCAGAAATCGTTCGTAGAGTGCAATGGCATAAGCTTGCCTGACTGTGAGACTGACAAGTCGAGCAGAGTCGAAAGACGGTCATAGTGATCCGGTGGTTCTGAGTGGAAGGGCCATCGCTCAACGGATAAAAGGTACGCCGGGGATAACAGGCTGATACTGCCCAAGAGCTCATATCGACGGCAGTGTTTGGCACCTCGATGTCGGCTCATCACATCCTGGGGCTGGAGCAGGTCCCAAGGGTTTGGCTGTTCGCCAATTAAAGTGGTACGTGAGCTGGGTTCAGAACGTCGTGAGACAGTTCGGTCCCTATCTGCTATGCGTGTAGAAGAATTGAGAGGAGTTGACCCTAGTACGAGAGGACCGGGTTGAACATACCACTGGTGGACCGGTTGTAGCGCCAGCTGCAGTGCCGGGTAGCTAAGTATGGACGAGATAACTGCTGAAAGCATCTAAGCGGGAAACTCACCTCAAAACTAGTTCTTCCCATAGAGCCGTGGTAGACCACCACGTTGATAGGCTGGATGTGTAAGCGCAGTAATGTGTGTAGCTGACCAGTACTAATAGCTCAATTGGCTTGATTTATGCACTGAAAAAAATTTTATTTTTATATGTATTGATAAAAAATATTCCTATCAAAAATCTCATAAAATTTTCATCATTATAATTCTATTTTAAAACACATTTATTGTATAAGTTATAATAACTTATGAAAAAAGTTTTTATCACGGGAGCATGTGGATTTATTGGCTCTCATCTTGTTGAGTATTTACTAAAAAAAAGAATTAAGGTTGTTGCCTATGACCTTTACAATTCCAATAATAATTGGGGTTGGTTAGAAAATAACAAGAATGATAAAAATCTTAGTGTCTTACTTGGAAATATTTCAGACCTGAAATCAGTTGAGTCTTCAGCAAAAAATTGTGACACAATAATTCACCTAGCATCGTTAATTGGTATTCCATATTCTTATAATGCTCCAAGTAGTTATATAAATACAAATATAATCGGTACTTATAATATTTTAGAGGCTGCTCTAAGGCTTAAAATGAAAAATGTATTAGTAACATCCACAAGTGAAGTTTATGGTGAACAAAAATATATACCTATTGATGAAAAACATCCAGTCGAAGCAAGTTCCCCATATGCATCTACAAAAATCGCAGCTGACAATTTGGCTTTAAGCTATTTTAAATCTTTTAATTTACCAGTAAAAATTATAAGACCCTTCAACGTTTTTGGCCCAAGGCAGTCAAGCAGGGGTTTAATACCCAATGTTATTTTACAAATATTAAATAAAAATAAAGAAATTAAAGTGGGAAATTTATATCCCAAGAGAGATTATACTTACGTAGAAGATACTTGTGAAGCGATCTATAAAATTGCAAAACTCAGTGACAAATTTAACGGTGAAGTATTTAATATTGGATCAAATAAGACATACTCTGTAAGAGAAATTATAAATTTAATAAAAAAATTGACCAAATCAAACAAAAAGATAAAAATAAATTCTATAAGAGTAAGACCAAAAAAAAGTGAAGTTGATATTCTAAAATGCAATAATTTAAAAATAAGAAGATCTTGTAATTGGAAAAATAAACATTCATTTAAAAAAGGTCTTATAAAAACTATTATTTGGCTACAAGAAAACAAAGATAAATTTAAGTCTAAAATTTACAATATTTAATTAATGAAATATTTAAATTTAAGTGAACCAAGAATCTCCAAATCAGAAATTAAAATTGTAAAAGAGCAACTCAGAAAAAATAATTTGGCTATTGGAAAAAATATATCTAAATTTGAATCAGATTTAAAAAAATATTTAAAAATAAATTTTGTAACTTTATGTTCATCGGGATCAAATGCATTAATAACAATTATGAAAATGCTTGATTTGAACCAAAATGATGAAATAATAATGCCAACTTTAACTTTTGTTGCACCAGTAAACGCCTGTCGATTGTTTAATGCAAGCCCGATTTTTTTTGATTGTGATGAATATCATAATATTGATACCGAAAAAGTATCAGAGTTTATTAAAAAAAAAACCTATTTTAAAAATAATGTAACAATAAATAAAAAAACAAAAAAAAGAATTAAAGCAGTAGTACTAGTACATGTCTGGGGTAATGCATGTGATATAGAAAAAATTTATAAACTTTGTAAGGAAAGAAACATTATAATTATTGAAGATGCATCAGAAAGTTTAGGCACCAAATATGTTTCAGGAAAATTTAAAAATAAATTTACAGGCACTATAGGTGATATTTCATGTCTTTCGTTTAATGCAAATAAAATTATTACTGCTGGCAGTGGGGGTGCAATCATCACTAATAATAAGATTTTTGCAAAAGAATCTAAGCTTTATATTGATCATTATAAAATAGATCCAGTTAAATTCATTCATGCAAATGAGGGATTTAATTTTCGAATTAACAATATCCAGGCTTCGATAGGGATGTCTCAATTGAAAAAAATTAAGATTTTTATTAAAAAGAAAAAAGTTATTTATAAAAAATATTTAAAAGGATTGGAGTCAAATAAAAAATTTTATGTTAATCCACGTCCTTCATATGCAGATAATAATTCCTGGTTAACTGTTTTGAGTTCTAAAAAGGATATTGACACTATTAGAATAATAAAGTCATTAATAAAAAATAGAATTAATGTAAGAAAACCGTGGTTACCAAATCATCTCCAAAAACCCTTTAAAAAATTTCAAACTTACAAGATCAAAAAAGCACAAAAAGTCTTTAAAAATTCAATATGTGTGCCAACTACAATTGATCTTAAAAATGCGCAAATAAATAAAATTTTAAAGTTTCTGTCCTAAAATAATTATATTAAAAATGTTAACTATTTAATATTGATACTTGCTATAGTAAGTTAGGCTGATGAATTCAAGCAAAGTCATTATAATTGCAGAGGTTGGTGTAAATCATAATGGAAAACTCACTAATGCAAAAAAAATAATTAAAAACTCAAAAATAGCTGGGGCAGATTTTGTTAAACTTCAATTATACATGACTGAAGAACTTTTAATTAATTCTACTCCATTAGCTGATTATCAATTTCAAAACAAAAAAAAAATGAGTCAATTTTCATTATTAAAAAAATATGAAATAGATGAAAAATTTATTAAGAAAATACGCAATTATTGTAATCTATTAAAAATAAAATTACTTGTTACTCCATTTGATATAAAAAGTTTAAAAACATTAATTAGAAATAAATTTAAACACATTAAAATTTCATCATCTGATTTAAATAATCATCAATTATTGGAGTATGTTTCAAATTACAATTTGAAAATATTTCTTTCAACTGGGATGTCTAACACCAGACAAATAAAGGCAGCAATAAAGATATTATCAAAAAATAAAATTAAAAAAGACAATATAATATTATTACAATGTAGCACTAATTATCCAGCTGATATTGAAGACGCAAATTTAAAAGCAATGGCGAATTTTAAAAAATTATTTCAAATAAAATTTGGCTATTCAGATCATACTTTGGGCAATACAGCATCGATTGTAGCAGTTTCACTAGGTGCAAAAGTTATTGAAAAACATGTCACTCTTAATAAAAAAGCCCAAGGTCCTGATCATAAAGCAAGTATGAACAAAAAAGAGTTTATTAAATTTGTTAAATCAATAAGAGATGCAGAGATTGCTTTAGGTCAAAATAAAAAACTGTTATCTAAATCTGAAATTAAAAATTCTATAGTAATTAGAAAATCAATAGTAGCAATAAGAAATATTTCAAAAGGAGAATTTTTTAATTCAAAAAACATAAGTTGTAAAAGACCAAATTTAGGTATTTCCGCCGAAAGATGGAGAGAGGTCATTGGAAAAAAATCAAAATATAACTTTAAAAAAGACGACTTTATTAAAATTTGATGAAACACATAACGTTTTTAACTACGGCTCGATCTGATTTTGGATTGTTAAAAAATTTGATTTTAGAAATGAATAAAATAAAAAAATTTAAAGTGAGTTTAATAGCAACTGGTTCTCATTTTTCAAAAGAATATGGTAACACGTTTAAGGAAATTTTAGAGAATAAAATTAGAATTTCAAAGAAAATAAAGATCATCAAAAATAAAACACTAACTAATTTAAGTGTTCCAATATCGAGTTGTATTGTTCAATCATCGAAATTTTTCAAAAAACATAAAATAAATTTATTAATTATTTTGGGAGATAGGTTTGAAGCAATGGCTATTGCTTTATCAGCTCATATAAACCAAATTCCAATTGGGCACATACATGGAGGGGAATTAACAATGAATTTAATGGATGATGCTTTTAGACATTCAATAACAAAATTATCTCAATTACATTTTACTGCGAATAAGATTTACAAAAATAGGGTCGTTCAACTTGGTGAAAATCCCAAAAATGTTTTTCTAGTTGGCGGCCTTGGTGTTGACTCTATTTATAAAACAATTTTTTTGTCTAAAAAACAGCTTGAGCAAAATCTTAAAATTGATCTTACAAAGAGAAAAAATATTTTGGTAACAGTCCATCCAGAAACTTTAGAAAAAAAATTTGATATTAAAAATATAAAAGTTTTAATTAACGCTATTGAATATTTTAAAGATGATGTAAATTTTATTTTTACGAGTCCTGGCAATGAATTAAAAAGCGATATAATTCAACAAGAAGTATTGAGATATGTAAAAAAAAGATCTAACTGTAAATATTTCAGCTCCCTTGGATCACAAAATTATTATTCTTTGTTAAAATATACAGATGCAATGCTAGGTAACTCCTCAAGTGGAATATTGGAAATGCCGTACTTTGATAAACCAACGATAAATATTGGAAATAGACAATCTGGTAGATTGATGGACAAAACTATAATTAATGTAAGTTGGAGAAAAAAAGAAATTATTAAAGCAATTAAAAAAAGTTTGGTCAAAAAAATTAAAGGCGAAAAATTATTTGGTAATGGTGGATCTAGCAAAAGAATAATTGAAATATTATCAAATATAAATTTAGATAAGTTAATGATTAAAAAATTTTATGATTTAAAATGAAAAAAATTGTATTTTTTGGATGCGCTAACTCGTCATATCTAATCTTAAAGTTTCTTTTAAAGAAAAAAGTAAGATTTGAGGCAATTTTTACAAAAAGAAAATCTTATAATCACGATTTTAAAAATTTATCTAAAATCTCAAAAAAAAATAATGTCAAATACTTTTATGTAAAAAAAACCAATTCCAAAAATACAATTGATAAATTGAAAAAGATAAGACCGGATTATTTGATATGCGTTGGTTGGCCAGTTTTAATTAAAAGTAAAATATTGAAATTAGTAAAGGAAAATTCTATTGGATTTCATCCTTCAAAATTACCCTATAATAAAGGGAGACATCCAATTATTTGGTCTATCGTTCTTGGATTAAAATCTACAGCCTCATCTTTTTTTGTTATAAATGATGATGTAAATCCAGATACTGGAAATTTAATTTCTCAGAAAAAAATAGTTATAAAGAAAGAATATAATTCTCTAAAGTTATACTCAAAAATAATTTCAATAGCGCAAAAACAGCTTTTTGAGATAGTAAAAAGTATTAATCAAAATAATCTTAAGATAATTAAAAAGATAAAACCAAATTTGGGAAATTATTGGAGAAAAAGAACGAAAAAGGATGGTGAAATTGATTGGCGAATGTCCGCAAATTCAATCAATAATATTACTAGAGCTTTAACGCCCCCTTATCCATTTGCACATTTTAAATATAAAAAAAAGGAATTTTTAGTTGAGAAATCAAAAGAAATGAAATTCAAGAGAGAATATTTAAATGTAGAGCCTGGAAGAGTTATAATGTACCATAACCAATATCCAGTAATTAAATGTTATAATAGTTTTTTAAAAATTTATGTGAAAAATAAAAATTTTAAACCAAAAATAGGAGAAAGTTTAATTTGAAAAATCTAATTATAGCTCCACATCCTGATGATGAAATACTTGGCTTAGGTGGCACAATAGTCAAAAAAAGAAATAAAGAAAAATTTGGAGTTTTGTATGTGACTTCGATGGTAAAAAATAAAAATTGGAGTAAAAAAAATATTCAGAATCGAGATAAAGAAATAGATAGTGTAAAGAAATTTTTTAGACTTGAATTTGTAAAAAAATTAGATTTTCCAACATCCCAACTAGATATGATAAGTAAATACGAAATTATTAACAAAATTAATGAAGTTATAAAGACTTTTAAACCTGATAGAGTTTTTATACCAAACCCAACAGATGCACACTCAGATCATAAGATAGTATTTGATGCTTCTGCAGCATGCTCTAAGTCATTTAGAAATCCTTTCATTAAACATTGGATTTGTTACGAGGTTATCTCTGAAACTGAACAGAGTCTCAGAAATAATTTTAAACCTAATTATTTTGTTACACTAACAAAAAATCAAATTGAAAAAAAAATTAAAGGTTTCAAGATCTATAAATCTGAAGTTGGAAAATTTCCTTTTCCACGCAGCAAAGAGTCAATCATTGCGTTGAGTAGATATAGAGGCACAAGTGTAAATTCTGAATTTGCTGAAGCATTTTGTATAAAAAAGATGATTGACTAAAGTTGATTTTGCCAAACTTATTAGATATAATTAGACATGTCATTACTAAAAGGTAACTTTAAGGTTAAAAAACCTATCAAAGAAAAAAAGCTGACTGAGCAAAAGAAATTAGAAGAAATTTTTGAAAAATCTGCGAAACAAAGACTTGGTGGAAGCATGGTTTACGTCTCAAAAAGTAAAGTAAATTGGGACTTAGACGAAAAGTAGAAGTAATTGTTTTTTAATAGTATTCAAAACAAGATTACAAGAATAACAGAAAAATCTTTAATAAAAATAATTCTTAAAAATATAAAATTAAATAAAAATTTAATCACAGACAAAGATAATCAAAAATTAAAAAAACTAAAACTCAAATTAAATAAAAAATCAAATTTTGCAGTGATTGTAGCAGCTGGTCCAAGTCTCAGAAAGAACGAATTTAGAAATTTATTAAAAAAAAATAGAAAAAAAATTTTAATAATTTGTGCAGATAGTTCTCTTTATTACCTCTTAGAAAAAAAAATTATTCCTGATCTAGTTGTCACTTTGGATCCACATAAAGATAGAATTGTCAGGTGGTTTGGTGATGAAAATTTAAAAATTTCAAAATTAAGAAAAGATAATTATTTTAGAAAACAAGATTTAGATGTCTCATATAAAAATGAAATAAAGAATAATAAGAATGTATTAAAACTTACGAAAAAATATGGATCACGACTTAATATTGCAGCATGTACAAGCTCAAGTAAAAAAGTTGTAGAAAGACTTATCAAAATTAAAGCTGAAATCTTTTGGTGGCATCCCTTTTTGGATGATATAAAGAAAAAGAATAGTACTACAAAAAAAATTTATAAAATTAAAAATCTTCCAATAATTAATTCTTTAGGAAATGTTGGATCAGCAAGCTGGATTTTTGCAGAATCTATTTTTGAATGTAAAAAAATAGCGCTTTTGGGAATGGATTTTGGTTATTACATTGATACACCATTGGAGTCTACTCAGTATTATAATTTATTAAAAAAAAATTTCGGAAAAAAAAATATTAAATATTTTTATAAAAAAATTTTTAACAAATTTACAAAAAAGTTTTATTACACTGATCATGTCTATTATTGGTATCAAAAAATTTTTTATGAAGCTCTTCAAAATAGCAAAGCAAAAACTTTTAATTGCACAAATGGAGGAATTTTATTCAAAAAGCCAATTATTAATTGCTCATTCAGACATTTTTTAAGAGACAATGATCTAGATTACTCATAAATTTTTTTGTATGTTCTAATATGGCAAAAATTCTTTTTATAAACCCAATGGTGAGAGAGGAAGAAGATCCTAAACATATACCAATGGGAATAGCTCAATTAGCATCCATTGCTATTAACGCTGGTCATCAAGTTCAAGTTTATGATCAAAATGCTTGGAGAAAAGATGATGCAATAGTTAAGGAAATTCTTATTTCTGATGAATGGGATGTCGTTGGAATAGGTGGAATCACTACAGCATATGCATCAATTAAAAAAATTGTAAAACTTGTTTCTAGATGTTGTCCAAAAACTTTAATTGCCTTAGGTGGTGGAGTGCTAACCTCGTTACCAAAGGAAACTATGAAGTGGTTGCCCGAGGTAGATTTGGGATTTGTTGGAGAGTCTTACAAAACTATAGTAGATCTTTTGAATGCACTTGACACTGAAAATCCAAATTTAGAAAATGTAAAAGGATTAATTTTAAGAAAAAATGATAAAATTATTTTTACTCCACAAAGAGAATTGTTACATAATCTTGATGAACTCCCATACCCTGCTTACGATTTATTTCCTATTCAGGAAATCTATTTTAAAAATAGCGCAATGATGTACTCAGAAGAAGGAATGTTAGCAACAAGAAGAATGGACATAAATGGTAGTTTAGGGTGTTCATTAGTCTGTAAGTTTTGTTATCATTTGGGCATAATTGGTGACATGAGATATGAAAAAAATGAAAATGGCGAAGTTAATAGAATAGCATTTGATGAGGAAGGAAGTTTTACAAGAAATATTCGATTTCATTCTACAGATTACATAATAAATCAAGCTGTTTATCTCAAAAAAAAATATGACGTTAACTTTATTTATTTTTTAGATGAAAACTTTATGACTATGGATGTTTATTCAAAGAGAACTTGGCTAAAAGGAATTTGTAAAGGATGGAAAGAAGCGGGTCTTGTGCCAAAAAAGAAAAAAGACGGCACTTGGGATGGTGTTTATTGGTCTGGAACAAGCCATGCCACTTTATGTAATCCAGAAATTTTAAAGATTATGGCAGAACATGGCTGTTCACATTTAGTCTATGGATATGAGCATTTTGATGACAGAATACTAAAAACTATTGGAAAGGGCTCTAATAGAAAAACAAATTTGAGAAGTTTTTTTTGGACATTAAAAGCAGGAATTAGACCAATTCCAAATCAAATTATAGGATTTCCAACTGAAGATTTCGACTCGCTTAGAATGCAAATGAAAGCATGGGATGATTTAGGAATAGTCACCAAACCTCATTTTGCAACGCCCTATCCTGGATCGTTATGGTTTACTGAATATCGAAATGAAATTCTTGATCAGTACAAGGGTCAAGGTAAAAAGTTTGGCTTGTCAGATGATTTAGAAGCTTACGTTATGGATTTAGGAGATGCTTCAAGAGTGTCTGCAGTTATTTCTAGAAATTTTAATGCAGTAGAACTTATTGGCTTAAGAGAAATGATGATGCATAAACAATACGATAAGATTGACCAATATGAAAAAGAATGGAGACAAAAACACGGTATTAAACCTGGTCAACCATCTACTTTAGTTGATGAAGATATTTCAAAATTCAAAAAAATTAAAATTTCTGCTTAGAAATAGATAATCGTCTAGCAATTTTCAAGTCCTGCTCAGTATCTATATCAACAGAACTATTCTCGTGCATTTCATATAATATTGCTTTTTGAGTATAAAAAGATTTTAATTTTTCATTATATTTAGAAATATATATTGCACCGTTTGGTAAATATATATCTTTACAATTTTGCCTTCTTAAATCTGACATTTTATTTCTTAATTTAAATTTGATGAATTTTTTATTTTTACTCATAATCCAGTTGAATTTTTTTGAAATTTTAAAACCAGATATTAATGTTTGAATTTTTTTTTGATTTTTTATAAATAACTTAATAGCCTCATCTATATGGTAAGCTTGTCTAAATGGCGAGCTACCTTGTAAAAGCACCAGTAAATCGTATTTCTTCTTATCATTATATTTAAGAAAATTTTTGGTATGATTTATCACATCCTTAATCTTGGAATTATCACTTGATAAGTTACTTGGTCTGATAAAAGGTGCATTAACTCTAAATTTTTTTGATAAAGATATTATTTTTCTACAATCAGTGCTTAAAATTATTTTATCAATAAATTTTGATTTACTTGTCGAGTAAAAACTCCATTCAATAATTTTTCGCTTCCCCAACTGAAGAAGATGTTTATTTCTTAAACCTTTTGAGTTTTTTCTTGCTATAATTAAAGCTAAAATTTTTTTTTTTTTAAACATCTTTAAGTTTTAAGATTATTTTAAATAGTTTTCGTTTTTTCTCTTTTTCCTTATCTTTTTTGCAGGGTTACCAAAGTAAATTGACTCTTTATTACAGTTTTTTATAACATTAGAAGAGGAACCAATAATTACTGAGTTTTCTATTAAAATATTGTTTTTAATTTTGCTACCTAATCCTATATAGCTTTTTTTTCCAACTTTTACACTTCCACCTGTTATCGTACCTGGACCACATCCAGAAAAATCTTTAAATTCATTATCATGATCTATTATTGAGCCAGTATTTATTAAACAATGTTTTCCGATCGTAGTTCCAGTGTTGATAATAGACCCTGAAACAATAACACTTCCATCTCCAATTTTTGCACTTGATGAAATTATAGTATTTTTAGAGATAATCTTTGCCCACTTGGTTTTTATTTTAAGTCTTTTTAAAAGATAAACAATTCTTTCTCTTATATCCCCTCTACCAAAAGCTATTACAGTAAAAAAATTTTTTTTTATTTTTTTTAATTTTTCAAGATTACACATTTGTTTTTTTGTTGTATCGTTTATTAACAAGTTGATAATACTAATAATTTTATACTCTTTTTTTTTATTAACCTCATCTTTTATAACTTTAGCGTGTTTACCATTCCCGATTATGACTAAATTTTTAGATTTTATTTTCACAAAAGTATCAAAAAGTTAATAATAGTATTATTTAATTATTGTTTTTATATCCTATATTTTCTAAAGATCATGGATTATTTTATATTTATAAAACTAAAATTAATAAAAAAAAAATACAAAAACTAGTATTTTATTAAATACAGAATGACAAAAAAAAAATTAATAGGCAAGATTACTGTTGGAGAAAATACAACTATTAAACTTGCTATTAAGAAACTAAATCAAACTGGTCTACAAATTTTGCTTGTGGTGGATAAAAGAAATAGATTTTTAGGCACCTTGACAGATGGAGATATAAGAAGATCATTGTTGAATAAATTGAGTTTAGATAGCAAAATTGAAAAAATTTATTTTAGAAATAGTTTTGTAATAAAAAAAACAATACCCTACGAACAAGCTAGGCAGCTGATGCTATCAAGAGATATAAGCCATCTTCCAGTTATAAAAAAAAATAAAGTAGTTGATTTATACTTTATTGCCAAAGAGGATAAAAAAAAAATTAATAATTATTTTGTTATTATGGCTGGAGGTTTTGGAAAAAGACTTTTGCCAGTAACTAAGAAAATTCCAAAGCCTATGATAAAAATTAATAACAAACCTATTTTAGAGCATATTATTTTGAGGGCGAAAAGTTATGGATTTCAAAATTTCATAATATGTACTCATTATAAGTATAAAAAAATTGTTCGCTATTTTGGAAATGGAAATAAATTTAATGTTAAGATTTCATATTTAAATGAAAAAAAACCTATGGGAACCATAGGAGGATTATCATTACTCAAGAAAAAAATCTCCAAACCATTTATAGTCTCAAATGCAGACATAATTTCCGATATTAATTTCGAAGATCTTTTGCGATTTCATAAATTACAAAAATCTATTTTTACAATTGCGGTTAAAAATTATTACAAAAATAATCAATTTGGAATATTAGATGTAGAAAGAGGAAACGTCACAAATTTTAATGAAAAAAAAATTAGCATTAATGTAAATACAGGTATCTATGTTTTTAGTAAAAAAGTCCTAGATTTAATTAAAAAAAATAAAAAAATGAAAGATATTACAGACTTATTTGATTTACTTTTATCTAAAAACATTAGTATAAAGGCATACAACTTATTTGAGTTTTGGTCAGATTTGGGAACACAAAAAAGTTTAAATAAAATTAAAAAAATAAAATAGATTTTAAAGTCAATCATTACTTTTTTTTAAAATAATATTAGATAAATTTTAGAATTATTCCGAGATTAGACATCAAAAATAATAAATTGATCAAAGGTATTAATTTTGAAGGTTTAAAAATTGTTGGAGAACCTGAACAGTTTATAGAGCATTATTACAAAACTGGTGCTGATGAGTTGATTTTATCAGATGCAGTTGCGAGTTTATATGGAATAAATTCATTAAATGATATTCTTAAAGAAATTGTAAAAAAAATATCAATACCAATTTCTGTTGCTGGTGGAATTAGATCTATAGACACTATTAGAAATTTAATGAAATCAGGTGCTGATAGGGTGATATTGAATACCTATGCTCTTGAAAATCCAGATTTTTTGAAAAAGGCAGTAAGATATTTTGGCTCATCCTCAATCGTTGTAGCGATAGATTATAAAAGAATTTTTTTAAAAAATAAAAATGGAAATGAAGAGCTATTTTATAAAGTTTATACAGAAAATGGAAAACAATTCACACATGTTAATGCATTTGAATGGGCAGTAGAGTGTCAAAAATTAGGTGCAGGAGAGATACTTTTGTCATCAATTGATTGTGAGGGTTTAATGAGAGGATTTGAAAAAGATCTAACCCAAAAAGTTAAAAAAAGTTTTCAAATACCTTTATTGATAGGTGGTGGTTGTGGATCAATAAAGGATATTAAAGATATAGCTCAAATAACCAGCTGCAATGGTGTTTCTTTAGCTTCAATTCTTCACTATAAAAAATGGATCCCACAAAATAATTATTATTATGCTGTAGAGCATTGTGGATTTGAACCTGAACCAATGGGAAGATCTGAAGGAACTTACTCTAAATACGCGAGTATAGATGATAAACTTGACGGATATTATTATTATTTTGCATTGTTAAAATTTGGTCATGGCAGGGCCACTTCAGATGCCGCACATGAAGTTAGAGATGGTCATATTACTAGGGAAGAGGCAGTAGCACTAGTAAAAAAGTATGACCAAGAGTTTCCTTTGCGTCACTTTAAAGAATTTTTAGATTATGTAGATTTGACTGAAAATGAATTTAAATTTATCTGTGATAGATTTAGATCAGATCATATTTGGACCTTAGAGGGAAATAATTATAAAAAAAAATAAATCTTTAATTCTTATTTTTTTTTAGATTTACTAATATCTTTTTAAAAATTAAGTTATCTGGATCATACTCCAAAATATTATTAATTATTTTTGAATTATCTTTATTCCATTTTTTTATCGATGTTTTATTAGCATAATTTAAGAGTTTATGAATTTCATTAGACCCTCTATAGTTTGTCCAAAATCGTCCTCTTTTGTTCAAAAAATCGTAACCAAAATTAATGTAAGATTTATGAAATTCGCCTCTATAATTTATCGAGATAGTTTTATTGCCTCTTGCAAGAGACTCGAGACCCAAATTAGAGTCAACGAAAATGACAATATTTGATTTATCTGTGTAATAATAAGAATTATTTTTGTTTGTTCTTTTATGAAATGTCCAGTCATAATTGTTAAGTATTTGATGATAAAATTTCTTTTCTTTTTCTGGCTCCCATTCAGCACCGAGTATCTCAAGTTTGTATTTATTTTTCTTACAATAGTTATATATAACTGGAAGGATAATTTTTTCAGTTTTATAAAATTCAGAATTTTTATAACCTCGGTGTACATCATGTAATCTAAATTGAGAAATAAATGTAATGACATTTTTTCTTACCTTATTACTTTTTTTATAATAAAAGTTATTTCTATAAGAGCCTATATTAATATATTTAGCTTTAATAAAAGAGTTAAATAAATTTTTTTTATAAAAATCATTCAAGATTAAAAAAAAGTCAACTTGAAGTAATTGTTTCTCCAGCTTACTTTTTTTTAAGGATTTTACAAAAAGTTGATTAGGAAATTTAATATTTAATCCACCATTTTGAAAAATAATAACTTTTAATTTTTTATGAAAATTTTTAATTTTGTAAAAATCGATTCTTGCATGATTGAAACTCAAACAATATTTAGCATTTGACAATTCTATATAGGAATTAATATACGAAAGAGATAAATTTTTAAGTCCAAACTTAAATATCGCATAAATTAAAACATAAATATTTGTTTCCTCTCCTCGTATTTTTAAAATATTGAAGTTATCTTTACCTAAATATTTACTAAAAATTTGAATATAAAGTTTATCTAATACCAAATAATCTTTTTTTTTAGGTTTTGAAAAAATTATTTTAGATTTTATAAATAATCTTAAATAGTAGATTAGTGTATTCATTTTTATTTATGTAAATCAATGTATATATATCAATTTTTAATAATAACTAATTTTTTTTGCGGGATAAAATTTAGCCATAAAAAAAGCGTATTTAATTGATTAAAAATAATTTTAATATATTCATTAGATCAAAAATTAATATTTATGAAAATAATCGTAACTGGGTCATGTGGATTTATAGGATTTCATGTAACCAAAAAATTATTGGATTTAAATTATAATGTTATTGGATTAGATAATATTAATAATTATTATGATATAAAATTAAAAAAAGATAGGCTTAAAATTCTTAAAACTTATAAAAAATTTTTTTTCCATAAAATAAGTATAGAACAAATTACTCCATTAAAAAAAATTTTTAAAAAATATAAGCCAGAAATTGTTGTAAATTTAGCAGCTCAAGCAGGTGTTAGGTATTCTATTTTGAAACCATTTTCATACATAAAAAGTAATTTAGTAGGATTTTTTAATGTCTTAAGTTTATCGAAAGATCATAAGATAAAAAATTTTGTTTATGCAAGCTCAAGTAGCGTTTATGGCGCAAATAGAAATTATCCCTTTGTTGAAAAAGACGTCGCAGATCATCCAATTCAACTATATGCTGCTACAAAAAGATCTAATGAAATCATGGCTCATTCATATAGTGCACTATATAATTTACCCACAACTGGTTTGAGATTTTTTACTGCTTATGGCCCATGGGGACGTCCAGATCAAGCTCTTTTTATTTTTACAAAAAATATACTTAAAAATAAAAAAATAAATTTATTTAATAGAGGTAATCATTCAAGAGATTTCACTTATATAAGCGATATAGTTGATGGAATAATTTTAGCAGTAAAAAATCCTGCTAAAAAAAATAAAAAATGGAATCCACGCAAACCAGATCCAAGTTCAAGTATTTACCCATTTAAAATATATAATATTGGATCAAATAAAAGAACCAACCTGATAAAATACTTAAAGCTTCTAGAAAAATTTTTAGAAAGAAAAGCAAGAATTAATTATTTACCATTACAAAAAGGTGATGTTGTGGATGTTTTTTCTAAGACCGATAATATTAAAAAAGAACTCAAATTCAAACCTAAAGTGGATGTAGAAGAAGGTGTCAAAAACTTTGTTAAATGGTTTAAATATTATTATAAATTGAAATGAGTGATATAATCTCAATTATTGGAGTAGGATATGTTGGTTTACCGCTTGCAATTAAATTATCAAAATATTTTAAAGTTTATGGATACGATGCTAACAATGAAAGAATTGATCAATTAAAAAAAGGAATAGATATATTTAAAGATCAAAAAATATCTAATAAAGAAAAAAAAAAAATAAAATTTACAAACAATATAAATGAGTTAGAAAATTCTAACATTTTTATTGTTACAGTACCAACTCCAGTAAAAAAAAATAAAAACCCTGATTTAAGTCATCTAATTAGTGCATCAAAAACTGTAGGTTCAGTGATGAAAAGAAATTCAATAGTAATTTATGAGTCAACAGTTTATCCAGGTTGTACGGAAGAAGTATGTGTTCCAGTGCTTGAAAAATATTCAAAACTAAAAGCAAATTTTGATTTTTTTTATGGTTATTCACCAGAAAGGATAAATGTTGGAGATAAAAAACATAAAATTGAAAATATAAAAAAAATAGTTAGTTCGTCAAATAAATATTCTATGAAAAAAATTTTTAAAGTTTACAATTCAATTATTAGAGCTGGTGTATATAAAGCTGAAAGTATAAAAGTTGCAGAGGCCGCAAAAGTTATTGAAAACACCCAAAGAGATCTTAATATTGCTTTGATTAATGAGCTCTCAATTATTTTTTCTAAATTAGGAATTAATACTAATGAAGTATTAAATGCAGCTCTTACAAAGTGGAATTTTGTAAAATATGAACCTGGCCTAGTGGGAGGGCATTGTGTAGGAGTTGATCCATACTATCTTACTTATAAATCAAAAAAAATTGGATATAATCCCAAAGTTATCCTATCAGGCAGAAAAACTAATGACCAAATGTCAAAACATGTTTATGATTTGGTAAATAAATACGCGAAAAAAAATCATATTGATAAAAAAAGATATAAAGTTTTAGTTTTAGGTTATAGTTTTAAAGAAAATTGCTCTGATATAAGAAACTCAAAAATAGAAGATTTAGTTAATCATTTTTTAAAAAAAAAAACGTACATAAGAATACATGACCCACTGGTTATAATTACCCATTTAAATGAATATCATCAAAAACTTTTTTTAGAAAAGAGTGAAATTAATAATTTAAAAGATAATTTTTTTGATGTTTTAATATTAGCTGTTCCCCATAAAGAAATATTGGGTAAATTTAAATTTTTTAAAAAAAAAATAAAAAAAAATAGTCTCATCATTGATATTAAGTCAGCTTTGGAAAAAAACAAATTCTCACAAATAACATTATGATGAAAAAAAGAAATTGTTTGGCTGTTATATTGGCAAGAGGAGGCTCAAAGGGCATTAAACAAAAAAATATAAAAAAAATAAATAACCATCCATTAATAAGCTATTCAATATATGCTGCTTTAAAAAGTAAATATATTGATAAAATAATTGTCTCCTCGGACTCAAACAAAATTAGAAATGTTGCTAAAATTTATGGTGCAGAAGCACCATTTAAAAGACCAAAAATACTTTCAGGAGATAAAGTGCCATCAGTAACAGCATTGAAACATGCTGTTATCGAAACAGAAAAAATTTATAAAAGAAAATTTGATTATATAATTGAATTGCCGTGTGTATCTCCACTTAGGGATTATACTGATGTTGATAAGGCTGTTGAAATTTTAATAAAGAAAAAATATGATTCTGTCATTAGTTACGTTAATACTGGTGAAAAGCATCCAACTAGATTAAAGAGAATTAAAAATAATATCGTTACAAATTTTTGTAAGGATTATCCAGAACCAGATATTGGATCAAGGAGACAAGATTTTGAAGAATGTTATATTCGAAATGGAGCAATCTATGCCATGACAAGAAAAACTTTAATTGAAAAAAATAGTAGAAATGGGAAAAAAAGCTTTCCAATGATAATGTCTGACCAGAAATCTATCAATATTGATACTATCTTTGATTTTAATATTGCAAAAATGTTAATTGAAAATGGAAATTGTAAAAACTACCCTAGTAAAATCGGAAAATTGAATCAAAATTATAAGTCAAAAAAAAATAAAATAAATTTACTAGTTACTTCACCAATGAATTTTTTAGAAAAAAATAAAAAAGAATTAGAAAAAAAGTTTAATGTCTATTATGGATATAAATTACACTTTGATCAAATTAAAAAAATTATTAACAAATTTGATGCTTGGATATGTCATCCTTCTCCAAAGTTTATTATAAAAAATGATTTGTTAGATTATGCTAAAAACCTTAAAATCATAGCAACACCGTCTACTGGCGTAAATCACATATCTCTAGATTATTGCGAAAAAAAAAACATAAAAGTTCTATCCATCAGAAATAATAAACACATTAAAAGTATCAAAGCTTCCTCAGAATTTACTTTTGCCCTTTTAATTTCTGCATTTAAAAATCTTTATAAAGGTATTTCACTAGGTAAATCAGCTAATTGGAGAGAGTCTGAGGAATTTTTGAGAGGCAATCAGTTAGAGGGGAAAACAATTGGTATTATTGGGTTTGGAAGAATTGGCTCCAATTTAGCAAAGTATGCTTTAGCATTTGGAATGAAAGTTTTGGCTCATGATCCATATTTAAAAATCAAAAATCAAAAAGTTAAACAAGTATCAGTATTAAAAGATTTGCTGAAAAAAAGTGATGTAGTTTGTATTTGTATTCATTTAAATAAGAAAAATTTTAAATTTTTCGATAAAAAAAAACAGGCCCAATTAAAAGAAAACTGTATTCTTATAAATACCTCTAGGGGTGAAGTAATCGATGAAATGAGTTTAGTTAAATTAATTAAAAGAAAAAAGATAAAGTTTTTTGCTACCGATGTTGTTTGCGATGAGCATAAATTACCCTCAAGTAAAAGCAAAATATTTGATATTTCTGACTATGAAAATGTTTATATTACACCACATATGGCTGGACTTACTTATGAGTCTGAAGAATTAGCTTCTAAAATTACTATAAATAATTTA
This sequence comes from uncultured Pelagibacteraceae bacterium, assembly GCA_902544985.1. Taxonomy (GTDB): domain Bacteria; phylum Pseudomonadota; class Alphaproteobacteria; order Pelagibacterales; family Pelagibacteraceae; genus Pelagibacter. The sequence continues at coordinate 182,563 of CACCFV010000001.1, forward strand.
AAACAATTTTTTAAATAAATAAATTGACTTTAAACAAACTTTCAAATCAACGTAAAAATTAATTCTGACTTATGAGCAGTTATATAATTTTCTTTAAGTTATTTAAAATTTTGACTGATAAAGAAAAGTTTTATTCTCTATTAATCACATTCTTAATGATAATAGCAATGTTATTTGAAATGTTGACTGTAGGATCATTTTTACCCTTAGTAGGATCTATAATTGATGAAAATTATATATCAAATTTTCTAAAAAATTATGGATTTAGTGACATCAATATCAGTTTCAATAATATGTTAATTATTTTATTTTTTTTATTCCTTTTAAAAAATATTTACCTAGTTTTTTTTAATATTGCTCAAACAGCTTTTATAAATACTGTTAGCTTGAGAGTTATGAATACAATTTACTCTTACTATCTTAGGCAAAGTTATGAGTTTCACACTAATAGAAATTCTGCGCTTTTAATTAGAAATATTTCAGAGAGTGGAGTAGTAGACTCGATACTTTTACGTGTTTTAACTTTAATTAATGATGTGATCATTGTATTGGGTTTAATAACGTTGCTAATTTTTGCACAACCATTGTTTACAATAAATACAATTATTTTTATTATTTTTATTATTTTAGCCTATAATTTGATGACAAAAAAAAAGATTAAAATTTGGGGTAAAGATAGATTTGATACTAATTATTTTTTAACAAAAAATCTGTATGAAGGAATTAATGCATTTAAGGAAATTATTTTAAATAATTGTTCCAATTCTTTTATCAAACAAAATTTTAAGATAAAAAAAAGACTTTTAGATATAAATTTTAAATTTAAGATTATTGAGTTTTTACCAAAGTATATTGTCGAATTGCTTGGAATAATCATTGTAATCTTATTAATATACTTTTTAATTCAAGCAAGTAATAACCCAAAGGATATAATTCCAATCTTAGCTTTATACACTGCATCTGCTTTTAAAATAATTCCGTCAATATTAAAAATTTTTTCCTCATTTCAAAATTTCAATTATTTAAATCCCTCTTTAGATATTATTGCCTCACAACTTAAAGATTATAAAAATTTAATGAATACTAAGATTAAACAAAATAAAAATTTAAAACAAATTCATTTTAATAAAAAAATTGAAATTAAAAATTTATTTTTTAAATACCCTGAAAAAAAAATGTTAATTAATAATCTTAATATAGTAATAAATAAAAATGATTTTATTGGCATAAAAGGAGATAGTGGATCTGGAAAATCCTCTTTATTGAATATTATTTCTGGTTTAATAGTACCGATTGAAGGTGAAATTCTTGTTGATGGAGTAAGTATTTTTAAAAATTTGGATGACTGGAGAAATAAACTAGGTTATGTCTCACAATCTGTTTTCTTAATTGATGCAAGTATAAAAAAAAATATTGCTTTTGGTATAGAAGACTCCGAGATTAACAGTGATAAATTATATAATGCAATAATAAATGCGGGTTTAAAAGAGTATATAGAGAGTTTGAAAGAAAAGGAAAATACAATCGTTGGTGAAAGAGGAGTAAAAATTTCAGGGGGTCAAAAACAAAGAATTGGTTTGGCTAGAGCATTATATTTTTCTCCAGAATTGCTAATTTTGGATGAAGCTACAAACTCTTTAGACAAGGAAACAGAAAGAAATATTCTTAATGAACTTTTAAAAATGAAAGATAAAATTACCCTTATCATTGTTTCGCATGAAAATGAACCACTTAAAATTTCAGATCATATATATGATTTGAATAAAATATCTACATAAGAGCTATGAATTTTAGAAGGAATTCTTATTGGAATAATTTTTATAGTAAATTTTCTCTTTTAGATGAAAGTAATTTTGCAAGATTTAGCGTTAAATATTTTAAAAAAAATTCTTCTCTTTTGGATGTTGCATGTGGAAATGGAAGAGATACATTTTTTTTTATCAAAAAAGGTATTAAGTGCAAAGGAATTGACATTTCTAAAATTGCAATAAAAAATAACTCAAAAAAATTAAAAAATATTTTCGAGGTAAAAGATGCTTGTTCTGATAAATTTAAAATAAGAAAAAAATACGATTATATTTATTGTAGGTTCTTCCTACACACTATTGATCAAGAATCAGAAAAAAGTTTTCTTAGGAACATTAAAAAAGTTATGATGAAAAAGTCTAAACTTTTTTTAGAATTTAGAACAACTAAAGACCCAATGATGAAAAAAGGGAAAAAGATAAGTTATAACGAGGTAATTTCTGATCATTATAGACGATTTATAGATGTAGAAAATTTTATAAAAAATTCTAAAGAGTATGGATTTAAGATTATTTTTAAAGCATCGAGCTATAATTTTGCAAAATTTAAAAATGAGCGTCCACATATTTGTAGAATGATTTTAAGAAAGACTAATTAAACTTTTTTTCTATTTCTTTTTTAAGATTATTTGCAAGTCTTTTAAGTGGAATAGTAAAATCATTTTCTATGGTTATATCTGGTTTTTTTGGAAATTCAGGCTTTAAGTTTATACCCCAAATTTTACCAACATTTTTTTTTTTATATAATGGTTTTTTTTTATGACTAACAATTCTAGCCAAATCAGATTTAATATAAATTTCAACATAATTATTTATAATTTTTCTATTATATTTCCTTAAGTCATCAAATAAACCAGCTACAGCAAATATTACATTAATATTTTGATCAGTAATATGTTTAGCGAGTAAAGTATATTTTTTACCTAATTTAAGTCTATCTTCCCTATCATATTTTTTAATATCAAAAATATCACGAATATCATCACCATTAATGATTAATGTTTTTCCGAATTTGTGAGATATAAACTCTTTAATTAATTTTGAAATTTCAGTTTTTCCACTTCCAGTTAATCCTGTAATCCAAAATAATATACCTTTATTTTTTTTTATTTTTTTCAAATTTTATCCATCTTTATTATTGACCATCTTTCAAAATCACCAGTCATTCCCTCCTTTTTTAAAAATGCATCTTTATTTTTTTTTAAAAATGAATTAACTGCAATTCTGGGACCTGGAAATTTTAAAGAATAATACTCATCTAAAAATAACCTTCCATTAATAGATAGTCTTGGCCAGAAAAATTTTAATGTAACTTCATAACCCTCAAATAAATCACAATCAATTAAACCAGCACTTATTTTTTTTGGAAGATTTTTTTCAATTTTTAAAGTCCTTTTAAAATCTCCTTTAATAAGATTAATTTTTGAAGATAAGCTAAAAAAATTAATTTTTTTTTTTACTAGATGTACACTTGTATTATCAAATTTATTCGATGATGAAATATTATCTACTTTTATGTTAGTTTTCCTTAAAAGTTTGTGATATTTTTTCAATTTTAATATATCTTTGAAGTGACCAAGTGAAATTTGCTTTGTCTCGTATAATTTCCTAAATTGCTCAAAATCATCTTTTTTAGAGTATTTTGGAAAACCTGTAAAAGTATCATAACCCCATATTTTTTTATTTTTAAATGCTTTTTTTGATTTAAGAATTAACGCACTTGAAATTAGACTAGATCCCTTAAAAACTCCAGCTTCTACAATATCGCCATTGATTTTTTCAAACTTTTTAGAATTTAAAAATTTTAGATAAAAATATATTGGACTCTGCTTTTGAGAGGAAATAATTCCAAAATAATTTTTTTCCCATTCTTTAAGATTTTTTATGTTATTTTTCATTGATAAAAATTATGTATAAAAGAAAATATGATTATATAAACAACTAATTTATATTATTATTGATAATTTATTCAAAGATATCTAAAACAAAATAATTAATGAAAATTGATGATTTACCAGTATATATGCTAAGTTCCTTTGGACATGCAGGTATTGATTGGACGCATAGCCTGCTTGATATGCATAAAGATATTATCATTATGCCAGCTTTTAGTTTTTTTAGAACACTTCATAAAATTCAAAAAATAAATAAAATTAATCTCGATAAACTTAATGTTCCAAAATATGCGTCTGAACTTTTGGGAAATATGTTTTATGATGATGTGTCATATCAATTAAAAAGAAGAAAATTTTTATTTGATTTGAATCAAAAAAAAATTTTTACTGAAAGTATTAATGACTATCTCTCAAATAATAAAAGTTTTTTAATAAGAGATTTGTTTTTTGCTATTCATTATGCTTTTTGCAAAACACACAAAATAAACATAAGTAAAAAAAAGTGCATAGTTGCACATGAGCATGTAGCTTGGCATTTTCCAAAATATAAAAAATATTTTAGTGCAAGAAATATAATTATTTATAGAGACCCTAAAGCTGTTTTAGGTGGAGGGATTTTAAGAATGAAAAATTCAAACAAATCGAAAAAGATTAATTCTTATCAAATGGACACCATGTTATTACACATGTTTTCAGCTTATAAGTTATATAAATTAAATAAAAATGACCTTTATTCTCTTACCAATGAGTCAATGCATAAAAACCTAAGGCAAGAAATGACCAAGTTAGCGAATTGGATGGATATTGATTTTTCTGAAACAATGTTGAAACAAAGTTTTATGGGCACCAATTGGCTTGGTGAGTCATCATATCTAGCGAAAGATGAACTTCATGAATTGCCACCAGCAAATTTTTATGATCCGCTAGAAGTTAAAAAAAGGTGGAGGTCGGTTCTCACAAAAAAAGATATATTATTCATAGAAGTTATTTTTAGTCAGTTTATTAAAGATTTTAAATATGATTTAGAGGAAAAAAATACGTTAAAAAAAAAAATTAAAGGCTATTACTACTTTATTTTTAATTATCAATTTCAAGAAGAATATTTTTTAAGTAAATTTCTAATAATTTTAAGAAATATAATAAGAAGATTATCAATTATATTATTAAAAGAAAAAACTATAAAAATTTTTACTTTTAAATAATCAATGTCCAAAAAGTTATTAGTCACTACTGCATTACCAAGCACATGGAAACATGAAGAATTTATGATATTCTTAGGGGATTGGTGTCAAAAAAATAATAACTTTTCTTCTTTGGATAAAAAAAAATACCAGATATTTAAATACCATTGGGATGATAGATCAAAATTGAAAAAAGATTATGAATATATAAAGATTTTAGAGAATAAAGTTTTATTAGAATTAATTAAATTTTTAAATGATTATCATCAAAAAAATTATAGTGAAAGATATTGGAAAATATTATTATCCCCTTGGTTACTTACGCTTTTACAAATAATTTTAGAGAGATACTCAAATTTAAAGTATTTTTTTGAAGAAAATAAAGATGAAGAAATTGAGACTATAATTCTTAATAAAGAAAAAAAACAAGAATTCATATCAAATAATTTTGAAGAATTTTCTAGGTATACTCTTACAGATACATGGAATTACTTTTTATATGTAAACTTGATTAATTTCAAAAAGTTTAAATTTCCAATAAAAAAGTCTTTCTCAAATTTTGTTGATGAGGAGAATTATAGAGCATATTTGAGACTAAATTACTCAAAAAAAAATAAATTTCTAAGTTTTTTTTCCTCAATGACCGAAAAAATAATTGGATCTCAAGATGTCTTAATATCAGAAAGTTATTTAGGAAAACTTCAAGAACTTTTTTTATCATTAAAATTAAAAAGTATTCCAAGATATTCAGAGGGAATAAAATCTTTTGAAACAAATATAGATGATAAGAGTCGAACAAAGCATCTGAATTTTGTTGCGGATAACGTATTTGAAGAATTTATTAAAAGTAATATAATTAAATTTTTACCAAAATCTTTCATGGAAGATTTTGACTTGATTAATAATCATATAGATAAAATGAATTGGCCAAAAAAACCCAAGGTAATTTTTACCTCTCATTTTATGCAAAAAACTTTCCAATCAAGATATGTAGCTGAGTGTATAGAAAAAAATGACGCCAAATTAATTATTGGTCAACACGGCGGGGTTTATGGACAATATTTATTTTCCTCAATGGAAGACTATGAATTAAAGATTTGTGATAAATATCTTTCTTGGGGGTGGAATAATTCTAAAGATAAAAAAATTGTACCATTTGGGATAATTAAAAACATAAAAAAAATAAAATATAACAGAAAAAATAAAGACCTGCTTATGATACTTAGGTCACAAACTAAATATACACATAGAATAAATTCATATTCAGGAACAAATCAAATAAAAAAATATTTTTATGAAAATATAGAATTTTGTAAAAAATTAGATAAAGAAATAATAAAAAATGATTTAGTTCTTAGATTTCATGCAAGAAAGTTTGGTTGGAATGAGGATGAAATTTTCAAAAATGCTCTTGGAAAACTTCGAGTAGATTTAGGATATAGTAAGATATTTAATTTAATTGCAAAATCAAAGCTAGTTTTACAGACTTATATAGGAACAGGCTATTTAGAAACTCTAGCGTGTAATATTCCAACAATAATTTTTGCTAATATTGATGAGTGTCTTCTTAACGAAAAAACAGTCGAAGATTTGAAAGATCTTAAAGAAAAAAATATTTTTTTTGACGATAAAGAGCAAGCAGCAAAATTTATTAATCAAATATGGAAGGACGTTCCAGCATGGTGGTTTGACAAATCTACTCAAGAAGCACGAGAAAATTTTTGTCAAAAATATTCAAAAATTTTACCAAATAAAAATAATCAACTAATCGATATAATAGATAATTTAAAATAATGATTTTTTCATTGTAAAAAATATAAAATAGAAGAATTATATTTTATTAATTACTTTCAGAGTTTTTTCATTACTGAAATTACTAGTAAAATTTTTTAAAAAAACTTTTTTAAAACTCAATTTTGATTGAAATTTAGAATAATTCTCAATCATTTTTTTGAGTTTTTTAGCTAAATCACTAGCATCATCTTTTTCATAAAAAATTCCGAATTTTTTATTTTGTAATAACTCTTTATTTCCACCAGGGACATTTGATGCAAGGATTATTAAATTTTCATTAATAGCTTGAACTATAGAATTATTACTTCCTTCAAAAAAAGATGTATTAATTAGGATATGAGATTTTTTATAGTAGGGATAAGGATTTTTTATATATTTTTTTAAATAAAATTTTACATTTTTATTTTGGTTTTTTTTTATAAGTTTTTTTATTTCAATAAATTCCTCACCATCCCCTAAAATAAAAATATTTGCTTTAAAATTTAAATATTTTGCTGAATAAACAAGATCTTTACATCCTTTTTCTTTTGAAAGGCGACCAACCCATAATAAATTTATCCTAGGTTTTATGCTTTTATTTTTGTAATCTTTTATCGCTGAAATACTTGGTGAATAAATTTGGACGACATTATTTTTTGAAAAATTACGAATTTCTTTTTTGGTAAATATTGTATTGCTTACAATACAATCTGCGAATCTATAGATACTAAATACTGCTGTCTTAATAAATACTTTTTTCAAGAAATCTTTGAATGAAAAATATTTTGATAATTCATAAATGCATGTTCTTTCCACACCTATAACATGAATTTTTTTCAGAAATATTTTCAATAAAATAGAATAAATATTTGCATAGTGATGATTTGAGTAAATTATATTTTTCTTATCATCACTTTTTATTTTTTTAACAATTGAAATTATTTTAGGAAATAAAGAAAAAAGACTTTTATTTTCTAATTCATATAAATTGATTTTTTTATTAAAAAGATTTTTGTAATCACAATTACCAACACAAATTACGCTAATATTGAAATCTGTCTTTTTTAGATAATTGATTAGTGAAAATACAGAATTGCCTGCTCCACCAAATTTAAAATTAGGCAATAGAACAATTAAATTTTTCTTTTCTTTCACTGATAGAATTAAGTACTAATTTTTTGATAAATTCACATTATTTAAACCTACTATTAAGATATATCTTTATTTTAATCTAGTACAAAGATTTTAATTTGTTAGCCTAATTTTTGTCAAAATTTATTATTCTAAATTAAATGTTAAATTTATGAAAATAAATTTGTTAAATATATAAGTTTTAAATTTAAACTAGCTTTGTTCGATATTAAAATATAATAGTGATTAATATTTTAAATGATAAAAAAAAATAATCAATTGCCTGATATAACAGTTGTAGTTTGTACTTATAATCATGGTGCTTGGATTGAGAGATGTATAAGAAGTCTTTTAAATCAAAAATTTATTAAAAAAGATGATTTTGAAATAATTTTAATAGATGATAAATCAACGGACTCAACAAAAAAAATTCTTCATAATTTTTCAGATTTAGAAAATATTAGAATTTATAGCAATAAAAGAAATATTGGTTTACCCAAGTCACTAAACAAAGCAATAATGCTCTCAAAAGGAAGATATGTTACCAGAGTTGATTCTGATGATTATGTTCAAAGAAACTTTCTTTTTTTAAGTAAGCTTTTTTTAGATATGAATAGGGAATATCAAGCTGTTGCTGTTGATTATATAAAAGTAGATAATTTTGAAACTGTTCTTTCAAAAGAAAACTGCCTTAAAAATGAAATCGCTTGTGGAATTATGTATAGAAAAGAATGTTTAATTAACATTGGTTTATATAATGAAAAGTTTAAAATGAGAGAGGGCCATGAAATAAATCAAAGATTTAAAAAAAAATTTAAAATAGGTAGATTAGAGCTGCCACTGTATAAATATAGAATGCATGAAAAGAATAGAACCAAAAATTTAAAAAGGGTCAGTTATTTTGACAAGTTATTAAAAAAATAAAAATGATATTTATTGCAGAAATAGGAATGAATTATAACGGTAACTTATCGTTATCTTATGAATTAATTAAACAAGCAAAATATTCTGGTGCTTCAATAGTTAAATTTCAACTGGGGTGGAGAGACAAACCTGGTGAAATAAATCAGCTAGATGAAAAAAAAATAAAGCAACTATACGATTGGGCAAAATATTTTGAAATTCCTTTAATGTTTTCAATAATTTCAAATAAGGGTTTTGAATTAATAAAAAAATTTAATCCTGATAAAATTAAAATTGCATCCAGAACTATTAAAGAAAATCCGGAACTTGCTAAAAAAATTATTGACCTAAATATTGAAACTTATGCTTCCTTAGGAATGATTGAAGATAAAGATATTTTACCTTTTGATAAAAGAAAAAATTTGAATTTTCTATGGTGTGTTTCTAAATATCCTACTGACAATAAAGACTTGGCAAATTATTTTCCTAAAGAATTTAAGAGTAATCATATTGTTGGGTATAGTGATCATTCTATAGGTATAGAAATGTGCTTACTTGCGATTTCTAGAGGCGCTACGATAATTGAAAAACATTTTACTTTGGATAAGTCTGATACAACAATTAGAGATCACACACTTTCAGCAACACCTAATGAATTTTTACAAATGACTAGAATCGGAAAAGATATTTATAATAAATTAAAGTTAAATATTTAATCCAATATAAATTAAAAAATTGTAATTAATTATGAAAATTTTGGGATTAATACCTACAAGAATTGGCTCAACAAGATTACCCTCAAAACCTTTACTAGAGATAAATAAAATACCTTTAATAATCCATACTTATAAAAGAGCAAAAATGTCAAAACTACTAGACGATGTGATTATTTGCTGTGATGACAAAAAAATAATGGACATAGCAAAAAAATTTAATTCAAAATCAATTCTCACATCTAAAAAAAATAAAAATGGTACGGAAAGAATTTATGAAGCTTATAAAAAAATAAAAAAAAAATATGATTTAATTATTGATATACAAGGCGACGAGCCTTTAATAAACCCAGTTCATATTGATAATGTTATCGAATTTCATAAAAAAAATAAATCTATAGATATAATTTTACCACACATAAAAATTAAATATGGAGATAATCATAATATTGTAAAATTATTGACAGATATAAAGGATAATGTAATTTATTTATCGAGGACCAAGCTTCCATTAGAGTTTAAACAAATAAATAAATCATACAAAAAACATTTATCAATAATATCCTTTAAGCCAGATGCTTTAAAAAAATTTCATTCTTCCAAAAGAACACCTTTGGAAAAATCTGAGGATATTGAGCTATTAAGAGCTTTAGAAATCGGCCTTAAGATAAAAACCTTACCACTAAGAGGAGATAGTTTTTCAATAGATATATTTGATGATTATAAAAAAGCTATAGAAAAATTTAAAATAGACAAGATTTCAAAAAAATATAGGTAAATATGATAAAGGTCATTATATTTGATTTTGATGGAGTATTAATTAACTCAATTAATAACATGAAATTTGCTTGGAAAAATTCATGTAAAAAATGTGGTGTTAAAGTTTCTTTCAATGATTATAAAAAATATATTGGGTTACCTTTTAATAAAATTTTATCTCATTTAAAAATAGATAAAAAAAAATTTTTACGAGTTACGAAAAGTTATAATTTTTTTTCAACTAAAAAAATACATCTATTAAAACTTAGTAAAAAAAATACTTATTTTTTAAAATCATTAATTAAAAAGGGATACATTCTTAGTCTTTTTACTTCAAAAAACAGAAATCGTTCAAATTTAATACTTGGTAATAATAAAAAACTATTTAAGCATAGAGTATTTCCAAGCAAAAAATTAAGAGGAAAACCATATCCAGACGGAATAAAAAAGATCTTATCAATGGGAACATATAAAAAAAATGAGGTAATCTATTTGGGAGATACAGAATATGATTATTTGTGTGCAAAGAATGCGGGAATAAAATACATACATGCAAATTGGGGATATCAAAAAATTAAAATTAAAAAAGTTAAAAAAATAAACAAGCTAACTGATTTAAAAGGCTATTTAAACAGTGAAAAGTAGTTTTCAAAGGATTGTCAAATCTTATAAAAAAGCACAAAAAGAATATAATAAAGATTTTAAAAGTGATCATTGGGAAAGAGGCTATAAAAAAAGAAATGACCTATTTAAATTTAAGAATTTAAAAAACTTTAGGAATAATTCACTAAGTTTTGGTTTAGATACTAGAACTGGAAGTTTAAAAAATCAAAAATTACTATATGAAGAAATTAAAAGAAAACATGACAATGATTTTGTAAATAATAATTTATCTAATAAAAATGTGGGAAACTTAAAAAATTGTTTTAAAAATGGAGAAAAATTTATAGATCCAAATGCATTGTTTCACATTGATTGCACAAAAGAAATTTTAGATTGTATTAATAAAAAGGATATTAGAATAAAAAATATATGTGAAATTGGAGCTGGTTTTGGAAGTATGAGCAGAATATTAATTAATTTATTTAAAAGCTCAAAATTAATTATTATAGATTTACCAGAAGCAAACTATTTGTGTAGTTATTATTTATTTAAACATTTTCCGAGTAAAAAATTTTTATTTTATAGTGATTTAAAAGCTAATTTCATAAATCAAGAAATAATTAAAGATTATGATATCATTATTTTACCTGCCTGGGTTAAATTACAAAATATAGAAATTGATATATTTGCAAATGTAAGATCATTCATGGAGATGGATACTCATGTAATCGAAGATTATTTTAATACTATTCAAAAAATAATTTCAAAAAATGGAATTTTCCTTAATATTAATAGATATGATAAAAGAACTGTTGGATATCCCATAAAATTTGACAATTATCCATATGATAAAAATTGGTCAGTTTTAGTTTCGAAACCTACTTGGACAACATCTAATGCTCACACATTAATTACGCAAAGAAATTTTTCAAATTCTAATATTTTAGGAGAGCTTAAGAAAATAAGATATTTAAGAATAATAAATTATTTTAAGGTAAATAAACATCTAATAAAGAATATTTTGCCAGAGAATTTTTTCCTGTTTTTGCAAAAAATTAAACACAAATATCTTCAATAATTCATTAATGAAAAAATTAATTATATTAGATTTAAACAAAAACTATGTTTTACAAAGAGATAATTGTAATTATTTAAATATTAATAGGGGTCTTATAAAATTTCATAATGCTACAAAAATTGAATTTAATGTAAATAAAAATCCAAAAATATTTAAAGAATTTATTAAAAGTATAAAAATTTTTTTTAATAAAATTAAAAATGAAATAGATAAAAATTTTTCCTATATCAATTCATTAGAGCTTGAATTTTTTAATTTACGAAATGATAAATATGGTTACTTGGATAAAATGTTTGTTTTATTTTGCTTAAAAAAGAAAAATTTTCACAAAAAATTTGATATTGAGGTTTTAAGTGACGATATATCTAGTGAAGACATATACAGAGATTTATTTGGCAAGAAAGCTGACATAAAGATTCTTAAAAAAGACTATAATTTATTTGATACATCATATCTACTCATTAAGTACTTAAAATTTTTATTTAAAGCGAGTTATTTCATTATCCTAAATAATTTAGTCCAAAAAAAAAAAGATTTACCAAATAATCAAAATATTTTTTTAAGTTTTTTTCCTTATTTTTATAAAGGTGATAATATCAACTTATATACACATAAAGATAAAAATTATTTAAATTTTTCATTAACTGATGAGACTCATTTAAATTTAAAGACCAAAAATTATTTAAAACATATAAAACAAATCTCAAAAAATGAAAAAATTTTTTCAGTTGAAAAAGAAATAAGTTTTTATGATTTGATTTGTTCGTTTATTAAATTTTATTTTGAGAAAGAAAAATTGAATATTTTGCCTAAAAAGATTTTCTATTATCAAAATATAAATTGTTATTCTTTTCTATTTCCTCACCTCAAGATATCACTTTTTAATAGATCAAAATTATTTATTTATGAAAAATTTTTAGATAAATTAAATTACAAAAGTAAATTAAATTTTTTTCACTATTTCTTATTTGAGTATAACTTCGGTTTTTTTTTAAGAAGAAAGTTAGATAAGATTAAATTTTTTTTAGGTTACCAGCATGGTATTTATACTAAGAATTTAATGTGGTTGAGTTTGATAAATGATAAAACATCGAGAAAGGTAATTCCAGAAAAAGTTATTTGTAATCGTAAAGAAAGTTTTAACGTATACAAAAAACATTTCAAAAATATAAGTTTAAAAAAAAAGGATAAGATTAATATTGAAATAAAAATTTCAAAAAATAAAAATGAGAAAAATTTATTAGTCTTTATGGGACAGCACGATATTGATGATATCTTATATTATTTTTTGAATAAAAAAGAATATAAAGATAAAAATATTTATTTTAAATTACATCCCAACAACAAGAAATTAATTACTTTTAAAAGTAAAAATTTTTATTTCATTAACAAGATAGATGCTTCAAAAAGATATAAAGTTTTTTTATCCCCAACGACAACACTAATTTATGATTTTATAGAAAAAAAAACTAAGTTTAATATAATAGAATATGATTATAAAATTAATCTATGGGGTTAATTTTTTATAAAAATTTCGATATTTGTAAACAGTTTCTATTACAAGTGAGAACAAAATGGTTGATATTAAAGTATATCCAAAGAAGGGAATCGCTAAAACATAGCACTTAATTATTCCTTCTAGATTGTACCCATAAAATCCACTTAGCCATACTCCAAAATTTGTAATTATAAAGAATAACAGAGCACCAACACATGCCCCGCATAATCTTTTAAAAACGCTACCATAAATGTATTTTGATAACACTCCTATTAGCAAAACACTTCCCCACGTAAAAAATAAAGTATTGTGAAAGCCTAATATAATGTCTGTAAAAATAAAACTAAACAGCACAAAAGGTAAAAATTTCAGGCCAAGTAAAGCAGGTACATAAAAACTTAGTGCAATTAAACTGGTGAAATTTGGGGGGTGGGGAATAAATCTACTAACAGCTAGGGTGAGAAGTATTCCAATAGATATTTTAATGTTTTTTTCCATTAGAAACTTCTACCTATCATAAAATTAAATGATCTTCCAGGTGCTTTGTATTCAAAAGCTTCAGAATATCTTTTATCAGTAATGTTTCTGGCAGATATATTAACATTATATGTATCAAAAAGTTTATAATTTAGTATGTAATCTGCAGTAAAATAATTTGAAAGTATTACGTCTTCAAAACTATTATTTGTATTACCATAATCTCTTCTTTCGCCAACATATTTGATATTAATTGTTTGTGTTAAATTATTGTTAAATACATTTACGCCTGACAAATTTATTTGATGTCTAGGAACTCTTACATTCATCTCATCGTTACATGCAGCTGAACCAGGGCCTCCAGTTGCATCAGGGTCGTCACAAGTAGTACCATCGTAAGATTCAGTTCTAGTATATCCTAGGTTAAAAGAGTAATTTTCATTCATTTTCCAGTCAGCCATTAATTCAAATCCATAACTTTCTGTTTTTGAATTAGTATTATCCAAAACATATTCATCTGCCTCACCTGCGTAAGAAATTTGTCGACCTCCACCATGAGATGCCCATCCTTTAATATCATTTTTATATTCTAAAAAAAAAGCTGTGGCACTTAAGTTAAAATCATTTTGAGGAAAAAATTTATCAATACCAATATCTATACTTTTTCCAGTCTCTGCTTTTAAACTCTCTTTATTGATTAAATAATGTCCGTGATGGTAAGAATTTAAAGCTGGGAATCTCACCGAGGTTCCTATATTTGATCTTAATTTTGTATTATTATCAGGTTTGTAAGCTATTGTAGCTCTTCCAGTGTAGTAATCTTCAGCAGTGGTATGATAATCTCTTCTCAAACCAAAAGTAGTGTAAGTATTCTCTTTCGGTCTTAGCTGTAAGTCAAAATATTGTGAAAATATTGCTTCATCACTTTCGGCATATGCGCTAGCTGTATAATAATTATAAAGCTCAGCTTTATCAAATTCATTATCAAAACCAAAAATTATTCTATTATTTAAATCAAAATTATATTCTGATACTAAATTGATTGCATCTCTATATCCGTAATAATTTTTTTTACTATTTCCCGTTATATTCCTTAAAACATAAGTATTATTGTATGACAAAGTATTTTTAAAATTTCCATTATCATTTATTAAACGGGCAGTATAAATAGCTTGCTGATCATCTGTTGCTTCAATATCATTCTGAGATCTATTGACAGAGTCATATTCTAATAATGAGTCATTATAATAAAGATAATTTTCCAATCTAAAATTTTCATTAAAATTGTAGCCATAGTTCATTGTTAAATTATCACTTCTATAACCATCTTTTTCAGAGTTATCTCTCATTGCAGATTCACCATCAGTAGCTAGATTTGTAAAACCTACAAAATAATCATAATTGTTATATTTTCCATCAAAGCTTAAATCTATTTTTTGTGTTCCAAATGAACCAGAGGTAATGTTAAAATCTTGATTATGACCTTCTCGACCTTTTTTTGAAAACACTTGAATTGTTCCTGCTAGCGCACCACTTCCATATAAAGAACTTTGTGCACCTTTTAAAACTTCAACTCTATCAATTGATCCAGAAGCTAAATTGTTGAAATAGTAATCATTAGAGGGAGTAGATGGGTC
>CACCFV010000002.1 GCA_902544985.1 uncultured Pelagibacteraceae bacterium
CACATAATCTTAAAGAAATAAAAATAAAAGAATTACAAAAAACCGAGGAAATTTTTTTATCTCCTTTATTTAAAAAAAAACAAATCAACAATTAAATATTTTTAGATATCTAAAACTAAGAGCAACTACAAAAATGAATGACATTTCTTTAGGTGGTATTAACGATAAGAACTTAAAGAAGCTTAATATGATTAAACCTTTTGGTTTTGCGGGTATTTCGTTTTTTGACAAAAAAAAAGGCCCCTAATAATTAGGGGCCTTTTTAATTTTAATTAATTAAATAATTAGAATGCAAATGAGATATTGAAGATTGTAGCTTCAGTATCTAAAGCAGTATTAGAACCACCTACATTTTCTAATTTGTTAAATCCACCGTACATTGAGATTGAACCCATTGTGTATGAAGCACCAATACCTGTGTTTTTCTCCTCAGCTGATGTTCCATCGAATTCAATTTCTTGTCTTGCAGCAGAAACTGATAGATCTTCGTTGATCGCAACAGATACACCATAATGTTTTGCATCTTGATCATTTGTACCAGTTGCAGTGTAGTCAACTTTAGTTATTTGGTAAGCTGCTGACATTGATCCCATTGTATAATTTACAGCAATAGTATCGTTTTCAGCTTCATCACCATCATCAAAGTAACCAGCACTTAATGTTAAACCATCCATTAAACCACTGTATCTGACAGCATAACCAGTTTCAGGTTCTTTACCAGTTGCACCTGGTTTTGGGTTGTATGATACAGATAATTCAAGACCATCTATAGCATTATAATCATAACCCCACTGACCAGCTTGATTGTTTCCTGAAGCATCAATTAAACCACTGTCTGTAGAGTCTGTTGCTTCATAGATTGGTGTATAAGCGTTAGGTACGACGTCTTTTAACTTGTCAACACCGCTTCCACTTTTTGAGTTACCTGAGAATGATAATGAACCCATATCACCCATACCAAGAACTAAATTGTAGTCGTCATAAGCTGCACCACCAGTATCTAATTCATAGTAGACTGATACAGTCATACCATTATCTAAGTCTCCACCACCATTAAACTTAATGCTGTCACCCATTGCCCACGGGTTAACATCTGAGTTGGTGCTAAGACCTGTGTAAGATAAAGCTGCACTACCTGAAACACTTAACTCACCAGCAACTGAAGCTGTTGAAACAAGAGTAGTAGCTAAAGCAGTTAATCCTACTTTTTTTAGATTGTTCATAAATTTACTCCTTTTTATAATTAATTATAAACAGGGTATTTCTAACAAAAAACGCTGTGTTCATTAGAAAATTTTATGTTTTTAAGTGATAATTTCAATTAGTGTTGTATTTTTGCATCACTTTTTGCCTGTATTCTCTCACTTTTAGAACAGTGATATACATATTCTAATTTTAAACAGAATATTATGTGTTAATAAAGATTGTGCATACAATGATAACTTTAAAGAAAAATATACTAATTTTATTGTCAATATTAATTCTATTAACACAAACTGGTTGTGAAGCTCTAAAGCCGAAAAAAGTAAGTGCTAAAGATTTTCCTCCAGATCCAAGAAAAAGAGTAGAAAAAAACATTAATGAGGGACGTGGTTTTAGGGTAATGGGTGGTTCTCAAAAAGGAACGAATTATGAGTTTGCGAGCGCAAATCCCTTATGGCGCGCTACACTTGATACCTTGGACTTCATGCCATTAGCTTCTGCTAACTATAGCGGTGGTATTGTGATTACTGATTGGTATAGTGAAAATAATTCTCCTAATGAATCTGTTAAAATTTCTGTAAGATTTTTAACAAATGAAATAAGATCAGATGCTTTAGATATAAATGTTTACTTAAAAAAATGTTCTGAGAGTTTAACTAATTGTTCAATAAGTAAAAATAACAATGATTTGGTTGCAGATCTGAACTTGAGTATACTTAAAAAAGCTACAAAATATCAAAAAGAAATAATTGATAAGAATATTAAAGAAAACCCCTATATAATTGGAGATCCTAAACAAGGTGACAACAGGAAAAAAAAGAAATAAAAAATAAACTTTAATGACTCAATTATTGTGGAACGATATAATTTCAAGATAGTCGAAGATAAGTGGCAAAGATATTGGGACAAAAATAAATCTTTTAAATCTGAAATAAATAAAGATAAAAAAAAATTTTATTGTTTAGAAATGTTTCCTTATCCATCAGGAAAAATTCACATGGGACATGTGAGAAATTACACAATTGGAGATGTGCTTTCGAGATATAAAACATTAAAGGGATTTAATGTTCTTCACCCTATGGGGTGGGATTCATTTGGAATGCCAGCAGAAAATGCAGCTAAACAAAATAATTTAAATCCTAAAACTTGGACAGAAACAAACATAAAAGTAATGAAATCCCAATTGCAAATGCTGGGTTTATCAATTGATTGGGATAGGGAGATTTCGACTTGTTCACCTGAATACTTTAAACATCAACAAAAAATATTTTTAGATCTTTATGATAAGGGTTTAGTTTATAGAAAAGAAAGCTATGTCAACTGGGATCCGGTAGATAAAACTGTGCTAGCTAATGAGCAAGTAATAGATGGAAAAGGTTGGAGATCAGGAGCAACAGTTGAAAGAAAAAAACTAAATCAATGGTTTTTTAAAATTTCTCATTTTTCTGAAGAATTATTAAACAGTTTAGAAACTCTAGATAATTGGCCAGATAAAGTTAAAACAATGCAAAAAAATTGGATTGGTAAATCATATGGGTGTGAAATTGATTTTGAAATAGAAGGTTCAGAAAATGTAAAGTCAATTAAATGTTATACCACAAGACCAGATACCCTATTTGGATTTTCTTTTTTAGCATTATCAGTTGATCATCCTCTATCTAAATATTACGAAGATAATAAAGATTTCCAAGAATTTAAGAAAGAATGCTCAAAAACAGGCACTACAGAAGAATCGATCGCTCAGGCAACAAAAATAGGATTTAAAACTGAGCTAACTGCAATCAATCCATTTAAAAATGGATCAAAGGTCCCTGTTTTTTTTGCAAACTTTGTTTTAATGGATTATGGATTTGGTGCAGTGTTTGGGTGTCCGGCACACGACCAGAGAGATTTCGATTTTGCAAAAAAATATAAACTTGAAATTAAAACAGTTGTTAGACCTATTGATAAAGATGAAACTTATAAAGTTGAGGATGTTGCTTACGCTGGTCCCGGTGTAATTATAAACTCTAAATTTTTAAATAATTTAAAAGTTCCAGATGAATCTATAAATGAGGCAATAAAAATTCTTGAGGACAAAAAATTAGGTAAAAGAAAAACTAATTTTAGATTAAAAGATTGGGGAATATCACGACAAAGATATTGGGGATGTCCTATTCCAATAGCATATGATGAAAATAACAATGTAGTAAAAATTCCAGAAGAGACCTTACCAGTAGAACTTCCAGAAAATATAGATCTTAATACTAACGGCAATCCACTTGATGCCAATGAGAAATGGAAAGAGGTAGAGATTAATGGAAAAAAATGTAGACGTGAGACAGATACTTTAGATACTTTTGTCGACTCCTCTTGGTATTATTTAAGATTTTGCTCTGCACAAAATATTAAAGAACCTTTTGATAAAAACGAATTAGATTATTGGATGCCTGTTGATCAATATATTGGCGGTGTTGAACATGCAATTTTACATCTTCTATATTCTCGTTTTTTTATGAGAGCTATAAACTTAAATAACAAGGATACAGATTTAAAAGAACCATTTGAGGGTTTATTTACCCAGGGTATGGTTTGTCATGAAACTTATAAAGATAAAAATAACAATTGGATTTATCCTGATGATGTTTCAAGTAAAGATGGCAAAAACTATTTCCTAAATAATAACCCAACTGAAAAAGTTATAGTTGGTCCATCAGAATCAATGTCAAAGTCAAAAAAAAATACTATTGATCCAGAAAAAATAATTAGAATGTATGGAGCAGATGCTGTGAGATTATTCATTTTATCTGACAGTCCACCAGAAAAAGACATACAATGGTCTGATACAGGTATAAGTGCATCTTATAAATTTCTTCAAAAATTATGGTCTTTAAACGAAAAAATAATTAATAACAAAATAAAATTTTCAAAATTTGATAATGAATTAGAAAAATTTACAAACCAAATTATTAAAAAATTAGGCGATGACTTAGATAGATTCGGTTTCAATGTAACCATTGCATCAATCCACAAAATTCACTCGTTTTTTAATCAACACACAAATAAAGATGATTGGGGAAGTAATTTTTATAAAAATTATACTAACATTTTAAAAGCAATAAACCCAATAGTTCCACATTTTTCAAATGAATGTCTTCAGAAACTAGAAATATCAACAAAGAATATAGCGTGGCCAACGATTGATGAAAAATATCTTGAACAGGAAATATTCAATATAGTAACTCAAATTAATGGAAAAAAAAGAAAGGTTTTCTCAATTAATAAATCAATTGATGAAAAAACCTTAATTGAAAAAATTAAAAAAGATGAACAAATTAAGAAATATCTTGATAATAAGGAAATTATAAAAACAATATATATAGAAAATAAATTAATTAACTTTATCATCAACTAGATATGAAAAATTTCAAATATTTTCTGTTATTTCTATTTTTATTAAGTTGTGGATATTCCCCTATCTACCAAGCTGATCAAAAATCCAATTTTAAGCTAAGTATTATTGAATTTTCAGGGGAAAAAGAAATAAGTAGATTGATATTCAAGAATCTAGAAAGATTCAAAAATAATAAATCCAGCAATGTCTATAATGTTAATTTTATCTCTACAGAGGAAAATATTGTTGCAACAAAAGACAAGAAAGGTAATGCATCAAGTTATAAGATTACTATCATGGTGGATTTTAATCTTAATAATGAGTCAAATGATAAGAACTTTAACAAAAAATTTATTAAGGAAACTATTTATAATTCTATGGACAATAAATTTGAATTAAACCAATACAAAAAAAATATTAAAAAGAATATGACTTCACAGATTGTAAAAGACATTCAAGTTTTCCTAAATATCATTGAAAATGATCTCTAAATATTATGAAATAGAAAAGTTAAAGAATAAAATTAATTATTTTTTATTTTATGGCGAAAACGAGGGTCAAAAGCAGGATGTAATTCAAGCTAATTTTGCTAAATTTACAAAAGAAAACATCTACAAATATACTGAAAAAGATATAATTGAAAATAAACAAATATTTTTAGAAAATATTTATTCTAAGTCCTTTTTTGAAAATGAAAAGTTAATTTTAATATCTGATGTCTCTGACAAAATATTAAATTTAATAGAAGAAATAATTGAATCAAATATAAATGACGTTGTTATAATTTTGATCGCAAAAAGATTAGATAAGAAATCAAAACTTAGAAATTATTTTGAAAAAAAAAAAATTGTGCTAATTATTCCTTTTTACGAAGATACTCCACAAACTCTTCTGTCTATCGCAAAGAAAATTTTGTTGGAAAATAAGATTAATTTATCCTCTGAAAACATAAATTTAATCATTGAAAGGTCACAAGGAGATAGAATTAACTTAAAAAATGAGTTACAAAAAATTATTAACCTAAGTCAAAACAATAAAAAATTAGAGTTAAAAGATATTTTAAAATTAACAAACCTGAGTGAAAATTACAGTGCTGGAGAGTTAGTAGATAATTGTCTGAGCAAAAATAAAAAAAGAACTCTCAATATTCTTAATGAAAATATCCCATCTAGTGAGGATAACATTTTAATTTTAAGAACTTTTTTAAACAAATTAAAAAGACTAAGAAAGTTAAGATTAAATTTGAACGAAAATAATAATATCGATCAAGTAATTAACTCATTTAAACCTCCAATATTCTGGAAGGATAAAATTATGATTAAGCAACAAATCAAAATATGGGAATTGAATGATATTGAGAGTTTTATCGAAGATCTAAACAATACTGAGAGTTTAATTAAAAAAAATCCTCAGATTTCTAATCAAATCATAAACAATATGATTTTAGATAAAGTTGAAAATACTAATATCCAGATTTAATTATATCAATTATCTTATTTAGTTGATCAAGCTCTTTGTAATAAAAAGATATTGTGCCTTTATTGTTTTTATTATTTTTAATAGAAACACTAAGCCCAATTTTTTCAGATATAGAGTTTTCTAAATCTCGGATATTTGAGTCCACTTTACTAGAGGTATTTCTTTTAGTTTTTCTAAATATTTTAACTAAATTTTCTGCTTGTCTAACAGATAATTTTTTTTCAATGAATTTATTTGCAAGAAACGTGGCATTATCAAGCCCTACTAATATCTTTGCATGACCCGCTGTGATTTTTTTTTGTTCAACAAATTCAAGAACTTCTTTAGGTAAATTAAGTAATCTTAATGAATTAGAAATATAGCTTCTGCTTTTACCTATAAATTTTGATACTTTATCTTGATCATATGCAAATTCATCTATCAATCTTTTATAACCTTGTGCCTCCTCTAAGGGATTTAGATCATGTCTCTGAACATTTTCAACAATAGCAAATTCTAAGGATTTAAGATCATCAGCGTCTGTTACAACTACTGGAATATCATGAAGTCCAGCTTTCTGAGCTGCTAACCATCTTCTTTCTCCAGCTATAATTTCGTATTTAGAGTTATCCGTATTAGATTTTCTGACTATAATTGGCTGAATAACACCCCGTTCTTTTATTGAATTAACTAAATCATTTAAATTTTCCTCATCAAAATTTTTTCTTGGTTGATATTTGTTTGGAACTATCTCGGCTAAGCTTAAATTATTTGTTTTATTCTCAATTTTAGTTTCACCTATCAAAGAAGATAAGCCTCTACCCAACCCTTTTTTTATTTTGTTCATTATGCAGCACTCCCAACTTTATTTTCTTGTGCCATGAACTCATCTGTAAAACTATAATATGACTTACTTCCTGGACAATTCTTGTCATAAATCAATACTGGAATACCATGAGATGGCGCTTCTGATAATCTTACATTTCGAGGTATCACAGTTTGGTAAACTTTTTCTTTGAAATAATCTCTCGCTTCTTGTTCAACCTGTGATGAAAGTTTATTTCTTCGATCATACATTGTTAAAAGTATGCCTTGAATTTCCAATTCAGGATTCAAGTTAGTTTTTATCCTCTCAATAGTCTTCATGAGCTGTGTAAGTCCCTCTAAAGCAAAAAATTCTGTTTGTAATGGCACAAGCAGTGAGTTAGATGATACCAAAGCCATAACAGTTAGAAGACTTAAAGAAGGAGGGCAATCTATGAGAATATAGTCATATAATCCTCTAGAATCATTAAAATAAGCGGTTAATTTAGCCTTAAGTATAAAGGCTCTGTCGCTGTCACCAGCAGTCTCAACCTCTAATCCGGATAAATCTACATTGGATGATATTAAATCAAGATTTTGAAAGTCTGTTTTTTTAATTACGTTTGAAATCGACATTGTGCCATTGAGAATCCCATAAATTGTCTGATCGGATTGAGAAGTGTTGGACAATCCTAATCCTGTGGTAGCATTTCCTTGAGGGTCTAGATCGATTACTAAAATTTTTTTACCAAGTTGAGATAACGCCGACGCTAAATTAATTACAGTTGTTGTTTTTCCAACTCCACCCTTTTGATTTATAATTGAAATTATTTTCATGAAACCTTTTTTTTAATTTTTTTGATGTTTAATATAAATGAGTCGTTGCTTGTTAAACTTTTTTTTTCTTCATAATCTAAATCCCACTCTTGAAGTGTTTCATTAAGAATTTTTCTTCCACTACTTCCCATAAAAAAAATAATATTTTTATATTTTTTAAAATTTTCATTAACCAAGTTTAAAATCACAGGCATTGGCTTAAACGCCCTTGACATAATTGTTCCTGTTTCAATATTTTTAAGTGAAAAAATATCTTTCTGAATTATTTCTGTATTTAAATTTAATTTTTTTGAAACTTCTTTAAGGAAAGCACATTTGTGATAGCTTTTTTCATAAAGGTTTACTTTCAGATCATTTTTAATTTTTTTCATCACTATAGCCACTATTAATCCAGGCATTCCACCCCCTGTACCTAAATCTGAGGTTGTATTGCAGTTTAAATCAACAAAATCAATTATTTGCGCTGAATCTATAATATGGCGCTCTCTTATTGCCCCTTTTTCATACATTCTTTTACTTATAATATTAATTTTCTGATTTTTTTCCTGTATCATCGAAATTAAGCTCTCAAGCTCATTACAAGTTTCACGTGAAACATTTAAATTCGAAATTTTGGAGTAAGAATTTAAAATTAAGTTATCCATTAAGCTATATGCTTAATAGACTTTCTTTTGACATGTGACAACAAAATATATACAGCTGCAGGGGTTATTCCATCGATTCTTAAGGCCTGACCCATAGTTTTAGGCCTTATTTCTTTAAACTTGGCTTTAACTTCATTAGAAAGGCCTGAAAATTGATCATAATCAATATTATCTGGTATTGTTAAATTTTCATCTCGTTTAAAGGCTAAAATATCGGCCTTTTGTTTCTTTAAATATCCTCTATAATGAGAGTTAATCTCAATTTGCTCATCAATTTCATTCCCATAATCAGCAATTTCAGGCCAAATACTCCTAATTTTTCTCATATCAACACTTTTTTGGGTAAGAATTTCCTCTGCCGATCTAAAAACACCATCTTTCGCTATTTTTATTCCGAATTTATCTGCCTTAGAGGGTGAAATATTTAAATTAGACATTTGAAGAGATATTTTGCTTAATTTATTAAATTTGTCCTCAAACAGTTGTTTTCTATTTTCTGTTATTAAACCAATTTTAATTCCTTTATGGGTAAGTCTTAAGTCTGCATTATCTGACCTAAGACTTAGTCTATATTCTGCTCGAGATGTAAACATTCTATAAGGCTCAGCAACACCTTTGGTAACTAAATCATCAATCATAACACCAATGTAAGCATCTGATCTATCTAAAATAAAAGGTTCCATATTCCTTAAAGATAGAGCAGCATTAATACCCGCTATGAGACCTTGAGCAGCTGCTTCCTCATAACCTGTAGTTCCATTAATTTGACCAGCGAGATAAAGATTTTTTATTTTTTTTGTCTCAAGTGTTAAAAAGAGCTCTCTCGGGTCAATATAATCATATTCAATAGCATATCCTGGTCTAATTACCTTAACGTTTTCTAAACCATTGATATTATTGAGTATTTCATGTTGCACAATCTCAGGTAGAGATGTTGATATGCCATTAGGGTAAATAGTATGATCATTTAGACCCTCAGGCTCTAAAAATATTTGATGTCTTGTCTTATCAGCAAATTTTACTATCTTGTCCTCAATAGAGGGACAATATCTAGGACCAACACCTTGTATACTTCCAGAATACATTGCACTTTTAGATAAATTCTTTTCGATTATTTTATGTACTGTCTCATTAGTATAAGTCATGGAACAAGACACTTGTTTGTTTAGATTTTTTTTGGTCAGGAAAGAAAAAAAATATGGGTCTTCATCAGCAAACTGCTTTTCCAAATTTTCAAAATTAATTGTTCTAGAATCTAGTCTTGGAGGTGTTCCTGTTTTTAGTCTTCCAATTTTGAAATTGTACTTTTCTAACTGTTCACTTAAACCAGTACTCGGTTTTTCATTAAATCGTCCAGCAGGGGTTCTTTCATTACCTATATGTATCAAACCATTCAAAAAAGTGCCCGTTGTTAAGATTAACTTGTTACAACTAACTTTGTTGCCTTTAAGTGTAGTAAATCCACTTATTTGGTTATTTTCAAAAATAAACATTATTACAGGATCAGAAAAAATGCTTAAATTACAATAGTTTACAAGTTTCTCTTGCATATATTTACGATATAATGATCTGTCAGACTGAGTTCGTGGTCCCCTTACCGCAGGTCCTCTACTTCTATTTAATAATCTAAATTGTATTCCTGACTTGTCAGCAACCTCTCCCATAACACCATCTAAAGCATCTATTTCTCTTACTAGATGACCTTTGCCTAAACCACCTATAGCTGGATTGCATGACATTTCCCCGATTGTATTTTTGTTATGTGTAAACAAAGCAGTATTTATACCAAGCCTTGCTGAGGCAGCTGCTGCTTCACAACCAGCATGACCACCTCCTATAACAACTACATCAAATCGTAAATCTTTTTTCATGAGCTAAATTTATATTCGATTATGATATTTACAAGATTTCTGTTTTCTTTAAAAAAAAGTGTTGTTTATCAACGAGAATCGACAAAAACCCTCTAAAAAACCCTATAAAACAGCTTTTATTTTCCAATGCAAAAATCGTTGAAAATACTGCCTAATATCTCCTCTAAATCAACTTTACCAACAATCATACCTAATTGTCTTGTGGCTAATCTTAAATCCTCGGCACCTTTATCAAAATCTTCTTTATCATTTTTATCTGAAAAATTTTTCAAGTGTTCAACGCACTGTAACAAATGTTGTCTATGTCTTTCTCTTGTAATTAAGATATCTTCCTCTGATATAAATTTATTTTCTAAGTGCTTTTTTATTTCAGAAATTAATTTATCTATATTTAAATTATCTTTTAGTGAAATCAAAACATGATTAAATTTAGAAATCTCAGGATCTAATTTTTCTTGCAACAGATCTGATTTATTAATAACTAGAATTGCATCTTTTTTTAATAAATCATTCAAAAATCCGCTTAAATCAATACTTTTAGCATCTACCACCACTAGTTTTAGATCAGCATTTTCAGCTTTTTTTAATGATAATTTTATTCCTTTTTTTTCGATTTCGTCCTTGGAGTCTCTTATGCCCGCTGTGTCTGAAATTATAACTGGATAACCATCTATGTTTAAATGTGTTTCAACAACGTCTCTTGTAGTACCAGCAGTTTCAGACACTATAGCAACTTCCCTGTTTGATAAATTATTTAATAAACTAGACTTACCTGCATTGGTTGGGCCTACAATTGCAATTTTAAAACCTTCACGAATTATCTCACCAACTTTTTGATCATTTAAAATTTTATTAATCTCATTTAAGACATTCAATGAATCATTTTTGATTTTTTTTAAATTTTCTTCTGGTAAATCCTCATCAGGAAAATCTATTTTTGCCTCAACAAATGACAAAATTTTCAATAATTTTTCTCTCAACTCATTAAATTTTTCTGAAGATTTTCCCTTCATCATTTTTACAGCTTGCAATCTCTGAATTTCAGTTTCTGCCGAAATCAAATCAGCTATACTCTCTGCTTTTAGCAAATTTATTTTACCATTTTGAAAAGCAAGTTTTGTAAACTCACCAGGATCTGCAAGTCGACACTCTTTTGTATTAGAAAGAGTATTTAAAAGCGCTTCCACAACTGCTTTACCACCGTGAATATGAATTTCGACCATATCTTCACCAGTGTAGCTCTGAGGGCCAGGAAACCATAAAATCAACCCCTCATCAATAAGTTCAGAAGTGTTGATATTGTTTATTTTTCGAAGGGTAGCCATTCTTGGAGCAGGTAATTCATGCTTAGTCAGTAGCTTTAACACTTTAGAGGAGTCTGGACCTGAAATCCTCACAACAGCTACACCAGAAGTGCCAGGTCCACTAGATAATGCATAAATTGTCATATAATTTAGTTTTTTATTTTATATAATTATAAACCTTTATGATTATTTGGGTAGCATCATATCCGAAGAGCGGAAATACATGGATCAGATCCATAATTGCTTCTCTAGTCTATACAAAGGATGGAATATTTAATTCTCCCAGCATAAAAAAAATTGACCAATATCCACAAAGGAGATTTTTTGAATATTTCACCCAAGATTACAATAATATTCACGAAATTAAGAAACATTGGATTACATCTCAAGAAAGAATTAATTTAGATAATGAAATTAAATTTTTCAAAACACATCATTTAAATTGTAAAGTTGATAATTATCCTTTTACCAATAAAGAATGTACTCGAGCTACGATTTACATTGTTAGAGATCCTAGAAATCTTATTGACTCCATATCAAATCACTTCAGCAAATCTATCGAAGAATCCAAAAAGTTTCTTCTCACATCAAAAATTCTCTCTCCAGGTAAAGAAATTGAGTTAAGAGGTGGAAACGTAATTACATATATTGGTTCGTGGAAAGAACATTATAAGTTTTGGACGAACGATAATGAAAATTTGTTAATAATTAAATACGAAGACTTAGTGAAAAATATACATCAAGAGATTGATAAAATTATTGCATTTCTCAAAAATTTCATTGATTTCGAGGTGACTGATAATAAAAAAGAAAATATTATAAAATCAACCTCCTTCGAAGCACTAAAAAAAATTGAAGATAATGGTGATTTTACAGAAAACGTTTTCGTTAAAGGAAGAAATGAAAAAGTAAGATTCTTTAACAAAGGACCTAGCAATAATTGGCAAATGACACTACCAAAAGAAATACAGAAAGATTTGGAAACTGAGCTTGAAAATGAATTAAAAGAACTTGGCTATCTTTAAATTAGCTAGGTTTGTTCATTGAATTGAAGAAATCAGAATTGTTTTTAGTATCTTTTAGCTTAGAGCTAATAAACTCAATTGCATCCATTGTTCCCATTGGAGCAATTATTCTTCTTAAAACATTCATTTTTTGTAGATCATTTTTATCAAATAACAATTCTTCTCTTCTAGTACCTGATTTTGTTATATCGATAGCAGGATAAATCCTTTTATCTGCAATTTTTCTATCTAACACGGTTTCACTATTTCCAGTTCCCTTAAATTCCTCAAAAATTACTTCATCCATTCTGCTTCCAGTATCTATCAAAGCCGTAGATATAATAGTTAAAGATCCGCCTTCCTCTATGTTTCTTGCGGCACCAAAAAATCTTTTAGGTCTTTGGAGTGCATTGGCATCTACACCTCCGGTTAATACTTTTCCTGAGCTTGGTATAACAGCATTATAGGCTCTACCTAGTCTTGTTATTGAATCAAGTAGTATCACCACATCTTTCTTATGTTCAGTAAGCCTTTTGGCCTTTTCTATTACCATTTCAGCTACTGCAACGTGTCTCTGTGCAGGTTCATCAAAAGTTGAACTAATAACCTCACCTTTGACGGTTCTTTGCATATCCGTAACCTCTTCAGGACGTTCATCAATCAATAATACGATCAGATAACACTCTGGATAATTTTTAGCAATTGAGTTTGCAATACTTTGTAAAATCATCGTCTTTCCTGCTTTAGGCGGAGAAATAATTATCGATCTTTGACCTTTTCCAATTGGGCTAACAAGATCTATCAATCTTGGTGTTAAATCTTGTTTTTTGTCTGGTTTTGTTGCCTCAACTTCCATAACTAATTGTTTGTCTGGATATAAAGGAGTTAAGTTATCAAATGCTATTTTGTGTCTAGATTTATCAGGTTCTTCAAAATTTATTTTACTAACTTGTAGTAAAGCAAAATATCTTTCGCCTTCTTTAGGGGCTCTTACAGGACCCTCAACAGTGTCTCCGGTTCTTAAGCCAAATTTTCTTATTTGGCTTGGACTAACATAAATATCGTCAGGACCAGGAAGGTAGTTTGACTCCATTGCTCTTAAAAAACCAAATCCATCCTGAAGTAACTGCAAAACGCCTGCCCCTGTAATTTCCTCTTTTTCAGCAACTTTTTTTAAAATGGCAAAAAGAATTTCTTGTTTTCTTAATGTGCTCGCATTCTCAATACCAAGTTCTTCTGCTTGTGTAATTAGTTGTTCAGATGATTTGAGTTTTAGTTCTTGTATGTTCATGATTAAAAATTATTAAGGACTTAATAATAATTTGAATATATATGCTATTAGCAAATATTCAACCCTAGATAGGCTTAAAAATCACAACAAATATGATTAAAATAAGCAATAATGTCGGTATTTCATTTATAAATCGATAAAATTTATGTGAATGTGTATTAAGGTCTAATTTAAACTGTCCTAAAATTCGACCAAGATAAAAATGATAAATAGTCAATATGACTACAAACAATAACTTTAAAATCATCCAGGTCTGTCCAAGTTTTTCAAATCCTACCTCATGGATAAGGATCAAGCCAAATAGCCAAGATAATATCATTGCTGGAGTCATGATATAAAAAAATAGTTTTCTTTCCATAACCTTAAATACATCTGATATAATTGGCTGAGTATTATTTTGAGAATGGTAAACAAAAATTCTCGGAAGATATAATAATCCTGCCATCCAGGAAATTACAGATATTAAATGTAACGATTTAAAAAGTAAGTAAGTGTTCATTAATTAAATATTTTTTTGAATTAAAGATTTTAATAAAATTATGTGATCATCATTATCATTAAGACACGGCACCATATCAAAATTTTCTCCACCAGATTCTAAAAAACTCTCTTTTCCTTGAATTTGAATTTCTTCTAAAGTTTCAACACAATCTGAGGAAAATCCTGGACATATAGCTAAAACATTTTTTTTACCCTCTTTAGGTAAACTCTCTAGGGTTTTGTCTGTGTAAGGTTGAAGCCACTTCTCAGGTCCAAATCTAGACTGGAATGTTGTCCTAATCTCAATTGAAGAAAATTTTTCTGATATTAATCTCGTCGTTTTGTGACAGTAACAATGATAGGGGTCACCTTTGTCGAAATATTTTTGTGGGATTCCATGATAAGAAGCTATTATTAAATCTGGCTTCCAGTTTATTTCTTTAATTTTCTTATTCAAAGAATTTACAAGCGCTTCTATATATAAAGGATCCGATTCATAATGTGGCACTATTTTTAATGATGGTTGCCATCTCATTTTCATAAGAGTTCTATATACTTCATCACAGACTGTTGCGGTTGTTGCAGCAGCGTATTGAGGATAAAGCGGTAAAATAATTAAATTTTCACAACCCATTTCATGAAGAGTTGCAATTTTACTTCTTATACTTGGGTTTCCATATCTCATAGCATAATCTATTATTAAGTTTTTTTCAGATATTAAGTTTGAGAGTTTTTCTGCTTGTTTTTGAGTGTAATGTAAAAGTGGTGAAATGTTTTTGTCTTTCATCCAAATTTCTTTATAAGCTTTTGCTGTTTTAGAGGGTCGAAAAGTTAATATAAAAACATTTAAGATAAGCTGCCAAATTATCGGGTTAACCTCGATTACTCTTCTGTCCGATAAAAATTCTTTAAGATATTTTCTTATATCTAACCAACTTGTTGAGTCGGGCGTTCCCAAATTTATTATTAAAACTCCAGTTTTACCAAAATTTATTGGTGGATGTTCGTTGTTGTTTTCCATTAATAATCTTTCACAGTTTTCACTAAATAATCCATCATATTCGGATCCGTGTCTGGTAAAACACCGTGTCCTAAATTAAATACATAAGGGTGATCTTTAAAAATATCTAAATATTTTATTGCCTCTTTTTTTAAATTTTCTTTATCTGTAAGCAAAACCTTAGGATC
Organism: uncultured Pelagibacteraceae bacterium; assembly: GCA_902544985.1. Classification (GTDB taxonomy): domain Bacteria; phylum Pseudomonadota; class Alphaproteobacteria; order Pelagibacterales; family Pelagibacteraceae; genus Pelagibacter. Next base: position 15,458 of record CACCFV010000002.1, read on the forward strand.
CATGCCACCTTGCACAGGAATTTTAATTTCTTTATAAATTTTTATTGGATCGACCTCATAGTCAATACAAATTGTATCTGGTTTAATAATTTCACAAAAATCTTTATAGTTTTTTATTCCTCGTGGGAAACAAATAACGGGCACGTTTAACGATTTAACATAATCAACCAAACTTAATGTAGGATTATACATATAATAAGATAAATCTTTTTCTTTTAATAGCCCAGCCCAACTGTCAAAAATCTGAATTATTTGAGCACCATTATCAATTTGTTTTTTAATATGTATTTTTAAAAATTTATCTAAAATTTTAAGAACTTTATCAATTAAATATTTATCTTCAAAAAGGCTATCATTTAAATTTTGTTTTGGTGATTTTTTGTTCATCATATAAACCAACAGAGTCCATGGTGCCCCTATAAAACCTATAGTAGTTTTATTTTTAGTAAATTGAGAGCCACTAACTAATTCAATTAATTTATAAACAGGTGAAAGTTTTTCAACAAAATCAACTTCTTCAACATTAGAGATTTTTTCTAAATCAAGATTGCCAAGTAATGGACCTATGTTTTTTTTAAATTCAACATTTTGATTTAAACCATATGGTAACATTAAAATATCTGAAAAAATTATTGCAGCATCTAAATTAAATCTTTTCAAGGGTTGCAAAGTAATCTCACTTGATAATTTTTCATTAAGACAAAGTTTGATAAAATCAGGATTTTGTTTTCTTATTTCTCTAAACTCAGGCAAATACCTTCCCGCTTGTCTCATAATCCAAATAGGATTAATATTACTTCTTTTATTTATTATTACTTCTTCGATTGGAGACATATTAATAATTAAATATAATTAGTAGTAATGTTAGTATAACTTGTGAATATTGGTGATTAAATTTAGTAAACATTTTATAAACAATTTATTAACATTTAAGACTTAAATTTTATTAAATATATACGCAAAATTGAAGCTTATTAACTAAATACATTAAATTGCCATTAAAGATCTCCACATGTTTGATATTGTTAATAAAAGTATTGTTTTACAACGTAAATTTAAAATTATGAAAAATGTTCAATATGATAAATATAATACAAATTTATAAACATTTTATACATGAGTAATTCATATCAAATTTATTTAATATCAGATGCAACAGGCGAAACCTTAGATCGTATTTTCATAGCTGTTAAAGCACAATTTAAAAATATAAATTACAAGATACATACTTATTCTTTTACTAGAACCGAAAATCAAATTTTAAAAATTTTAGAAAACGCAGAGAAAGAAACAAACTCAATAATTTTATATTCTATCGTTGATAGCAACTTAGCAAAATTCCTTGCTAAAAATAGTGATATAAAAAAAATTCCATGTTTTGGAGTTTTGGGTGATCTAATATTAAGTTTTTCGAAGCTTTTAAATCAAAAAGCATCACATCAACCAAGTGGTCAATATGCTCTAGATGAAGATTATTATAAAAGAATTGAAGCAATTCAATTTACAATGAACCATGATGATGGAAATCTTGTAAAGGAAATAAAAAAATCTGATATAATTTTGTTAGGAGTTAGTAGAACAAGCAAAACCCCAACCGCTATTTATTTAGCAAACAAAGGCCTCAAAACATCCAATATACCCTTAATTACTGAAAATTCTATTCCAGAAATTTTAAAACAAAATCCAAAAACCTCGTGTGTTGTAGGACTAAACACTGAACCAGAAAGACTTGTAGAGATAAGAAAAAACAGAATGAACTCTCTTAAAGAAAATACAAATAAATTATACACTGATTTAGAGCAGATAAAAAAGGAAGTAGACATGGCAAGAAATACTTTCAAAAAATATAAATGGCCATCAATTGATGTAACAAGGAAATCTGTAGAGGAAACAGCTGCCTCAGTAATTAAAATATACGAAATTTTTAAAGGAAATGCCTAAAATTATTCTAGCTTCTAAAAGCAAGGTTAGAAAAAAGATATTGGATGAAAATAATATTTTAAATGAGGTAAAACCATCAAATGTCGATGAAGATATTGTGAAATTAAGTTTACTTAAAGAAAAAGCTCCACCAGAAATCATATCAAAAAATTTAGCTGAATTAAAAGCCAACAAAGTAAGCAACAAGCATGTTAATGATTTGGTTTTGGGTGCTGACAGTGTTATTGATTTAGAAGGAGAACTCATATCAAAACCCAACGATAGAAGTGAAGCCTTAGAAATTTTAAAAAAACTTAATGGTAAAAAGCATCATTTGATAAGTTCAGTATGTATCTCTAAAAACGGATCTATGATATGGAACCATACTGATAAAGCATTACTGACAATGAAAAAAATGACAGAGGAAGAATTAAAAAAATATCTAGTGAAAATTTCAGATGAGGATTTATATGCTTATAATGTTTATCAAATAGAAGGCGAGGGAAGAGATTTATTCTCAAGTATCGATGGAAACGAAAATACAATTATGGGACTCCCAATTGAAAAAATTAAAAAATATTTAGATAATTATAAATGAAAAAATATCTTGTAATTGGAAATCCTATCGAACATTCACTTTCACCTAAACTACACAACTATTGGTTTGAAAAAAATAATATTGATGCAAATTATGATAGAAGAAAAATAGACAAAAGCGAAATCCAGGATATTATTAATGAAATTAAAGATAACAAATTAGATGGAATAAATGTTACCGTTCCTTTTAAAAGTGATGTTATTCCTTTTTTGGATACACTAAGCGAAGAGTCTAAAATCACGCAGTCTGTAAATACTATATATATCCATGATAAAAAACTCATAGGTCACAACACTGACATAAAAGGTTTTGAATTGAGCCTAAAGGAAACCCAATTTAATTTAGAAAAAAAAACAATACTTATATTAGGAGGTGGTGGTGTAGTACCTTCTATAATATATGCTTTAGAAAAATTAGGTGTTTCTAAAATTATAGTAAGTAATAGGACTAAGCAAAAAACTGAAAAATTAAAAAAAAATTTTTCAAACATCGGCATAGCTGACTGGGGAGATATACCTGAATTTGATATGATTATTAACGCTACTAGTCTAGGTTTAAACAAAGAAGATAATATTAATTTGAACTTTAAAAATATAAATAAAAAAAAACTATTTTATGATGTTATTTACAATCCAAAAGAAACGAATTTTTTAAGAACTGGTAAAAATTTAGGCTGTCAGGTTTCTAATGGTAAAATGATGTTTATTTATCAGGCTTTTGAGGCGTTTAAATTATGGCATAAGGTTAAACCAGAAATTAATGATGAACTGAAAAAATTTTTAGATGTATGAAAAGAATAGGTATTTTAGGAGATATAGGATCTGGTAAATCTTACATAGCTAAATGTTTTGGTTTTCCTGTATTTAATGCTGATTTAGAAGTTGCAAAAATTTATAAACATAACAGAAAAATTTTTCAAAAATTAAAAAAAGAACTTCCAAATTATTTTAATTCTTTTCCTGTAAAAAAAAAAGAAATTATTGATGCAATTTTATCTAATAAAAAAAATTTAAAAAAGATTATTAAAATTGTTCATTATGAAGTTAGAAAAAAAATGAATGACTTTTTAAGAAAAAACAAACATAAGAAATTTGTTGTATTAGATGTCCCTCTTCTATTGGAGAACAAGATCAATAAAAAAAGAGATATATTAATTTTTGTTGAGTCTAAGAAATCTGAAATTTTAAGAAGACTAAAAAAACGAAAAAATTTTAATATGAAAATACTTAATAATTTTAGAAAGATGCAACTTTCACTTGTTTTAAAAAAGAAAAAATCTCAATTTATAATTAAGAACAATTTTAAAAAAAAATCTGTTAAAGTTAAAATAAAGGAAGTTATTAAAAATTTAGTATGAAAGAAATTGTTTTAGACACAGAAACGACTGGTATTTCAGTCAAAGAGGGGCATAGAATTGTAGAAATTGGGTGTATTGAATTAGATAACTTAATACCGACAAAAAAAAATTTTCATTGTTATTTAAATCCTGAAAGAAAAGTATCTGACAAAGCTTTCGAAGTGCATGGATACTCAGATAGTTTTTTGTCAGATAAAATGAAATTTAGAGAAATAGCTGATGATTTTCTAAAATTTATAAAAAATAAAAGATTAATAATTCATAATGCAGAATTTGATTTATCTCATTTGAATAATGAATTAAAAATCATCGGAAAAAACAAAATTGATAATGAGGTAGTAGACACGTTATCATTAGCTAGAAACAAATTCCCAGGCTCCCAAATAAGTTTGGATGCCTTATGTAAGAGATATAGGATAGATAATTCTAAAAGGGTCCAACATACTGCGCTTATTGATTGCGATTTACTATCAAAAGTTTATGTAAATTTGATAGATCAAAAAGAACCAACCTTAGATTTTAAAAATAAGGAGGAAGATGATTCAAAATTAAATAGTGGAAAAGTTGTTTATTCTACAAAAGTAATCAAACCATCTCCTGAGGAGCTTAAAAATCACCAGATCTATTTAAAGGCTTTTCTTAAAAAAAACTTTTATTAATTAAATCTTTCTAAATAAAGCTTTGTAAAATCAATTTTTTTCTCTAATTTAATATTAGGATATCCAGAATTATGCATCATATTTAAAAATGATTTTTCTAAATCTGGATAAACTGAATTAGGCACATCACATAGAACAATTTTTTCTAGATCTTTTTTTTCTTTTATGGACTCATCAATTTTTACAGCTACTGCGTATACAATCTCAAAATAAGATTTTTTGACCTGGGAGTCTTTGTGTTGAAATTTTAATGTTATATTTACCTCGATCATTTTATTTTTAAGGGCTATTGATTTAATATCAATATCTAATTGATATTTACCCATATTATTTCCGGCAGATATGTAAGTTTCAACATCAGGTGTTTCACTAGACATATCTTTTATGTATTTTGCTAAAATTTTAAATTTTTCTGTCATTATCATCTTCTATATCTTCAAACTCTCCATCAATAACATCACTCTTTTTCATCTCTTTATTTTCAAACTTTTTGTTAAATTTTCCTAATATTAACTTTCGTGTTATTGGGACAATTAAGAGGAAACCAATCAAGTCAGTTGCAAATCCTGGTATGATTAACAGAACAGCCGCAAATGCTATCGCAGCACCAGAAATTAATTCATGGGCTGGAATTTGATTTTTAATTATTTGCATCATTCCAGACCTTAGAGTGTTAATTCCTTCGTATCTGGCATAGTACACTCCCACAACCGCAGTAAAAAATACCAGAAATATCGTGCTAAACGCACCTATTTGAGACCCGATCTTTATAAAAAGGTAAATCTCTACAATTGGGATTAAAATAACAGCTAAAAGTACTGTGTTCATTTGTCTTTAATGTAATTGTTAGTTGAAATTAATCAACATAGTAATTAAATTTAGTTTATGAATTATAGTTTTGAGTACATCGATATTATTTTATTGGCAATGATTGCTGGCTTCATTTTTTTAAGACTTAGAGGAATTTTAGGAAAAAGAACAGGTTTTGAGGGAAAAGCCTCACCCCAGTTTGAGGAAATGTTGAAAAATATAAATCCTGAAACAAAAATAAATAAAAAAACTGATTTTGACGAAAATGCAAAAAAAGACTTTTTAAAAGGTGCTAAAATAGCATACGAAACTATTATTACAGACTTCGGTGATAGTGACAATAAATTGACTACAAGCAAGCCTTTATTAAGCAATAAAATTTACGATCAGTTTAACACTGCATTAAAAGAAAGGGGTAAAAGAGGTCATCTTGCTGAAATTACTTTTATTGGAGTAAATTCAGCTAATATAAAAGAGCACAAGTATTTAGGAAAAATTTTACAGGTAACTGTAGAATTTGTAGGTGAAGTAATCACTTGTATTAGGGATAAAGATAAAAAGATAGTTTCTGGAGACCCCGAAAAGATTAAGAAGATTTATGATACCTGGGTATTTTCAAGAGATACAAGTACTAATAATCCAAATTGGCAGTTAGTAGAAACTCTTTCCTAATTGAACAATAATATTTCAAATAAAGACAAAAAAGATTGGAAAGACTTTCTAGAAAAGAAAGAAAGATTACCAAATAAAGATTTAGAAAAAAAAGAGAATAAATTTCATATTACTAAATCATTGGATCTTCATGGTTATACTCTTGACGAAGCAAACAAAAAAGTTGAAAATTTTATAACTGATTGTTTTGATCAAAAGGTCTCTAAAGTTATAATAGTTACCGGTAAAGGACTACATTCTCAAAATGATAAAGACCCATATATTTCAAAGAAATTTGGTATTTTAAAAAATTCTGTTCCTGATTTTATCAAAAATAATTCTAGCTTAATGAAAAAAATAAAAACTATAACTGATGCCAAAATTGAAGATGGTGGCAGTGGGGCTTTTTATATTTTTTTAAAAAAGAAATTATAAAATAAATTTTGATAGATCTGTATCTTTGACAAGATTATCAAGATTTTTGTTTATATATTCTTTATTTATTGAGATTTTTTCACCAGATCTGTCAGTTGCAGTGAAACTAATTTCATCAAGGATTTTCTCTATTATTGTGTGTAATCTTCTAGCACCTATATTCTCAACAGTTGCATTTACCTCTGAAGCAATATTAGCGATTGCATCAATTCCATCTTCAGTAAACTCAAGCTCAACATTCTCAGTCTTTAACAAAGCCACATACTGTTTAATTAAACTAAAATCAGGTTCTTTAAGAATTCTTTTAAAATCCTCACTTGATAAAGCCTCTAGCTCAACTCTGATTGGTAGTCTACCTTGTAACTCGGGAAGTAAATCAGAAGGTTTAGCTAATTGAAAAGCACCAGATGCAATAAATAATATATGGTCAGTTTTTATAGGTCCATATTTTGTATTAACTGTTGTTCCCTCAATTAAAGGTAATAAATCTCTCTGCACACCTTCTCTAGATACATCTCCACCAACCCTGTCTGTTCTTCCAGAAATTTTGTCTATTTCATCTAAGAAAACTATTCCATTATTTTCAGTAGAGATCTTTGCAGCTTTAATTATTTTATCTTGTTCAATTAATTTATCAGATTCGTCATTTATCAAAATTTCGTGAGATTCTTTTACTGTCATTTTTTTCTTTTTTTCCTGTTTTCCCATAGACTTTCCAAGCATCTCTCCAATATTGATCATTCCTACATTAGCGCCTGGCATTCCAGGAATTTCAAACGATGTACTGTTACCACCACTTTCACTAACAGCTATTTCTATCTCGTTATTATCTAGATCACCATCTCTAAGTCTTTTTCTAAAGCTTTCTCTTGTAGCCGCACTTGCTTTTTTACCAACTAAAGCATCTAATACTTTTTCTTCAGCTAGCTTCTGTGCTTTTGCGTAGACCTCTTTTCTTTTTTTAACTTTTTCCATTGAAATTGCTATTTCAATTAGATCTCTGACAATTTGTTCTACATCTCTTCCAACATAACCAACTTCAGTAAATCTAGTTGCTTCAACTTTTACAAAAGGAGCTTCTGCTAATTTAGATAGTCTTCTTGAAATTTCTGTTTTTCCAACACCTGTTGGTCCAATCATTAAAATATTTTTTGGTAAAACTTCATTTCTCATTTCACCTTTTAAAGCTTGTCTTCTCCATCTGTTTCGTAAAGCAACAGCAACTGCTCTTTTAGCTTTATTTTGACCGACAACAAACCTGTCTAATTCAGAGACAATTTCTCTTGGTGACAAAGAGCTTACTAATGAAGCCTCTTCTTTTTGCTGATCACCTCTAGGATGCAATTGAGTTACGTTTGATTTATCCATTAAATTTTTTCAACTTTGACATTTTCATTTGTAAATACGCAGATATCAGCTGCAACTTTTATAGCTTTTTTTGCGACTTCTTCTGCTGAAATATTACTTTCTATTAAGACTTTTCCTGCAGCTAAAGCATAATTACCACCAGAGCCAATACCAATAACGTCTCCTTCAGGTTCTAGAACGTCACCAGTCCCTGAAATTATATAACTATTGTTCTTGTCACCGACTGCCATTAGCGCTTCTAATCTTCTTAGATATTTATCTGTTCTCCAATCTTTAGCTAACTCCACAGCAGCTCTAGATAAGTTGCCAGCATGTTTTTCTAATTTTCCCTCTAATCTTTCAAATAAAGTTAATGCATCAGCTGTTGATCCAGCAAAACCAGCTACGACATCTCTCTTTTCAATTTTTCTTACTTTTGAGGCAGTGCTTTTTACAACAGTATTGCCCATACTTACTTGGCCGTCACCAGCTACTACCACTTCGTTGTTTTTTCTAACTAACACAATCGTTGTCATAGCTTATAAATGGATACTAAATCTGATACTTCAAGCCCAGGTTTAGTATTATTGCCATAATTGAATAATATATGTATACCTGTTTTTAATTATGAACCGTAAAGGCAAAATAAGCAGGAAAACAAAAGAAACAAGCATTAGCGTTGATTTAAATATTGACGGTAAAGGTAAATACAAAATTGACACAGGAATAGGTTTTTTAAACCACATGCTTGAACAACTATCTAAACATTCCTCAATAGACATGAGTATAAAAGCTAAAGGAGATACTCATATTGATCTTCACCACACAACTGAAGATACAGGAATTGCTATTGGTGAAGCTTTAAAAAAAGCTTTGAAAAAATCTGTTGGAATCAGAAGGTATGCTCATGCGATGATCCCAATGGATGAAACTCTATCACGTGTTGCAATTGATATTTCAAATAGACCTTATTTAATTTGGAAAGTTAATTTAAAGGTAGAAAAACTTGGCGAGATGGATACAGAACTTTTTAAAGAATGGTTTCAAGCATTTTCCCAAGCTGCTGGAATTACTCTACATGTTGAAAATATTTATGGTGATAATAGTCACCACATTATCGAGTCTTGCTACAAAGGATTAGCAAGGTCTCTAAGAACTGCATTAGAAATAGATCCACGGAATAAAAAAACTATTCCTTCTACAAAAGGTTCTTTATAAGTTTAATGAACGTCACAATTGTTGATTATAAATCGGGCAATATAAGCTCGGTAATAAACTCTTTTAAAGAAGTTGCAAAAGATAAAGTAACTATCGAGGTTACCTCAGATTTGAATAAGATAAAATCAAGTGACAAAGTAGTTTTACCTGGGCAGGGCTCATTTAAAAGTTGTGTAGATTCCTTGAATAAAATTAAAGGTCTCAGAGATACTTTAAATGAATTTGCATTAACTAATAAAAAACCTCTACTTGGAATTTGTGTTGGTTTACAGATGTTTGCAAATGTTGGTTATGAAGAAACTGAAACTAAAGGCTTAGGATGGATTTCAGGAAAAGTTTCAAAAATAGATAATCAAAATGGAAAATTTAAACTTCCTCATATCGGTTGGAATCAAATCAATATTGTCAAAGATAGTAAAATTTTTAAAGATATAGAAAATAATTCTCATATGTATTTTGTTCATAGTTATGAATTTGTACCAAATGATAAAAAAGTGATTTCAGCTACAACAGATTATTCATCAAATATTGTTTGTTCTGTTGAAAAAGAAAATATCTTTGGAACCCAATTTCATCCAGAGAAGAGTGATAGGATTGGGCTAAAAATGATTGATAATTTTATAAATTTGTAAAATGAAAATATTTCCTGCAATAGATATTAAAGATAAAAAGTGTGTAAGATTAGTTAAAGGAAATTTCGATAAAAAGACCGAGTATGAATTGTCTCCAATTGATCAAGCAGGAAAATTTAAAGATTATGGATTTAAAAATTTACACATAGTTGATTTAGATGGTGCTTTAACTGGCGAAACAGTTAATTTAGATATTATTAAGGATATAGTTGGTAAATTTAATTTTAAAGTTGAAGTAGGTGGTGGTATTAGAAATTCTGATAGTATTCAAAAATACATTGATGCTGGTGTTGATAAAGTAATTCTGGGAAGTGCTGCTATTAAAGACAAAAATTTCTTAAAAGAATCATGTGAAAAATTTCAAAATCATATTGCTCTAGGCTTAGATGCTAAAAACGGGTATTTGTCTGTATCTGGATGGAAAGAAAGCTCTAATAAATTAACTTTAGATTATTTAAAAGAAATTAACGACTATGGTGTTAGTAGATTAATTTATACAGATATTAATAGAGACGGTATGAAACAAAGCCCAAATTTTAATGAAACTAAGAAAGTTGCTGAGATGTCAAAGTGCCCCGTAATTATATCAGGTGGTGTTTCATCAATAGATGATATTAAAAAAGCAAAGAATTTAGAAAATGTTGAGGGTATAATAGTTGGTAAAGCTATTTATGATGGTGATATACAATTAGTAGAATTAGTAAAAGAAGATGCTTAAAAATAGAATAATACCTTGTTTAGATGTAAAAAATGGTCGTGTTGTTAAGGGTATTAACTTTGTTGATCTAAAAGATGCGGGCGATCCTGTAGAGCAAGCTAAAATTTATAGCGATGGTGGAGCAGACGAAATTTGCTTTTTAGATATTACTGCCTCAAATGAAAATAGAGATACTATTTATGATGTTGTGGAGAAAACTTCAAAAAAATGTTTTGTGCCCCTAACCGTAGGAGGTGGTGTTAGAACTGTTGAAGATATTAACAAATTACTTAATTGTGGGGCTGATAAAGTTTCCATTAACACTGCGGCAGTTGAAAATTCAAAAGTAGTTGTAGATAGTTCAAAAAAATTTGGGTCTCAATGTATTGTAGTTGCAATTGATGCTAAAAAAAATGGAGATAAGTGGGAAGTGTTTACTCACGGAGGAAGAAATAATAGTGGCATTGATGCATTGGAGTATGCTGAACAAATGGAAAAAAATGGTGCAGGGGAATTATTAGTAACTTCTATGGACAGAGATGGAACTCAAGTAGGTTATGATATTGATCTCATGTCAAAAATTTCATCTAAAGTAAATATTCCAGTTATCGCATCTGGTGGCGTGGGTAATTTAGATCACTTAGTGGATGGAATTAAATTAGGAAAAGCTAATGCGGTTTTGGCAGCTTCTATATTTCATTATGGAAAACACTCGGTAAAAGAAGCCAAGGATTATTTGGACTCAAAAGGAATACCTGTTAGAATTTAATATGCTCAATACTTTAGAAAGCTTATTTAATCTTGCAAGAGAACGGAAAAAAACCCCAGTAGATGGTTCTTACACTAATAAATTACTTAGTGATAAATCTTTGAGCAAAGAAAAGATTTTAGAAGAAATTAATGAACTTATTGAGGCAGTAGAAAAAAATTCAAATAAAATTCATGAAGCAGCTGATGTTTTCTATCATTTAATAATGTATCTAGAGGCAAATGATGTGAAAATTGAAGATGTAATGGAAGAACTAAACAAAAGAAAAAAATGAGTTACGATGATAATAATATTTTTGCTAAAATCTTAAGGAGAGAAATTCCTTGTAAAAAGATTTACGAGGATGATTACGTTTTATCGTTTTATGATATTAATCCACAAAAAAAAATTCATGCGCTGGTCATACCCAAAGGAAAATATATTGACCTTGATGATTTTAGTCAAAACGCCTCACCGGAGGAAATGGTGGGTTTATTAAAGGGTATTAATCTTGTTGCAAAAAAACTTGGTATATCAGTAGACGGCGGTAAAGGTTATCGTGCTTTAGCTAATATATCTGAACACGGTGGTCAAGAAGTACCTCACTTACATTTTCATCTTTTTGGAGGTGAAAAAGTTGGAAAGATGGTGGAGTGAGTACTAAAGTTGAAAGAAATTATTTAGAAATCAATTCACTTAAAGACTTAAAAAAATCTAAATTTTCTCCAGAAGACTGTTTAATTGATCTTAGTGATCCAGCGGATTTTCAAATAAATAAGTTTTTTTATAAAAGTATTGGTAAAGAACATCGATGGACGGATCGATTAGTTTGGACAGATAAACAATGGATCGAATATATTTCTGATCAAAAGGTGAAAACTTATATTCTTAAAAAAGCTAAAGATATGGCTGGATATTTTGAACTTATTTTCCATGAGGAAAAAAAAGAGACAGAAATTGCTTACCTTGGTTTGCTTAAAGAATATCAGAATAAAAAATTAGGCTCTTTCCTTTTAACATCAGCTATAAAAAATTCTTTTTCTGAAAATACTAATAGAGTTTGGGTGCACACTTGTTCTTTAGACCATAAAAATGCATTAAATAATTATATTTCAAGAGGTATGAGAATTTATAAGACAGAGTCAGTTTCAATTTAATTTTGTTGAGGTAAAACAAATAAATTACTATTTAATTTTTGATTTTTTTTAATCGTATCTAAGAAAGTGATACTAAGATTTTGATAAATATCTGTAGTTTGCCAACCAATTAAATCAAGAGTGTTATAATCAAAGAAAATATTCACCTCAAAATCTTCTTCAAAAAACTTAAAATTTACAAATTTATTATCCATGACTCTTTCATTTAAATTTTTGATCTTATTAACTAAAAATTTTTTATTTAATATTAGATTTAATGGTGTTCGTTCAAGGGGATATAGGTAATAGCTATTATTAGTCTTTATAACTATGGATTTTCCATTGGAAACTAAAATTTTTTTATTTTTTAAATTATATTTGCAAAATATTTTTTGTGGGTATGAAAGAGCACAATGGCCATTTTCTGTTTTGCCATTAACATTTTGCTCAAAGTTAAATGTCAAGTTATTAGTAGTTTCTAAATTTTGAATAATTTTTTCTTTAATATCTGCTGACGTTTCAACAATTGAAAATAAAAGAAATAAAAAAATTAATTTATTAATCATCAAAGAACATCACGTTTTCCTACATGATTGGCTTTACTCACAATTCCCTCTTCTTCCATCATATCAATTATTCTTGCTGCTCGATTATATCCAATTTGAAGTTTTCTTTGTAAAAAAGACGTTGATGCTTTCCCCTCAGATTTTATTATTTCTACAGCTGTTTGATAAAGTTCATCTTTATCACTCATATTTTTAGATCCGTCACCCATTTCTTTTTCATCTGCAAAATTTAAAATTTCATCCACATAATCTGGTTCTGCTTGGGATCTTAAAGAATTGTTAATATTTTCAATCTCATTGTCAGATACAAATGGTGCATGTATTCTTATAATTCTGTTAGCAGTTGACATATACAACATATCACCTTTACCTAATAATTGTTCAGCACCTTGTTCTCCTAATATGGTTCTACTATCTATTTTAGATGTAACTTGAAAAGATATTCGTGTAGGAAAGTTTGCTTTAATTGTTCCTGTAATTACATCAACACTTGGCCTTTGAGTAGCCATGATAATGTGTATGCCAGCTGCCCTTGCCATTTGAGATAATTTTTGAATATAGTTTTCAATTTCTTTTCCTGCCACTAGCATTAAATCTGACATTTCATCGACCACTACGACTATATAAGGCATTGGAAGTTTATGTTTTGAGTTATAGCCATCTATATTTCTAACTCCCTCTTTAGTCATAAGTCTGTATCTACTTTCCATCTCTTTTACCACCCAGCCTAAAACTGAGGCTGCTTTTTTAGCTTCAGTTATCACTGGACACAAAAGATGAGGCACACCCTCATATGTTGATAGTTCAAGCATTTTAGGATCAATCAAAATAAATTTACATCTCTCAGGAGTATGACGGTAAAGGAGTGACAATATTATTGTGTTGATGCAAACTGACTTTCCAGATCCAGTTGTTCCAGCTATTAATAAATGAGGCATTGAGGATAAATCTCCAACTATTGGATTTCCAGAAATACTTTTACCTAGAGCGATTGGTAATTTAATTTCTTTTTTCTTGAAGTTGGAGTTATTTAAAATCTCACTCAAGTAAACATTTTCTCTTGATGAATTAGGTAATTCAATTCCAACAGTGTTACTCCCAGGAATAGTCGAAATTCTAGCTGACTCAGAACTAGTATTTCTAGCAATATCATCAGAAAGATTTATTATCTTCGAAACCTTTACACCAGCAGCAGGTTCAAATTCATTCAATGTAACAACAGGTCCATGACTTATTTTTTTGATTTTTCCGTTAACGCCAAAGTCTAATAATATTTTTTCTAAAAATTCAGGAGCACCTGATTGGTTTTTTTCAGAATTTTCTCTTTCCTTTTTAGACGGAATTTTAAGCAAATCTATGCTAGGTAATTTAAATTTTTGTATTTCAGTTTTTTTAATTTCATCGGCTTTAATAAAAGGTAAATCTTCTTGGATTAAATTTTTAATTTCTTCTTGTGGAATATATTCATTAATAACCTCACTCTTGTCCGTATAATTCTTATTTCTTTTAGGATTAAGAAAATTAATTTTTTTAAGAAAATTAAAAGATTTCTTAAGACTAAAATTTACACTAAGCAAAAAAAATACGACTATTAAGATGATTAAAAAATAATAGGATATATTTTCATTAAGACTGATTAAATTTTTAAAAAAATTTTCATTTAAATAGTCTCCTATAAAACCCCCGTTACCGTTAATAAAAAGGACAAAAGCTGTATTATAAAAATGATTTAAAAAAAGTGATCCAAAAATTGAATATAAAATTGAATAAAAAATATTTTCAATTATTAAAAAAAAATCTTTTCCTAAAATGATATTTATACCTGTAAAAATTAGAGTTAATGAGAATAAATAAGAGACTAAACCGATTGATTGAAAAAAAATATCAGAAATATAACTTCCCTTAAAACCCAGAAGATTTCTGATTTCTGTATTCTCAGGAAATATAAAATTTGGATCCTCTGGAGAATATGAGACTAATGAGACAAACAAAAAAATACCAGCAGATAATATTAGAAAACCAAATATTTCTGTTAATCTTTTAGCAATAAAAAGAAGAGTTTTATTAACAATTTTTTTTATGTTCATATTAAGTGAATCAAATTTATCACTTTGTATCATCTAATTTTTCTTGTTAAAATTAAATTTATTATGAAAGTCTGTATATTGGGTGATAACCTTACAAGCTTAGCTCTGGCAAAAGCCTTAGTCAAAAAAGAGATATTTGTTGATTTATTTTATGAGAAAAAAAACACAAAAATAGATACTACTCGTACAATTGGAATTTCAAAATCAAATGTTGATTTTTTTAATAAGGAAATAACAAATATTAAAAGAATTTTGTGGCCAATCAAAAAAATAAAAATTTTTACAGAAAACTCAAATGACAAAGAAATTTTAAAATTTGAGGATCAAAAGGACAACCTATTTTCAATCTTGCAGAATCAAAAAATATTCAATCAATTAATTATCGAACTTAAAAAGAGTAAATTTTTTAAATTCAAAAAATATAGAAAATATAGAAAATCTGATTATTTAAGTTATGATCTGATAATTAATTGTGACATAAGAAATGAAATAACGAAAAAATATTTTTCAAAAAAATTTGAAAAGATATATAATAGTATTGCATTCACAACAATTATAGATCACGTAAAATTATTATCTAACAACGAAGCAATGCAGATTTTTACAAATAATGGTCCGATAGCATTTTTACCAATATCAAAAGAAAAAACTTCAATTGTTTATTCTGCAAGAATGAAGAAAAATAAAACAGAATTGGAGATCAACAAAATTATT
Organism: uncultured Pelagibacteraceae bacterium; assembly: GCA_902544985.1. GTDB lineage: Bacteria > Pseudomonadota > Alphaproteobacteria > Pelagibacterales > Pelagibacteraceae > Pelagibacter. The sequence continues at coordinate 31,033 of CACCFV010000002.1, forward strand.
AATAAGTTCAACCCTAAATATGAAATAAAGAAAATTCATAAGATTTCAAAATTTGATTTAAAATCAATAAATTTAAGAGAATATTATAAAGATAACATTTTAGCCTTTGGTGATTTGTTGCATAAAATTCATCCTTTAGCTGGTCAGGGTTTTAATATGTCAATTAGAGATATTAAAGAATTTTTAAAAATTATTGAATATAAAATAAAACTTGGTTTACCTTTAGACCAAAGTGTATGTATTGAATTTCAGAATAATGTAAAAAGTAAAAATTTTGTTTTTTCAGAAGGAATTAATTTTATTTATGAGTATTTTAATTCTGAAAATAAGATTGAAAATAATTTAATTGACTCAACAGCTAGATTAATTGGACAAAATAAAATATTAAATAAATATTTTAAAGATATCGCTGATATGGGTTTACAAAATTAATTTATTGAAGAGTGGTATTATCAAATTGATCGTAAGTATAAGTATTTAAAATTTCAGAAATTTTTGTTTTTCTAATTTCCAGATTTTTCGTCTCTAATAAAACTTGTTTTTCCTCCAAACTAAATGGTGATGTCATTGCTAGAGCGTTTATTGTTTCGTCTAAACTTTGTTTTTCTAGAGCCTTCCAATTAATGATAAATCCTCTTTTTTCAAATAAAGTTTTTAAATCTTTAAAAATAAGTTCCAAATCAGAAAATTTTAAGTTTTCTTTTTTTTCTTCTAAATCATCTAAAAAATTCTCAAAATTTATCTCAAATTCTCTATACCTTTTATTTGAGTCTATTTCTTTTTTGATCTCAAATCTAATTACGCCCTTTAGGTCAATTAAATATCTTCCATCATCAGCTTCTTTGAAACTCGTAATTTTACCTAAACAACCAACTTTATGAAGTGAAGTTAATTTGTTATTATCAAAATTCTTTGTGATTTTTGGTTGAATCATGCCTATAAACTTATCTGCTTTCATACTATCATTGACCATATCTATATATCTTGGCTCAAAAATGTTTAAGGGCACTGTAGTTTTAGGAAAAATTATAAAATTACTGAGTGGAAAAACAGGTATAGTTTTTGGAAGTTTCATAATTTATTAAATATATATTAATAATATAAAAATAATTAAAAGATAAAAATATGATAATTTGGCTCGCCTCTTATCCTAAAAATGGGAACACATGGTTAAGATCGTTGATAAGTGCTTATTATTATACAAAAGATGGCATTTTTCTCGGTGATAATCATTTAAAGAACGTTCAACAGTTTCCTGTAAAAAAATATTTAGAAAGTTTTGATTATGATTTAGCAATACCGGGAGATACCTCGAAGTTTTGGGTTTTAGCTCAAGAAAAAATTAATGAAGACCAAAAAATAAAATTTTTCAAAACACATAATGCTTTAGTAAAATTGGGAAATAATGATTTTACAAATCAAGCCAATTCACTTGGTGGAATTTATATAGTAAGAGATCCTAGAAATGTTTTAGACTCTATGTCCAGACATTTTCAAATCGATCATGATAAAGCTTTAGAGGTAATGCAAGACAAAAAAAACTTTACTTACGACTTTAAAAAGAAAAAGGACTATAGTGATTATCAATTCATTAGTTCTTGGGAATTAAATTATCAATCTTGGAAAAATAATAACTTATTACCGATAAAATTTTTAAAATATGAAGATTTATTGTCAGAAACTTTTTTTGTATTTAAAGAGATAATAGAATTTATAGATAAACTGACAAATAATAAAAGTGGATTTAATAGAGAAAAAGCTAAAAACGCAGTCAAAACTACTTCTTTTGAAAATTTGAAAAGTATAGAAGAAATGAATGGATTTAATGAGTCCATCATCTCTCGTGAAGAAAAAAAAAAGATACCTTTTTTTCACTTGGGACCTAAGAATAATTGGCAAAAAAATTTTGATAAAGAATTTACTGAGAAATTAAATAATATTTTTGAAAAAAATTTAAAAGAATTAAATTATTAAATGATCGAGAATTTTAAAAGTTGTGTTAATTTTTTGGCACACTCTTGGCTCAGTTCAGTTAAAATTTCACAAAAAGCACTATTGCTTAATTTTTAAAAAGCTTATACTTTCAACACTTATAGAACAAGCGGGCATAGCTCAGTGGTAGAGCGTCTCGTTGCCAACGAGAAGGTCGAGGGTTCGACCCCCTTTGCCCGCTCCATTAAAATATGAATGATTTATTAGAAAAAAAATGTGTTCCTTGTGAGGGAGGAGTTAAAGCTTTTGATATTTCTGAAATTCATAAATATCAAAAAAAAGTTGATGGCTGGGAGATTATTCAAAATGATAAAAAAGTTTATCTTTTAGAAAAAAAATTTGAATTTAAAAATTTTTTAGAAAGCCAAAAATTTGTCAATGAAGTTGGAAAAGTCTCTGAGGAAGAGAGTCATCATCCAGATATTATCTTTGGATGGGGTTATGCTAAGATTAATATCACAACTCATGCCATAGAGGGTTTATCTGAAAATGATTTTATATTAGCTGCTAAAATTGACAATATACCTAATGCCTAAAATGACGAGTTTTTGAAAAAACCAAAACAGTATTCGTCTCGTTTGCAAATTTTATAATTTCTTTATCTCTTATTGATCCAGCAGGCTGAACTATTGCACTAGCTCCTGACTGAACTAATTTTTCTATTCCGTCAACAAATGGGAAAAAAGCATCTGATGCAGCTACTATTTCATGTTTGATTTTTGAAAACTTATTCATCTTGTTTATTGCAATCTCACAACTGTCTAATCTACTAGGTTGTCCTGAACCAATGCCAATAGTGGATTTATTACTAGCAAGAACAACGGCATTTGATTTTGTGTATCGACAAACATTAAATGCAAAAATTAAATTATCAAGCTGGGATTTACTTGGTTGTCTTTTCGAAACAACTTTAAAATCCTTCTTTGAAAAAATCTTTTTATCTTCTGATTGCATAAGTGTAAAATTATCTAAAGAGCTGAATTTCCATATTTCACTGAATGAAATTTTTGAGGAGTCTATCAGCCTAAGATTTTTTTTCGATTTTAATATTTTAAGAGCTTTTTTATCAAAACCATTGGCTACAACTACTTCAAGAAAAATTTTATTTAGTATTAATGCGAGTTTTTGAGTAACCTTGTAGTTACACGAAACAATGCCGCCAAATGCACTTATTGGATCGGTCTCTAACGCAGATTTATAACTATCTAAATTATTTTGCAAAGCTGAGACGCCACAAGGATTTCCATGTTTAACAATAACTGTACCAATATTTTTTGGGAATGATTTTGAAATTGTAATTGCAGCCAAAATATCACTGTAATTATTATAACTCAAAGTTTTTCCGTGTATTTGCTCTAATTTATTTTTTTTATTTTGAGAATATAAAGCACCCAATTGGTGAGGATTTTCCCCATACCTAAGATTTTCTATCAAATTAGTGTAAAGAATTTTTCTATTAGGGAAATTAATATTGTTAAATTTATTTAAATAATTTGAAATTACAGCATCATAATAGGCGGTCTCACTAAAAGCTAACCTGGACATTTTTTCTCTGAATTTTAGAGAAGTACTACCTTTATTTTTTTTTAATTCATTTATAAGTTCCGAATATTGATCAGTAGAAGTTATTACAGTTACATCATTATAATTTTTGGCAGCAGCTCTGACCATAGTTGGTCCTCCAACATCAATATTTTCTATTATTTTTGAATGTTTTTTTGTTTGTTCAATTGCTTTTTCAAATGGATAGAAATTTACTATTACTAAATCAATATTCTCAAAATTATTTTTTTTAATATCAATAGAGTGAGATTTGTTGTTTCTTTCGTTTAAAATCCCAGCATGTATTTTTGGGTGTAAAGTTTTGACTCTTCCATTAAGTATTTCCTTAAATCCCGTAAAATCTGCAACATCTAAACATTTAAATTTAAGTTTTTTAATCGCTTTGAATGTACCACCAGAACTAATTATTTTGATATTATTTCTCCTCAATTCTTTTAATAGAGGTTTAAGATTGGATTTATCAGATAATGATATTAAAGCTGATTTAATTTTTTTCATTATATCTTTTTAATTTCCCATTTAATGTTCTCTTCATTATTATTTAATATTCCAGATACAAAAATATTTTGGTTCTCAATATATGAATTTTTATTACCGAAGTATAATCCATTATCAATATTAATTTCATAATTATCACAAGTAAATTTCCAACCCTCATCATCTAATTCTATTAAAATGGATTTATTATCTTGAGTTTTCATTAATTTAATATTTGGTTCTAAATGAAATCGAATATCAAACTTGAAATTATGATTATTTTTTTTTCTAATAATCTTATCATTTCCCACAAATTTCATTTGTTCAGGAAAAAATTCAATACTTCTCTCATGAATTGATTTAAATTTTTTAAAATATCCATCATGAGCAGCATTGATTTTCCAATAATTTTTTTCGCATACCGAACTTTTTTGAGTAATTTTTAAACCTGTTTTTAAAATTAATTTATCTTTCTTTTTTGTAAATTTACACGAAGAATTATCATCAATTATTAAAGTGCTGTGTGCAGCTGAAGATTTTGATAATTCATTTAGATTTTGATTATTTTTTTTGAAATAACCACAATTAGTTATAAGTTTCCTCCCATTTGAAATTATTTCAAATGAAAGAGCACCCGACTGGTAATCTTGAGTATACTTAGGATTTGGTGAAGATCCGGCATCCATTGCTAGGCAAATTTTTTTATTCTTTAAAACTATGTAACCACCACAATCTTTATTTTCATTTTTAAATTTATAACCAAGTCTTCTTAAGTAATGGTCGAAATCTTGTGTATTAGACTTATTATTACCATTAAACAAAAGATCTGCGTTTATATTTTGTCTAAGAAAAGCATAACTTTGTCCAAAATAATAAATATTTTCTTCTATATATTCTGGAACTTCAATTTGAGACTCTTTAAACCATTCTCTAATAATTATAAAATGTTTTAAAAAAAATATTAGCTGTTTTATGTTCCGTGAGTTTGTAAAACCTTGGTTATCTATTGAGGAATTAGTAATTTTTTTTAGAAAATTTAATCCAATATCTAAATAATTTTTCTTAATTTTGTAACATAATCCTGTCAAAATTATCGCAGAACAAGCAATTATTTTGTTTTCTAAATCTTTAGAGTTTTTTATTTCATTTAATAAATGATTTGTTTGTTTTTGTATCATGTGATCAAACATTGATCTATATTCTTTATCACTTTCGTCATAAGAAAGTTGGTGATTAGATAACCATGATATTATTCTTTTTGCAGTAATATTAAATTTCCAACTTTCTCTTTTAAATTTATTGTTTTCATTAATCCAATTTAAGATAACTTCTTGAACTGATTTTTTGGAAGATTTTAAATCAAGACTAAAAAACCAAAAAAAATTATTTAATTTTTCAAAATCTTTAGGTTTAATTTGACTATTCCAAACTGTCTCTAGTTTAAAATCTTCAATTTTATATTTTTTATTTTGATATTTGATTATCGATGAAAGTAAGTGAGGACTTGGTTTGTATATGAATTCATTATTAAAAGTTTTAGAAATCTTTTTTTCGTATACACTTGAATTTTGATAAATACCTCTGAATTTTTTTTTTATTATTTCTGCAAACTCATTTAAAGTTTCAAAAATTCCATCTATTTGCATTCTACACTTCTTTAAGTGTTTCTATATTCTTTTTTATGTTTCCGTTGTTTTCTTTGAATATTGTAGTTCCTGATACAAGGATATTTGCACCCGCGTTTATTACATCTTTTGAATTTGAAAAATTTATTCCACCATCTACTTCAATGTCGTAACCATAATTCTTATCATCTTTAAGTTTTTTTAATAATTCAATTTTTTTTATAACGTCAGGAATAAATTTCTGCCCTCCAAAACCTGGATAAACACTCATGACTAAAATTAAATCAACATTTTTTAATTCATTTTCAATTATATTGATCTCAGTGTTTGGATTTAGAGAAATACCAACCTTCTTTTTAAAACTTTTAATATGTTTAATTGACTCTGCCAAATTATCAGTGGCTTCAGGGTGTATAGTAATTATATCAGCTCCTGCATCTGCAAAATCTTTTATATATTTATGAACAGGTGAAATCATCAAATGCACATCAAAGGTTAATTCAGAGTGCTTTCTAAGAGTCTTTATGACCGGAGGTCCAATTGTTAAATTAGGGACAAAATGACCATCCATCACATCAACATGTATCATATCTGCGCCAGCATCTTCGAGTCTCTTAATCTCATTTCCTAATTGACTAAAGTCAGCGGATAATATTGAGGGGGAAATTTGTATTTTTTTCATAGATTATTAAATTTACTAGTACCAAATTTTAAATTCTAATTTAATTAAAAAATTGATAAATTTGTCTTGAAATCTCACTTTCTAATGGAAATGACAACATACCCATCACCGAGTATCCTAGAACCCAAGGCATAAAGTAAAATCTTATCATGAAAAAAAACCAAGCAACGTAAAGAGGCACGATTGGTTGAATGATAAAAGATGGAGTTATAGGTTTAAATATGTTGATCAAAGGATTAGTAAATTTAACAAAGACCCTCATAAAAAAAAATTGAGAGTCTTCTCTTTGAAAAATATTCATCGCAACTCTTCCAATCAAAGTCCACATGATTACCCCAAGAATATAGTCAATTATATATACTAAAGGATGAAAGTTAGCCGACATTGATAAATATATATTGGAAAAAATTCGAAATTAAAAGGGGCGAAATTAATCGCCCCTTAAAAAGATTATTTAGTGTTGTTTGCCAAGGATCGATTTACCAGCTGGTACACGAACCTCATCAACCATTTTCTGCGTTGCAGCGTTTGGTGCTTGAGTCATTAAACTCACTACAACCATAGCTACTAAGCTGACAGCTGAACCAAAGATACCAAACGTTAACTGAGTAATTCCTAAGAATCCACTTCCGCCTGTTCTTACCCAAACTAGGTAAGCAGCACCAGAAACTAATCCTAAGAACATACCAGCTATAGCACCTTCTTTGTTAGCTCTCTTCCACCATACACCAAGTACAAGCGGGAAGAATAGTCCTGACATCGCAAAGTCAAAAGCCCAGATTACTGAACCTAAGATACCTTGGATCTCAAGAGCTGCGATCGTTGCTCCTGCAAAACCAATTACTACAAGTAATACCCTTGCAACAACTAGTCTCTTCGCAGTCTCTGCTTTTGGGTCGATGATCTTATAGTAAACATCGTGTGAGATTGCGTTTGCAATTGCTAAAATCAAACCATCAGCTGTTGACATGGCAGCAGCCATACCTCCAGCAGCAACCAGACCTGAGATTACATATGGTAATCCAGCTATTTCTGGAGTTGCTAACACTACGGCTTTACCACCCATGAAAAACTCGTTTAATTCAAGAGTTCCATTTCCGTTAAAGTCGCTTACAAACATTAAGTTTGCTTGGTTCCAGTTTTGATACCAATCTATCGATTGAACTTCAGCTATTGATTTACCGATAATACCTGTTGGTAGTGACGGATCAATCAATGACAACTTAGATAGTGTCGCTAACATTGGAGCAGAAGAATAAAGTAGGAAGATAAAGAATAATGACCAACCTACTGATTTTCTAGCTGCTTTTACGCTTGGAGTAGTAAAATATCTCATCATAACGTGAGGCAATGAAGCTGTTCCCATCATCATCGCTAACGCTAATGAAATAAATGCCCAAGGTGTTGCGTTCACCGCTGAGTGAGCTTTAGTTATTCCAGCCAAACCTTTTGGAACTTCTTTTAGATTTTCAGCAGAGTTTTTAACAAAACCAAACTGAGCCTCTAATTCAGCTATTCTAGAAACTTCATCAGCTAACATGAAGTGAGGGAAGAAACCCGCACCCATTTTGTTACTGATCCAGAATACTGGTAATAAGTAAGCTATGATTAGTACGATATATTGAGCTACCTGTGTCCAAGTTACCCCTCTCATACCACCAAGCATTGAACAAAGTAAAATACTTATAAGTCCAACGTATACAGCGTATTGGAATGGAATATCAAGTGCAACAGATGCAATTGTACCTGTGGCGTTAATTTGTGCAGTCACATAAGTAAATGAAGCAACAGTTAAAACTACTACCGCCATAAATCTACTTAAATTACCACCGTATCTTGTACCAATAAAATCTGGAACTGTGTAACAGCCAAATTTTCTTAAGTATGGTGCTAATAGTGATGCAACTAATACATATCCACCAGTCCAACCTACAAGTAGTGCCATATAACCGTAACCCTTAAAGTAAATACCACCTGCCATTGCAACGAATGATGCACCAGACATCCAGTCTGCTGCTGTCGCCATTCCGTTGAAAACGGTTGGTACTTGTCTTCCAGCTACGTAATACGCATCAGCTTGTGCTGTACGTGATAGATAACCAATTATAGCATAGATGGCTACCGTGAAGGCAACGAAACAAATACCAATTGTTTTCGCTGTCATACCCATCTGCTCGGCAATTGACATAATGATTATGAAAGCTAAAAAACCACCTGTATAGATTCCATAAACCTTAGGTAAATTGTCTATAAAATTACCTTTAATCATTAGTCATCTCCTCTTTCAGTGAAGCCGAACTCTTCATCAATTTTTTCTTGTCTATTCGCAAACCAGAAAATTAGTATCACGAAAATTCCAAGAGAACCTTGACATGTGAACCAATAAGTTAACGGATAACCAAATGGTCCCGTAACTTCGTTCATTTCAGCCCCGAATAGGAAGATGCCAATTGAGAAAACGAACCAAATTGCTAACGTCATCATTAGCAAACCCTTGGATTTTTCCCAGTGTTGTTCTTGTTTTGACATTTATACCTCTCTCTTTTTAGTTATAACTGGCGAAAACCATAACCATTATGAAATAGATTTAAAGTGTTAAAATTGGTAAATTTGCTAGCCTTTTCTGGTTATAAGTGTCAAAAATAGGGCTTTTTTATGGGGAAATACAAATTAACTTGGAGAGACTTAACTTGGCATGATTTTAAGACTTATCTTTTTGCCATGTTCAAAGCTTTCATCCCCAAGGGAAAAATTAGCAATTTGGATGAACTTGAAACTTTTATTCAAACAAAATCTGCCTGGGTCAGTCAGGTCACTCTTTATGGCTATCTTAAAACGAGGATGGGTACTAGGTACGTTCTTCATTTTGAGAATGATACTTTTATGGACTCAGTAAATTTGGCCAAGTGGAATATTTATGCAGTTGCTCTTCAAGATCTTACATTGTTTACATTTTCAAAATTGAAAGTGAATTTTAATTACCAAGACACCGAGAAAGCAAAAGAAATTTTTTTAAAAATTTTAGATGATGAAACTTCAAATAAGATGCCAATTGATATCATCGAAAATGCAAAAAAAAGTTTTGATGAAAGAATACAAAATATTAATTGGGATGATCATCACAATGATTTACCTTTTAATTCTAGCGCTTTATCATTATATAAGTGGGCACCAATCGCAGAAGATTTAAAAACTTTAGATCGTAAAATAGTTTTAAACTCAGTGATTTTAAAATGGGATGTTGTAAAAAAAGAATTTAATGAAAGAATAAAATTTTAGATATTTTTTCTATTTTCAACTAAGCTATCGACTACACTGGGATCAGCAAGAGTAGTTGTATCACCTAGTTGTCCATGCTCGTTTGCTGCGATCTTTCGCAAAATTCTTCTCATAATTTTTCCAGATCTAGTTTTTGGAAGTCCAGGTGTAAAATGAATTAGGTCTGGAGTTGCTAGAGGGCCAATCTGTTTTCTAACCCAAAGTTTTAATTCTCTATCTAAATCTCCAGTTTCACTTTCACCAGCATTTAAAGTAACATAACAGTACAACCCATTTCCTTTGATATCATGGGGATATCCAACCACTGCCGCTTCGGCTACTTTAGGATGTGCTACAAATGCGCTTTCAATTTCAGCAGTACCAAGATTATGACCAGAAACAATAATCACATCATCAACTCTACCAGTTATCCAATAGTAACCATCTTTATCTCTTTTACATCCATCTCCGGTGAAGTATTTCCCATCAAATTGAGAAAAATATGTATCAATAAATCTTTGATGATCACCGTATACTGTTCTCATTTGACCAGGCCAAGATTGAGCAATACAAAGTCTACCTTCACCTTCACCTTTTATTTCTTTGCCATCCTTATTAACCAATACTGGTTTTATTCCATAAAAAGGTTTTGTTGCTGATCCAGGTTTAAGTGGAATGGCTCCAGTTTGTGGTGCTATTAAAATTCCTCCTGTTTCAGTCTGCCACCATGTATCGACTATTGGGCACTTTGAATTTCCAACAGTTTTATAATACCACATCCATGCTTCTGGATTTATAGGTTCTCCAACAGTTCCTAGTAGTTTTAAAGATTTTCTTGAAGTTTTATTAACTGGACCATTACCTTCTCTCATTAAGGCCCTTATGGCTGTTGGTGCAGTATAAAAAGTATTTACTTTGTATTTATCTACTATCTGCCACCATCTCGAGCTATCTGGATAATTTGGAACACCTTCAAACATAATAGTAGTAGCACCATTTGCTAACGGCCCATAAATTATATAACTATGACCTGTGACCCACCCAATATCTGCTGTGCACCAATAAATATCATTTGGTTTATAATTAAAAATATATTGATGAGTCATGGAAGCATAAACCATATATCCCCCAGTGGTATGCAAAACTCCTTTCGGTTTTCCTGTTGATCCAGATGTATAAAGAATAAACAAAGGATCTTCTGCACTCATCTCTTCAGGTTCACAATGATTTGGCACGTCTTTAATTAAGTCGTGATACCAAACATCTCTACCTTGATCCCAGTACACGTAATTACCAGTTCTCTTTACTACAATACATTTTTTAACATCTGGACAATTAGATAAAGCTTCATCTGTCGTAGCTTTTAAAGGAATAGTTTTACCTCCTCTTACTCCTTCATCAGCTGTAATTATGTATTCGGATTTACAATCATTAACTCTTCCCGAAATTGATTCTGCAGAGAAACCACCAAAAATTATTGAGTGTACGGCACCTATCCTTGCACAAGCCAACATCAAGATCGCCAATTCAGGTATCATCGTCAGATAAATAGTAACACGATCACCTTTTTGTATTCCAAGTTTTTTAAGACCATTTGCAGCCTTTGAAACCTTTTGATGTAATTGTTTATAAGAAATTTTTTGAGTGTCTTTAGGATCATCTCCTACCCAAATAATTGCAGTTTTGTCTTTTTTATCTTTTAAATGACGATCAATGCAATTAGCAGATGCATTTAAAGTGCCATCTTCAAACCATTTAATTCTTACTTCGTCTTTACTATATTTAACATCTTTAATTTTTTTGTAAGGTTTTATCCAAGTAATTCTCTTTCCTTCCTTTTTCCAAAATGAATTATTATTTTTAATAGAATCAGAATATTTTTTTTGATACTGAGTTTTATTTGCTAAACTTCTTTTCACCCATTCAGGTTTAGTTTTAATAATTTGCTCATTAGATGATATTTTATCAATATTTTTCTTTTTAGATCTTTTGATAGAAGTTCTTTTAGTTTTTGAAATTCTTTTTATTTTTCTTCTTTTTTTAGAAGATTTTTTTTTCTTTATTTTTTTAACTTTTTTCTTTTTTGATTTCTTTTTTTTTGGCATATTTTTTTTTAATATTTACTCATTTTATTTAAAAGCTTCCAGCTTTTAGAGTCAATAGGCATTACAGATAATCTACTTTGTTTAATTAAAGATAAATGGCTTAAATCCTTGTTTTTTTTTATCTCATTTAAAGATACAGGATTATCAAGTTTTTTCAAAAATTTAACAGTCACTGCAACAAATCTTCCTGATTTGTCTGTTTTATCAATGTAATGTTCTTTAACAACTTCTACAATTCCTACAATTTCTTTTCCAATATTTGAGTGATAAAAAAAACATTGATCACCCTTTTTCATAGTTTTTAAATTCTTTGCTGCTTGATAGTTTCTTACACCATCCCAAGGCACACCTTTTACACCAGCTTTTTTTTGCTGATCAATTGACCAAACATCAGGTTCTGATTTAAGTAACCAATATTGCATTATAATTTTACTCCTGCTCCCTTTAAAGAATTAGCGTTTTCATCTAATGGCCATCTTGGTTTTGCTGGATAATTTAAATGATTGAATTGTTTTAATTTAAATTTTTCTAAACCTACGATTCCTATCATTGCAGCATTATCACCACAGAGTTCTATTGGAGGAAATATGCTTTCATAACTTTTTTCTTTACATAGATTAATTAACATTGATCTAATTTTTTTGTTAGCTGCAACACCACCAGCGACAACAAAAATTTTTTTTTTCAAGTTATTTTGTTTTTCGAACTCTAAAAAAGCAATTTTTGTTTTCTTATAGAGGATTTCTATTATAGTTTTTTGAAAAGAAGCTGCCAAATCAAATCTATCTTGTTCTGTTTTTATTTTTTTTGATATTTTTAAGACAGCTGTCTTCAAACCGGCAAAAGACAGATTGCACCCCCCTCTATTAATAATTGGTTTTGGCAGCTCATATCTTTCAGGATTTCCTTTATCAGCAAAAACTTCAATTTTGGGTCCTCCTGGAAATTCTATCCCTAATAATTTTGCAGTTTTATCAAATGCTTCTCCTAAAGCATCATCTATGGTCGTGCCTAATCTTTTGTAATTTCCAAGTCCTTGAACATTTAAAAATTGAGAATGTCCACCTGAAATTAACAAAAATAAATATGGATAATCTAATCCTGAATTTAGTCTAGGACTTAAAGCATGACCTTCTAAATGATTTACGGCAATAAATGGTTTTTTAATTAAATATGCGAAAGTTTTACCAAAACTTAATCCAACTGATAAACAAACAACTAGTCCCGGTCCGGCTGTGGCAGCAACTGCATCTATCTCATCTATTTTTTTTCCACTTTTATCTAAAGCCTTTTGAACGATCCAATCAATTTTTTCTAAATGGGATCTTGCAGCAAGTTCAGGAACTACTCCCCCAAATTTTTTATGCACTTCCGTTTGGCTAGAAATAACATTAGAGAGAATTATCGGTATTCCTTGATCATTTTCCGAAATTAAAGATGCTGCAGTTTCATCGCAGCTGGTTTCTATTCCAAGAATAAGGGGTTTTTTATTCATTCAAATAGTTTTTAATAATTGTACAATCCCAATACAAGTAAGAAATAATTTTTTTATGAAAAAGAAAATAAAAATTGGATCTCGAGGAAGTAAACTAGCATTGTTATATGCTCAAAAAGTAAAAGAGAAAATTATTGAGATAACTGATTTTATTGATCTGGATATAAATATTGAAAAAATTTCTACTAAAGGTGATGAGATACAAGATATAAGATTGTCTGATGTTGGTGGCAAAGGTTTGTTTTCAAGTAGAATTGAACAGGAACTTCAAAACAATAATATTGATATAGCTGTTCATGCGCTTAAAGACATGCCAGCAATTGAGACTAAGGGTCTTTTAACAGATACATTTCTTGAAAGAACCGATGCTAGAGAAATTATAATAATTAATGGGAAGAAAAAATTTAAAGACTTAAAACAAAATGCTGTTATTGGAACATCTTCTTATAGACGTCAATTTCAAATTAAAAAAATTAGACCAGATGTTACTTGTAAACTTATAAGAGGGAACGTTGATACTAGAATAAAAAAATTAATGGATGGCGAGTACGATGCAATTATTTTATCTTATGCTGGAGTAAAATATTTGAAATTAGAAGATAAAATTTCTAAAATCTTTTCTATTGAAGAAATAATTCCAAGTGCAGGTCAAGGTATAATTGCTATACAGTGCAGAGAAAATGATAAAGATATAATTTCAATGTTAGAAAAAATTAATCATCAAGAGACTTATAAAAGAGCTCATGCTGAGAGAAATATTCTAAAAATTTTAGAAGGAGATTGCGAAACGGCCATTGGTATTCATTCTAAAATAGATGAAAATAGAATTACAGTCGAAGCAGAGCTTTTTTCATTAGATGGCTCACAAAGATTTTATGAAAAAAAATCTGACAGTTCAGAAAATTTTAGAGAACTTGGAAATGAAATAGGTCAAATTTTAAAAATAAAATCGAATAACTCTTATAAGAAATAAAATGCATATCTTATTAACCAGACCTCTGGAAGATTGTTCTGAAATGATCATTAAGTTTCAGTCTCTTGGTCATAAAGTTTCACATCTACCTTTATTATCTATTAAAAAAATTCTTCATGAAAAAATAAATCTTTCAGAATTTAAAGGTATTATTTTTACAAGCTCTAATGCAGTAAGATTTTTAAATTTAAATGGGTTAGATAAAAACATAAAATGTTTTTGTGTAGGAAATGCAACAGAAAAAGAAGCAAGAGCTCAAGGTTTCTCTAATACAATTGCTGCAGAAGGAAATGTTCTTAATTTAAAAGAATTAATATTACAGAATTTTGATAAGACAGAAGGTAAATTAATTTATGTAAGTGGAGAAAACATTTCTGTGGATCTTGATAATCAACTTCGAAATGAAGGATATGATATAAAAAGAATAATAAATTATGAAACTGTACATAATGAAAAATTTGACGATGATTTTATCAACAGGTTAAAACTTGATATGCCTGATATGGTTTATGTTTATTCTCAAAATAGTGCATCTAGTCTTTTAAAGTTTATAAAACTTAATCAACTCGAGGGTCTTTGGATGAGTACTAATTTGATGTGTATAGGTGAAAAAACATCAGCTAAATTAAATGAAATTAAGTGGAAAAAGATATTTCTTTTTAATCCTGGAGAAGAGGAATTTTTGTTATATAAAATTTAACTATGGAAATAATAAATAATTTTTCTGAAGTCTTTTTATCAGTATGGAATAGAGGGATATTAGGTGTAGATATTTTTCAAATACTAATTGGTATTGGAATATTTTTGATATTTTTAATATTTAGAGGATTGATTAGTAAACTTATTATCAAAAAATTAGAAATAATTTCCAAAAGAACAACTAATAAATTAGACGACACTTTTGTTTCTGCATTAATAGGACCTGCAAGATTTTTACCAATTGTCTTGGGTTTTTTTATAGCAAGTTATTATATGACTTTTTCAATAGAAGGTAGAGAAGTTGTCGACACAATAAATAGAACTTTGATAACAATTTTAATTTTTTGGGTGATACATCAAATTATCGAACCTGTGTCTTATATTTTAAGTGGACTTGATAAGCTTTTAACAAGAGAGTTGATTGGGTGGATCATTAAATCCTTAAAAATACTTATTTTTATTTTAGGTCTAGCTGCGGTCTTAGAATTGTGGGGAATAAAGATAGGACCAATTATTGCAGGTCTTGGTTTATTTGGTGTTGCAGTAGCTTTAGGTGCTCAAGATTTATTTAAAAATTTGATTTCAGGTATTTTAGTTTTAGTTGAAAAAAGATTTAAAATCGGTGATTGGATACTAGTAGAAGGGATTATAGAGGGCATTGTTGAAAAAATTGGGTTTAGATCAACAACAATCAGAAAGTTTGATAAATCACTAGCAATTATTCCTAACTTTCAATTTGCTGAAAATGCAGTTGTAAATGTAAGCGAAACTTCAAATTGGCTAATAAGTTGGATTATAACTCTTCAATATGACACAACGGTTGATCAATTAAAAACTATAAGAAATGAAATTGAGGATCACATTCAAAAAAGTGAAGACTTTAACACAAGCATAGGAATTGCTGTGAGAGTTGATAAATTTTCAGATAGTTCAATTGATATGTATGTTCGTTGTTTTACTAAATCAGATAGTTGGAATGAGTGGTTATCAGTAAAAGAGAAATTGGCAATTGAAATAAAAAAGATTGTTGAAAAAAATAAGGCATCTTTTGCATTCCCTAGTTCTTCTATTTACATAGAAAAAAAATGATAGCTATTTTTTATTTAGCTTTACAAATATTAAAGCTTTATTCTTACGTAGTAATAGCAAATGTAATTGTAAGCTGGTTAGTTGCCTTTAATGTTTTAAATACACAAAATAGATTTGTTTATTCAATTTTAGAATTAACATATCGTCTAACAGATCCTATACTTAATAAAATTAGACGTTTTTTACCTAATTTAGGATCCTTAGATATCTCACCCATTATATTACTTCTATTGATTTGGTTTATAGAAATGTGTATGAAGCTCTACATCGCACCATTGATATTTTAAAACTTATGATTTTAATCGACGGAAAAAAAGCAGCAGCTGAATTAAGAGAAGAACTCAAGCAAGAAGTGACTGAGTTAAAAAACAAATTTAATAAAGTACCAGGTTTAACAGTTATTTTGATTGGAGATCTTACACCTAGTCAAATATATGTAAGAAATAAAGAAAAATCAGCAAAAGAGGTTGGTCTAAAGTCAGAGGTTATTAAATATCCAGACTCTGTGGAAGAAAAAGTTATTTTGGACAAGATTAATGATCTAAATAAAGATAAGAGCGTTTCAGGAATTTTAGTTCAGCTACCTCTGCCAAAACATATAGATAAACAAAAAATTATTGAGGCAATCCATCCATCCAAAGACGTTGATGGATTTCATCCTATGAATGTTGGAAACCTTTCTTCAGGTTATGAAAGTTCTGTGCCGTGCACTCCTTTAGGATGTTATCTTTTAATTAAAAAAATTGAGCCAAACCTAAGTGGAAAAAAAGCTGTTGTAGTTGGAAGATCTAATCTAAATGGAAAACCAATGACACAACTTCTTTTGAAAGAAAATTGCACGGTAACAATTACCCATTCAAAAACAAAAGATCTCAAGGCCGAATGTTTAGAAGCAGATATTATTATTGCAGCAGTCGGTATTCCTGAGCTTGTAAAAGGAGATTGGGTTAAAAAAGATACAATTGTAATTGATGTTGGAATTAATAAAACCGATAAAGGTATTGTTGGCGATGTTGCTTTTGATGAAGTTTCAAAAAATGCCAAAGCTTTAACACCTGTTCCAGGTGGAGTAGGTCCAATGACAATCGCTTGTTTATTAAAAAATACTGTAGAGTGTTTCAAAAGATCGCAACTTTAGCATTATAATCCACATAATTTTTTTGTTAGTTTAGGTTGTGAAAAAACCAAAGTATCCATATAGAATTGCCATTCTATTATTAATCTTAACAGTTCCTCCAATTGGAGCCACTCAATTAGGCTGGTATTTACATGATCAACAAACAGGGTTTGATTATGGTATGATAGTAGGTACATTTTCAGTAATATATGCCGCGTGGCTTATGTATGAAAAAAATTGGAGAGAAGAGGATGATGATTAAGTAATGGAAAAATTAATTTTCTTTGGACTAGTAATCCCTATTTTATTTTTTGTTTTGTACTTAGGCACAAGAGCTGTCATGAGTGGCGTTAGTGCAAAACAAGCCAATCGAGACAACAAAGATGGGAAAGAAATAGACGAAAATGCTGAGGAGTCAAACATTGATAAATCTTTAAGTGAGGAGTTAGAAAAACTTAATGCGTTAAGAGAAAGCGGTGTATTAACTCAAGATGAATTTGAAAAAGCAAAAAATAAATTATTAAACAATTAAATTAAGTTGCTCTTGTTAAAAGTAATAAAGTTGCCCCAATTATAAATATTAGAATTCCTAGAATCTCTACAAAAGTTATCTTCTCTTTAAAAAAATATTTTGAGGATATGTAACTAAAGAATATTTCGATTTGACCGACAGCTCTGACAAAAGATGCTTGAATTAAAGTGAAAGCAAAAAACCAGGATAATGTAGCTAGAAATCCAGCTAATCCTGTTAAGCAGATTTCAAATTTATTATCATAAAATTTTTTGAATTCTGCCTTTTCAAAAATAATAAGATAAGCACTGACAATTAATGTTTGAATTATTAAAGCAAAGAAAACAGTTGTGAGCGCTTTATCAAAATTAGAGGAAAAGTTTTCAAGTGTTAGTGCTGCAGCCCTAAAATAGACAACACTCAGACCCAATAAAAGACCTGCACCTAATCCAATAAGAGTTACCTTTGAAAAAAAATTTTTAAAAAATAATTTATAATCTTTTATGGAAATAATAATTACCCCAAGTGTTGCAATTATTATTCCAAAAACACCAAGTAAATTTAGTTTATCTTTCAATATGATATATTCAAAAATAGCAATTTGAATAACTTCAGTTTTACTTAGCGAAGTACCGACAACAAAATTTGAAAATCTAAAAAGATATAATAGCGTAATTGTAAATGTAACTTGTAAAATAGAACCTAAAAAAGTAAAAAAAATGAAGTTAGTTTGATTTAAAATATCTGAAACAACATTTAAATCATGAAAAAGAAAAAATAATATACACGCAAAAGGTAAAGCAAAAGCAAATCTTACATATGCTGAGGCAATCAATGATAAATTCTTATTTAATTTTTTTTGTAAAGAGGTTCTTAGATTTTGAAAAAAAGCTGCTAAAATTGTAAATACGACCCAATTCATAATTTTGTCTAGATATAATCTTTTAGTCTAATTAAGTGATTACTTATATCTAAAAAAATTAATTTTTCTCCATTAGCCAGAGAGCGTCTTCCCCTAAAAAGTAAATTTTTCCATTATTTGGATGTACTTGTATATCTCTTATTCTCCCAATTTTATTTTTAAATATGATATCCTCTTTTACATTTGATAAGTCATCAAATATTAATTTTCTCAAAGATTTGTCTTTAAGTGAGGTAATCAAAGCATGTCCATTCCATTCACTAAACTCTTCACCCTTATAAATAGTTATTGCACTTGTTGCTATGGATGGAACCCAATATTGTATCGCTTTTGTAAATCCAGGTTTCCATTTGGGGCCGATAGGAATACCTGAATAGTTTGTTCCTCCCCAACCTAAAATTTTCCATCCATAATTTTCGCCTTTTTTTGCTTCACCAAACCAATCCCCACCTCTTGCTCCATGATTACTCATATAAATTTTTCCATCAAACGGAGATAAAGTAAGACCTTGAGGATTTCTAATACCTATTTGATAAATTTCAGGCAACCAATCTGATTTACCCTGAAATTTTGGATTATCTTTCGGAATACTTCCATCAATATTTATTCTGATTACACTGCCAGGATGTTTTGTAGGATCTTGAGCAATCATTCCTTGGCCTCTTTCACCAGCAGAGGCAAATAGATAATTACCTTTGATGGCTAATCTTGACCCAAAGTGATATCCTGAATCAATAGGTGGGTCCGCTTGAAAAATATTTTTAAATATTAAATCTTTTTTATTAAATTTTGATTTTGCTATTGAGGTACTAGTTTTCCAATTTCCTCTATTTTCGGTATAAGCAATATAGACAAAATCATCTTTAAAAAGAATATCCAATAAACCCCCCTGTCCATGCTCTAAATAATTAAGATTGTGATTTAATAAAGAAATTTTATTTGTATTTAGATCTATTAATTTAATTTCCCCACTTTTTTCAGTGATTAATAATTCTGTGTCACTAATAAAAGTAGACCCCCATGGACCTTTTAAATTTACAATCTTTTTAAAGTTTAAATTTTCTGCGAATGAATAACTTATACAAAATATAAACAAAAAAATTGTAACAAGTGATCTTTTCACCTTAAGAAAGTTTTGATCTACCACCATCTACAGCAATGATTTGACCTGTAACCCAAGAACTGTCATCAGTAATAAGAAATTTTGCAAGCGAGGCAGAGTCTTTACCTTCACCTAATCTTTTTAAAGGATGAGCTTTGGCTATTCCATCTGCTAGTGCTTTATTTTTTAACATTGGCTCAGCGATTTTTGAGTTAGTCAAACTAGGCGCAATACAGTTTACTCTTATATTAGGAGCAAATTCTGCAGCTAAAGAAACTGTTAGACCCTCAACAGCAGCTTTTGTAGATGCTATTATTGTATGATTTGTAAAACCTCTTTGAGCGGCAACTGTGGAAAATAAAACTACCGAACCTTTATTTTTTTTTAAATTATCTTGGTAGCCTTTTATAACCTCAACTGCTGAATATAAATTTAGTTTCATACACTTATTAAAATCTTGTTCACTAACCATTCTTAAAGGTTTCAAATCAATTGAACCCACACAATATGCGATGCCTTTTATATCAGAAATATCATTTTTAACCTTATCTACAAATCCATCTTGCAAAACGTCAGCTATTGTAAATGCACAACCTAATTTTTCAGAAACATTTTTAGTTTCACTTTCACTTCTACCAACTAAATGAACTGAATTTCCTGAGTTTACTAATTGTTCAGCCAAACTAGAACCGATTGATCCTGTCGCACCAAAAATAAGATATTTTTCTGACATAAAAAATTTTATTAGTTATATTTAAATATGAAGTTATTTTTTATACTGGGTAATCAATTATTTCCATCAAAATACTTGGACCGCTTCAAAAAAGACCACCTATTTTTTATGGCTGAAGACTACCAGTTATGCACTTATGAAAAACATCATAAAAATAAAATACTTCTTTTCTTATCATCAATGCGTTCGCATGCAGAAACTCTTAAAAAAGATAAGTTTAAATTAGAGTACTTTAGAATTGAGGATAAAGAATTTAAAGATGACTATTTAAAGAAATTAAAAAAAGTAATTAGTTCAAAAAAAATAAAAGAAATTTCAAGTTTTGAGATTGAGGACAAATTTTTTGAAAAAAAAATTAATCAATTTTTTAAAAAAGAAAAAATAAAATGGAATGTTATTCAAACTCCAATGTTTTTAAATTCAAGAGAGGAATTCAAACAATATTTATCTAAATCAAAAAAACCTTTCATGGCAACTTTTTATAAAGATGTCAGAAAAAAATCAGGGATATTAATAGGTTCAGATGGAAACCCAGTTGGAGGTAAATGGAGTTTTGATGAAGATAATAGAAATAAGTTACCAAAAGATATTTCTATTCCAAAGTTTCCTAAAATTAATGAAACAAATCATACAAAAAAATTGAAACCTATTATTGAAAAATTATTTAAAGATCATCCAGGAACAACCAAAAATTTTTGGTTTGCTACAGAGTATAATGATGTAGTCAAGTTATTGAATTTTTTCATTAGAGAAAAATCTAATTTATTTGGCGATTACGAAGACGCAGTTGATCAAAAAGATAATATTTTGTTTCACAGCGCTTTAAGTCCATATATTAACCTTGGTCTAATTACACCTGAATTTATAATCAAAAAAGTTTTAGACTTCCATAAGAGTAAAAAAATCAGATTAAATTCTTTAGAGGGCTATGTTCGTCAGGTTATAGGATGGAGAGAATTTATGAGAGGAATTTACCAAAGTTACTCAAATGAAATGGAAACTGGAAACTTTTTTAGACAAAATCGTAAAATGAAAAAGTCGTGGTACGAGGGAACAACAGGTTTACCCCCATTAGATTACGCAATCAATAATGCATTAAATTATGGATGGTCCCATCACATCGAAAGATTAATGATTTTATCAAACATAATGAATCTTTGTGAGATCAAACCTGTGATTGTTTACAAATGGTTTATGGAGATGTTTGTAGACTCTTCTGATTGGGTTATGGTTCCAAATGTTTATGGCATGGGATTATTTAGTGATGGTGGAATTTTTGCAACCAAACCATATATTTGTGGATCAAGTTATTTTATGAAAATGATGGATTTTAAAAAAGGAGAGTGGTGTAACACGATGGATGGACTTTACTGGAGATTTATTGATCGTAATAGAAAGTTTTTTTTAAAAAATCCAAGACTTTCAATGATGGTTAGAATTTTTGATAAAATGAAAGTTGAAAGAAAAAAAATGATTTTATCTGCAGCTGATAAATTTATTAAACAAAATACAATTTAGTGAAAAAAGAGAATCTTCCTTCTAAAATTTGTCCTGTTTGTAAAAGACCTTTTGTTTGGAGAAAAAAATGGAGATTGAATTGGGATAGAGTTAAATATTGTTCTAAGAAGTGTTCTAAGTTAAGTTAATCTAATTGAATATTATTATTTTACAACACATCAAAATTGAAGATCCAGGTTATATTAAGGATCTTATGTTGGATGATGGTTTAAATCTTACAACAATCGAACTTGATGAAGGTGAAAAAATTCCAAATGATTTAACAAAGTTTGATGGAATGTTTTGTATGGGTGGACCTATGGATACTTACATGGAAAAAGAGTATCCTTGGCTAGTTGAAGAAAAAAAAAGAATTAAAGAATTTGTAATAAATCTAAAAAAACCTTATTTAGGTTTCTGTCTAGGCTGTCAGTTATTAGGAGAAGTAGTTGGTGGCAAAGTAGTAAAATCCAATCCAGCCGAGATTGGAATAATGGATATAAATTTTACTGATAATAAAAAAGAAGACAGTCTATTTTCTAAATTTCCAGATAATATCAAAAGTTTACAATGGCATTCTTATGAGGTCCAAGGAATTGATAAAGATCCTGATATTACTTTACTAGCATCATCTCCAGTAACCAAATATCAAATTTTCAAATATCAACATCATGCTTATGGCATCCAATTTCATATAGAGATAAAAGATACAACAGTTAATGAATGGGGCTGTGTACCAGAATATAAAAAGGCACTTGAGGATCAACTTGGTAATGATGCATTAGAGAAATTTGATCAATCTGCTAAAAATAATATGAAAGATATGAATTATTATTCAAAAATTTTATACAACAATTTTAAGACACTCTTATGAGCAAAAAAAGAAAAAAAGTGAAAAAGAAAAATCCAATGGCCAAACTATTAAGTTCACCAATGTTAAGAAATAAAATAGTAAAAAATAAAAAAAAAATTTATAATAGAAAAAAATTCAAGCTAGGGAATGAATAAAAAGTATGAATAATAAAATTTTTGAATGGGCGGGAGTTATAACTGCAATCTTATATTCATTATTTGTAGCTATGAATATCGGAATAGAGTTTTTTGGTTTTTGTTTATTACTTATATCTGCAATTTTAATTGGAATTTGGGCTTATAGAGGTGGTCATAGAGGAATATTATTTTTACAATTTTTTTATGCGACAGCTGGAATTATTGGAATGTTTAGGTGGTTTTAATTAAAAGTTGTAATTATTTTAGGAATAAAATTTTTAAAATTAAAAAAACCTTTATTACAATATTGCCAAGAATATTGGTCGAGTTTTCTATATAAAAAATCTAATTCTAAATTATTTGAATTTAAATAATCCAGGTTTTCACCAACAGTTGGATATAAGGCAATAACTTTTTCATTTATATTTTTAATTTCACTTATATCTACTATTTCACAATTAATAGAATTATTTTCTAACCTTTGTTTTTGATCCATAATTAAAAGAGATTTAAATTTGATAACTTTTTCACTTAGTTTGATAGATCTATTTTCATTTTTATTTGAGATTATATAAATTTTTTCAAATTTGTTATTTTGAAAATCAGTAGTTTCAAACGATAGATTATTTTCAAAAATCAAAAGATTTTTATCTTCTATATTTTTACTACTAAAATCATTTTTAACTATAGAGTAAGATTTTTCAGAAACTTTTGGAGGAGCGTTTTCGTTTAATTTAATATTATTAAACCTGTTGTTAGTGAATTTTTTAATATTCCACTCACTTGCTAAATAGTGTTTTCCCTGTGTTTGAATTCCAGCCACCCACCTCCAGCCGAGAGTATTAGATGCAGAGTCACCATCATAAAGATGCTGCATAAAAAGTTCTGCTCCTAATTGCCAAGGTAATTCTAAAGTGAAAATCCAAATACTGGCAAACCACATTCTAGTATGATTATGTAAATAATTATTTTCTCTAAGTTCTTTTATCCAGTAATTAAAGCATTCAATATCAGTTTTTCCAATAATTGCATTTTTGTAATTTTGGTCATTCTTATACTCTTCTCGAATTTTATTTAACTCTACCAAGTAATCTGTCCAAACGTTTGGTCGTAATTCTAACCAACCCTTCCAATATGTTCGCCACAAAACTTCTTGTATAAATTTTTCATTTTTTGAAAAAGAAAATTTGCTAAGTGATTTTTCAATTACCTCTTTTTCGTTGATTACCCCATGGGTGATATAGGGAGATAAACCAGATATATTTGTTCTGTTTTCTGGACCAAAATCAAAATTTCTTAATTTGGAATATTCAGAAAGATTTTTTTCTACAAAATTATTTAATTTATTTAAGGCCGCAGCCTTAGAGGCTTCAAATTTCATTTTGATTTATTTTGATTTTTTTTTCTTTAGACCGAGTTTGTCGCTATGTCTTAATCTTAAAATAACAATTGCACCGGCAATTAGAACTATAGCAATAGCTTCATAAACTAATGCTGTTGGATCCATTTCCTTACCTTGAAGAATAATAAATCGTGCTAAAGCAGTAATTGCAATCAATAACGGAAGTGTAATACTTATTGATTGTTGATTCCAAAAAACTCTTACCATTGCCAGTACTTCTAGGTAAAGAAACATCAATAATAAATCTGCTAGTGTAACAGATCTATTTTGAAACATTTTGTACATTTCTATACCAACCGCAATAACGGTGCTTATCAATATAATAACCATTAAAACAAGTTGTAAATTTTTTGCTATTTTTTCCATTAATTATCTTTACTAAAAGGCAACCATTTTTCAAATACTGATTTTGAAGAGCCATCATATGGAATTGAATAAGAATACGGATTTGGACTTGTTAATACCTCAATTCCTTTTGAAAAAACAAATATAAATACGATTACAAAAACAAGCACCATTATTTTAAAAGGGTCAAAATTTTTTGTTTTAAAAACACTAGCTGAGTTTTCTTCCGCTCTATGAAAATGCTTAAAAGTCATATACACGGCAAAGATTAAACCAATGTGAGCTAAAAAAAGTCCAGTCCAACCAAAAACAAAAGTTGTGTATGAAAAAACATATAAACTAAAAACTGTGGTCCAAATAAAACTTAAAACTAATAAGATTTGTAACCTTACAGTTTTAGGAAGAGAACGGAGATCGTTTTTGCTATCATCAAACAAAATATTTGCGGTGTCTCTCATCCAATTTTTAAGTGATTCCATGATTCTAAGATATAACTAAAAATAATTTTAACAAACTATAAATTGTCCTAAAACTTGTCAATATTACAGTTTTTTCTTATGATAATTAATAAATCTTTCAACATTAGATTTATTAAATGTTTTATTTTCTTCAAAAGAAACTTTTTTCATTGAGTATGCATTACTTTTTGTAATTCTAGATTGAATAGTAATATTCCCTTTGTATAGTTTAAGTTTTATTGACCCATTTACTTTATTTCTTTTCTGGTCAATTATTTTTTGTAATTTAAATCTTTCTTTAGAGTACCAATAACCATTGTAAATTAATTCAGCATATCTAGGCATGATCGAGTCTTTTTTGTGCATTGTGTCTTTATCTAAAGTTACTGACTCAATAGCTCTATGGGCGTGAATTAAAAGTGTTCCGCCTGGCGTTTCATAAACTCCTCTAGATTTAATTCCAAGAAATCTGTTTTCAACTAGGTCAACTCTCCCTACGCCATTTTTTCCAGCAATTAAATTTAATTTAGTAAGAATTTTTTCAGGATTTAATTTTTTTCCATTTATTCCAACAGGATCACCATTTTTAAAATTGATTGAAATAAAAGTTGGTTTATTGGGTGCTTTTTCAGGAGAAGTTGTTCTTTGAAAAATAAATTCTGGAGCTGAATTTTTTGGATTTTCTAAAATTTTACCTTCAGTTGAGGTATGAAATAAATTATCATCAACAGAAAAAGGCGGTGCACCTTTTTTATCTTTTGGAATGGGTATTCCATGTTTTTTTGCATAATTTATTAAATCGCTTCTGGATTTTAATTTCCAAATTCTCCAAGGAGCAACAATTTTTATCTTTGGGCCAAAATAATGATAGCCTAACTCAAATCTTACCTGATCATTACCTTTTCCAGTCGCTCCATGAGATACTGCGTATGCTTTAAATTTTTTCGCTACTCTTATCTGGTCTTTTGCAATTAATGGTCTTGCTATGGAAGTTCCTAGTAAATAAACTCCCTCATAAATCGCATTACCTCGTATCATCGGAAAAACATAATCTTTTACAAAAAGATTTTTTAAATCTTTAATTATAATCTTTTTAACACCAAATTTTTTAGCATTATTGATTATTTTTTTTCGATTAATTTCTTGCCCTATGTCAGCAGTGTAACAAATGACTTCTGCATCATAATTTTCTTGAATCCATTTTAGAATTATAGATGTATCTAATCCACCTGAATAAGCTAAAACAATTCTTTTTTTTGATTTCATTAATTAACTGCAAGCTTTTTTTGCAGAATTATAAGCTTTTGTGAATCCTAATAATGAATAATGATCTATGGTTTGTGAACCTTTTTCATTATAGCCAGTAACCATAATTCTTGATCCTTTTTTCATGACTTTAACCATTATGTTTTCTTTTTTATTACTCGTCATCCAGGCAAAACCCTGTTGTTTGATATCAAACTTAAATTTGTTATTTCCTGAGGTTGCTAAAACAGTATTATTCTTGTTAAATTCATATCCAGCAGTTGCACTTATCTCATTAGAAATTTTTTCGTTCGGTCTGAAAGTAACAAATAATCTAGCGTCTCTTTTATTTGTTTTTGGTGCCTGTAAAACAGGGGTAGATTGAGCAAAACAAACTTTACCAGAACTTTCTTGAATTACTAATGTTTCCCAATCTTTGAACTTACCAACTTTTTTTATATCAGCTAAACTAATCGTAGTTGGAATGATTAAAAATAAAAAAGTGAAGATAAATTTTTTAATTATGGACATGGATTAGGATATTTCTGTTGAATTTTATTAATATCATTTATTATTTCGCTGTTTAAATTTACATTTACACTTTCTATATTTGTTTTCAACTGTTCCATTGTCGTTGCCCCTATGATAACACTTGTTGTGAAATGTTGAATTTCACAGAATTTCAAAGACATTTGAGTAAAATCTAAATTATATTTTTTTGAAATTTTGTAGTATTCATCAATAGCTTTTTGACCATTTTCATTTTTATATCTATTAAAATTTTTAAACAATTGCATTCTAGATTTTGCCGGTAATTTATTATTTCTATATTTTCCAGTTAAATATCCGAATGCCAATGGTGAGTAAGCTAATAATCCACTTTGTTCCCTAATGGAAATTTCTGCTAAACCAACCTCATAAGTTCGATTCAGTAAGTTATAAGGATTTTGGACAGACATCATTTTTGGAAGCGCTTTCATCTTTGAGAGTTCAAGAAATTTTGATAAACCCCAGGCAGTTTCATTAGACAAACCTACGTATCTAATTTTACCTTGTTCAATAAATTTTTTTAAACTTTCTAAAATTTCTTCAAAAGGTGTCCAATTTTTATCATTTTCGTCATGTTCATAACCGTAATCACCAAAAAAATTTGTACTTCTTTCAGGCCAATGAAGTTGATATAAATCAATATAGTCTGTTTTTAATCTTCTTAAGCTTTCATCCAATGCTTCTGTAATTTTTTTTTTACCAAAACTATTTCCACCACCTCTAATATATTTGTTTGACGTATTTCCACAAACTTTAGTAGCAAGAACAACATCATTTCTTTTTTTTGTTTTTTGAAACCAATTACCTATTATTTTTTCAGTTTCTCCATAGGTTTCTTCTCTCATTGGAATTGAATATATTTCAGCTGTATCCCAAAAATTTACCCCTTGGTTCAAAGCAAAATCCATTTGTTCAAAACCTTCTCTCTCTGAATTTTGCTCGCCCCAGGTCATTGTACCGAGACAAATTGTACTTACATCTAGATCAGTATTTCCTAATTTTTTGTAATTCATCAGTATTTCACAACATTAGTCATTTATTGTTTTTTTGATATCTTGAATAATTAATAAAAGATTATATATGTTACAGCATGGAATTTAATAAAAAAGGTATTTTAGGTAGAGCAAAAGAAGCTGCTCAACAATCAACGACAGTAACTGATGAAGGCTTAAGAGCCTACATGTTAAAAGTATATAACTATATGGCAACAGGAATCCTTATGACTGGGATTATTGCTCTTATAACTTTTAAAATGTCAGTTGTGACTGATAGCTCAGGATCTATAGTTGGATTAACTCAAGTAGGTAACGCAATCTATATGTCAGGTTTAAAATGGCTAGTAATGTTAGCTCCACTTGGAATCGTGTTTTACATGAGCTTTGGTATAAATAAAATGAGTGCAGCTAAAGCGCAAACAACTTTTTGGATTTTTGCTGCATTAATGGGTCTGTCTCTTTCATCGATTTTATTAGTTTATACTGGTATGAGTATCACAAGAGTATTTTTCATTTGTTCTGCTACATTTGGAGCGATGAGTATATATGGATACACAACTAAAAGAGACTTAACAAGATTTGGATCTTTTTTAATGATGGGTTTAATTGGAATTATAATTGCATCAATAGTTAATATATTTATGAAGTCTTCAATGATGTATTTCGTGATTTCTATCTTAGGAGTTTTAATTTTTGTAGGACTAACAGCTTACGACACTCAAAAAATTAAAAACATGTATGCTGCTAGCGACACAGGTGAATTAATGGGTAAAAAAGCTGTAATGGGTGCATTAACGCTTTATTTAGACTTCATTAATTTATTTATCATGTTGCTAAGACTTTTTGGTCAAAGAAGATAATTTAAAGTTTTTTCCAATTAATATTTCTTAACAAACTATTTAAATCAGAAGAATTTCTTAATATTTTCCCATTAGCATCGGTAATTAAGTATTTAAGATTTTTGTTTTTTGGCTTAAAATTTTTGCAAATCTTATACAGAGCATTTTCTGTAGTGTTTTTAAAAACACTAAAACCAACTTGTTTGCTTGAAATATTAAGTCCATAGTCTTTCCATGATCCTTCAGAGACCATTTTAGCGTATAAGTCTAAAATAATTTTTAGTTCATCTTTTTCAAAAAAATGTTTTTCCTCAATATTCTTTTTACTAACATTATCGATTATTAGACGTAAATTATTATTCATTTGTTTTATACTTATTTATTAAACCTATTTGAAAAGCAGTAAATATAAATGTAATTGGTAATAGTCCCCATACTTTAAAGTTAACCCAAAATTCTTCAGATTGAGTTCTCCAAACTATTTCGTTTAGTATTGCAAGGCCAAAGAAGAAATATATCCATCTTTTATTTAAGACTTCCCATCCTTCATCAGTAAGCGAAACAGACTTACCCATTAATTTTTTTAAAACGGGTTCATTTGTGAAGTATCTTCCAAATATTAGAGCGAATGCAAAAAGGATATTTATGATTGTAGGTTTAATATAAATAAAAACTGGATTATCAAAGTAAATTGTTAAGCCACCAAAGAAAGTAATTAAAACTCCACTTAATAAAGGAACTTTTGGTATTTTTTTTTCTAAGAACCAAACAATTGCCAATGCAATTATTGTCGCAACAATAAATGGGGGAATGGCAATTTTTAAGTCTTTTCCACTATCGTAATAGTAGTAAAAAAAAATTACTAAAGGTCCAAAATCTGTAAGAAACTTTAAAAAGGATTTGTTCACAAGCAAGATATTAACATAAATAATATTTTCATAAAAACTTTTAATTTTTCTTATTGATTTTTATTTTTAAATACCCATACTAAGCTCAATGGCAATTCAAAAAGCTAAATTTTCAATTGGTGATATAGTGAAACATAAACACTTCGACTTTAGAGGTGTAATTTATGATGTTGATTTTGAATTTAATAATTCAGAAGAATGGTATCAATCTATTCCAAAAAATGTGAGACCTAGAAAAGATCAGCCTTTTTATCATCTGTTAGCAGAAAATGATGAAATCACTTATGAGGCATACGTTTCTGAGCAAAATCTTTTAGTTGATGATTCAGATGAGCCAATAAAACATCCTTTAATTGAGGAAATTTTTTCTGGGAAAAAGGGATCTAGCTATTTTAAGCTATCAAATTAAATAAATCACTTTTTTAACACATTTAGTTCAAACCTTTGACACAGCAATTTGCTTTAATAATTTAATTCTGATCAAGGGTGCTACTTATTTACCCTTCGTTATTATCTCCCTCTGGCATTCTTGATCAGGTAACTTTTTCATAATAAATATAATCCCATATATGTTTAAATATTTTGAACCGAATAAAATTTTTGCAATAACATCGAAAGCTCCTAAATATGTATTATTTTTATTTATCGTCATTCTCTCTATAGGATTAACAGAAGCATTAATATTATCTCCTGAGGATTATAAACAGAGTCACTCCGTCAGAATTATGTATGTTCATGTTCCAGCAGCTTGGATTTCACTTGGAATTTTTTCCGCTATTACTTTTTTGTCTGTAATTGGGTACATTTTTAAAATAAGAAATTTTTTTTTAATTGCAAAAAGTTTGGCACCTTCTGGATTAGTATTTAATATAATAGCTCTGGTGACTGGTTCGATATGGGGCAAACCTACATGGGGAACATGGTGGGCTTGGGACGCAAGAATAACTTCAATGTTAATACTAGCACTGTTTTATATAATGTATCTTGTTGCATGGAGAATTTTTGAAGATGAAGATAATGACAAAGTATTTAAAGTCACATCAATTATAACAATTTTGGGAATAATTAATGTTCCTATAATTAAGTATTCGGTAGATTGGTGGAATACATTGCATCAACCAGCTTCAATCAATATTCTTTCTAAGTCGTCAATTCACATATCAATGCTCTTTCCTTTATTGACAATGACTGCGGCATTTGCCCTATTTTCTCTACTAATTTTTTTAATGAAATATAATACAGAACTGATAAAAATTAAAAACAAAGGGTTAGACAGATTATGATTGAAAATTTATTTTTTATGAATGGATATGGACTGTATGTTTGGTCAGCATTTACGTTTACTCTAGTAAGTTTTTTTACGCTTTTTTTGATCATCAAAATTCAATACAACAAAGAAAAAAATAAATTTATAGCAAAATTTGGATCTTTAAATTCTGAAAGAGCAGCTTTTGCAAAATCTCAAAGTATAAATAAAGAGATTTTGTCAAATATTTCAAACATTTAACTTTTGAAACATGTATGGGCGAAAAGTTAAATTAAGATTTTTTTTCGTTTTATTAATATTAGTAACATTAGCGTTATCAGTTTTTTTATTAATTAAGTCTCTTGAGGAGAATGTTATTTTTTTTAAGTCTCCAACTGAAATTAAAACTTTAAGTGAAATTGGCAAAAAAAAAATTAGAATAGGTGGGATGGTTAAAAAAGACTCTATAACTATAATTTCAAAAGAAATAAAATTTATTGTTACAGATTTTAAAAACGAGATAAATGTTGTTTATTCTGGGGTTGTGCCAAATCTTTTTGCTGAGGAAAAGGGTGTTGTTGCTGAGGGATATTTAAAAGATAAAAATTTTTTTTTAGCTACAAAAATTTTGGCTAAACATGATGAAAATTATATGCCACCAGAAGTTAAGGCTGCATTAGAGGAGAAATAAATTTGGCGAGTTTAATAGGTTCTTATTCATTAAGTTTTGGACTTTTTTTTTCAGTATTTATTATTTTTTTTTCAGTTAGAAATTTAAGGGATACTAAAATTTTAGATAAAAAAATAATATCTTTTACATTTACCCAATTTTTTTTTGTAGTCACAAGTTTTTTTGGATTAATTATTTCTTTTATTAACTCAGATTTTAGTAATGAAACTGTATTTAATCACTCTCATACGACCAAACCATTATTTTATAAAATCTCAGGAACTTGGGGCAATCATGAGGGTAGTTTATTGTTATGGTTGCTAGTATTGACTTTGTTTATTTCAATTTTTTTAATCAAATCTAGTCAACAGCCAAAAAATTACAGAATTTTTACTTTATTATTTCAACAAATAATAATTATAGGCTTTTTTATTTTTTTAATTAAAACCTCAAGTCCATTTAATTATTTATTTCCAACACCAAATGAGGGCCTAGGTCTGAACCCAATTTTACAAGATCCTGCTTTAGCAATACATCCACCGATTTTATATTTGGGTTATGTGGGTTCTTCGATAATTTTCTCATCTGCTCTTGCTGCCATGGTTACATCACATGTATCAAAGGAATGGGCAAAGCATATTAAACAATGGGTTTTAGCATCTTGGGTTTTTCTTACACTAGGAATTTTACTTGGATCTATTTGGGCATATTATGAATTAGGCTGGGGAGGTTTTTGGTTTTGGGATCCGGTTGAAAATGTATCTTTAATGCCATGGTTTGCACTAACAACTCTACTTCATTGTATTATAGTTTTAGAGAAGAAGAAAATTTTAACTTCATGGGCCATGATACTGTCAATCGCAACTTTTGCCTTGAGTATGAGTGGTACTTTTTTAGTAAGATCTGGAATTCTGAATTCAGTTCACACATTTGCCAATGATCCAGAGAGAGGATTGTTTATTCTAATTTTTCTTTTTACACTTATTTTTTTATCTATTTTTATTTTCATTTTTTTTCATTCAGGGAAAGATAAAAAAGAAAATAATTTTTTTTGGCTAAGTAAAGAGACATCTATTTTGGTTAATAATTGGTTTATGATGTATTTTTTATCAGTAGTTTTAATAGGAACGATTTATCCAATATTTTTAGAAGTTATAACTACAAATAAAATATCTGTTGGACCACCTTTTTATAACAAACTCATATTACCTTTCTTAATTCCATTTTTAATAGCTATGGCAATTGGACCAAATCTTAATTGGGTTAAATCAGATTTTAAAGATAAGTTTTATATGATGATATTTTTCACAATATCATTCTTATTATCAGCATTAATAATTAAACAATTTGATATAAACTTTTTAGTTAACACCATTTTAGTTACATCTGCTTTTTTTTTATTTTTTTCTACTTTGAGAGAATTTTTTGTGAAAAGATTTAAAAATTTATCTCAGAACATTGCTCATTTTGGTTTCAGCTTACTAATTTTGAGCATTTTATTTAACAACATTTTTTCTAATGAGGTAATTACCAATTTAAAAATTGGTGAAACATTTAAGACTGAAAAGTTTACAATTAATTTTGAAAATATTGATCAAGAGGATGAAAAAAATTTTAAAGCAATTATAGGCAAATTTAATATCCAATACTTGGATGGATCATCAGATATCCTTAATCCTGAATTAAGAATATATAATCAACCAAATATAATCACGAGTGAAGCCGATATTAAAACGAACTTATTCACAGATAAATTCATGACAATGAATTATGTTCAGAATCAGGAATATTTTAATATCAGATATCAAGTTAAACCTTTTATGATCTGGATATGGATTTCAGTATTATTGATAACCTTTGGAGGTTCTTTAAGTTTTTTCAACAAAAGATATGAAATCTAAATTTATTTCACTAATTTTAATTTTAATTTTTATAATAACTTTTTTAATTTTTTATAAAGGTTTAAAAAATTCAAATATTTATACTCCTAACACCAATTTAGAAAAAGAAGTTCCATCATTTGAATTAAAATCTTTTGAGAACGATTCTATCATTATCTCAGAAAAAATTTTTGAAAATAATAATTATTATTTTATGAACATTTGGGCATCATGGTGTATTCCCTGTAAAGTGGAACATGAATTTTTGATGAAATTAAAAAATAATGAAAAAATTAAATTAATAGGATTAAACTATAAAGATAATTTTAAAAATGCTTCAAGTTTTTTAAACGATTTGGGAAATCCTTATGATTTAATTGTTTCAGATAGGGATGGTACAGCGTCAATAGAATGGGGTGCTTATGGGGTTCCAGAAAGTTTTTTAATATTTCAAAGTAAAATTATAAAAAGATTTATTGGACCGATTAAAAATGAAGATTTATTAGAAATTCAGAAATTAATTAGATGAAATTTATTTATACATTCCTGATTGTAATTAATATTTTAAATTTTAATTTATTAAAAGCAGATGAAATTAAGACTGAAAATGAAATAGCGAAAAATTTGAGATGTTTAATTTGTCAGGGTCAATCAGTGTATGACTCAGATTCAGAATTTGCAATAAGTCTTAAGTTGGTAATAAAAAATAAAATCCAACAAGGAATGAGTGAGGAAGAAATATATAGTTTTTTAAAAATGAAATACGGAGAATGGATATTGTATGATCCAGTTTTTAATAAAAATACCTACTTTTTATGGCTATTGCCTATCTTGATATTCTTAGTAGGTGGTGCAATAATCACTAGAAAGTTTTATTATAAAAAATAATTTTAATTAAATATTATGATTTTAAAAAAATTTTTTTTGATCTTACTATTTTTGACTTTACCCACAAAATTATTTGGGGACGCTGATATTGATGATAACAACCATCAATTTAATTTATACCTTGGAAATTTTGATTTTAGTGATGATAAGCAAAAAGCAACATTGTTAGGTTTCCAGCACCAAAATGAAAATTTAAATAGAAATACATTTTTAGGAAATATTTCGCCAGTTACTGGAGGATTCATAACTGAAAATTCTGCTGCATACATTTACACAGGCGTTGAATGGAATATGGACATGGGACCATTTTTTTTCACTCCAAGCTTTACACCAGGTCTTTATCATGAAGGAGATGGAAAAGATCTTGGACATGTTCTCGAATTTAAGTCAGAATTACAGCTTTCTTACAAGACAACAGACACAACCAATTTTGCCGTATCATATAATCATGTGTCTAATGCAAGTTTAGGGGATAAAAATCCTGGGGCAAATAGTTATATGTTTAATTTCCTCAAAAAGTTTTAAGTAAAATTATGAATTTAAAAGATTGTCACAATTTTAGTGATTTTAGAAAATTAGCTCAAAAAAAGTTACCATCACCAATCTTTCATTATATTGATGGTGCGGCAGATGATGAAGTTACATATGCAAGGAATACTAGTGCATTTGATGATGTGGATTTAGTACCTAATGTTTTGCGTGGAGTTGAAGAAGTCGATTTGTCTACTACGATATTTGGAAAAAAATTAGATTTACCTTTTTATTTATCACCAACAGCTTTACAGAGACTTTTTCATTATGATGGAGAAAGAGCAGTCGGAAAAGCTGCAAAAAAATTTAATACTATGTTTGGTGTTTCTGCTTTAGCCACTGTCAGTGTTGAGGAAATTTCTTCAATGATTGATACACCTAAAATGTTTCAATTTTATTTTCATAAAGATAGAGGTTTAAACGACTCTTGTTTGGAAAGAGCAAAAGCTGCAAAATTTGATGTGATGGCTTTAACAGTTGATACTATTACTGGAGGAAATAGGGAGAGAGATTTAAGAACAGGGTTTACCTCTCCACCAAAATTAACTTTAGCAAGTTTATATAGTTTTGCTACTAAACCGATGTGGGGAATTAATTATCTAACCAAAGGTAAGTTTGAATTACCTCATTTACAAGATTTTGTAAAAGAAGGTACCGATGTTAACTCATCAATTGGAAATTATTTTTCAACTATGTTGGATCAATCTATGAATTGGAAAGATGCTGAAAATCTTTGTTCTAAATGGGGAGGTCATTTCGCTCTCAAAGGAGTTATGAGTGTAGAAGATGCAAAAAGAGCAGTAGACATAGGATGCACAGGTATAATGGTATCAAATCATGGCGGAAGACAGTTAGATGGATCTAGAGCGCCTTTTGATCAACTTGCAGAAATTGTTGATGCAGTTGGTGATAAATTAGATGTGATTTGTGAAGGTGGAATTCATAGAGGTACACATATGCTAAAAGCACTATCATTAGGAGCCAAGGCTTGTTCAGGAGGAAGATTATATCTTTATGCTTTAGCAGCTGGAGGTCAAGCAGGTGTCGAAAGAGCTTTAGAAAAATATAAAGCTGAATTAGTGCGTGATATGAAACTTATGGGATGCACTAAAATTAGTGATTTAAATAGAAGTAATTTAAGATTCAGAAAATAGTGGGTTTAAAAGATTGCTATAATTTTGATGATTTTAGAAATCTTGCAAAAAAAAAACTTCCCTCGCCAATTTTTCATTATATTGATGGTGGTGCTGATGATGAGACTACTTTAAAAAGAAATACTGAAGCTTTTAATCAGTGTGATTTAGTTCCAAATATTTTGGCAAGTGTTGGTAAGCCAGATTTATCAACCACAATATTCGGAAAAAAAATTGATATGCCAATTTTTTTATCTCCTTGTGCGATGCAAAGATTATACCACCATGATGGAGACAAAGCTTCAGCAAGAGCCGCTGAAAAATTTGGAACTTTTTATAGTATGTCTACAATGGCAAATAATACTATAGAAGAGGTTTCAAATATTTCTGGTGGACCAAAATTGTTTCAACTATATGTCCACAAAGATCAATCAATAACAGATGATTTGATAGATAGATGTAAAAGATCAGGATTTAATGGAATGTGTTTAACCGTTGATACATTAGTTGCAGGAAATAGAGAGAGAGATCATAGAACTGGATTTACAACACCACCAAAATTAACTTTACAAAGTCTGATGAGCTTTGCGAGCCATCCTAGTTGGGTCTTTAATTACCTAACACATGGAAAATTCAAATTAGCCAATGTGGCAACAAAAACTGATAAAGGAACTAATATTGCCAAATCAGTCATACAATATATTAACGAACAATATGATCCTTCAATGAATTGGAAAGATGCAGAGTACTGTATAAAAAGATGGAACGGTCCTTTTGCATTAAAAGGAGTTATGAGTGTTGACGATGCAAAAAGAGCAATTGATATTGGCTGTACTGCAATTATGGTTTCAAATCATGGGGGTCGTCAGCTGGATGGATCTCGATCACCATTTGATCAAATAAAAGCAATTTCAGATGCGGTAGGAGATAAGCTAGAAATAATCTTAGATGGTGGAGTAAGGAGAGGTACGCACGTTCTAAAAGCCTTAGCAGCTGGCGCAAAAGCCTGTAGCTTTGGAAAGATATTTTTGTTCTCTTTAGCCGCAGGTGGACAACAAGGAGTTGAGCATTTACTGAAAAACATGCACGATGAGATAAATAGAAATATGGTATTAATGGGTTGTAAAAGTTTAAAAGAGTTGAATAGTTCAAAATTAATTTATAGAAATTAGGATAAATTTAGAAATTATGAGGTTAGCAAAAAGTTTAGAAAGATTAGGTACTGAGTCTGCATTTACTGTTCTTGCGGAAGCAAAAAAATTAGAAGCCCAAGGTAAACCTATGATCCATTTAGGTTTAGGTCAGCCAGATTTTAAAACTCCTAAACATGTTGTTGAGGCAGCAAAGAAAGCACTTGATGATGGACATCATGGATATGTAATGTCAAATGGTATTCCTGAATGTCGTCAGGCAGTCACAAGATGGATAAAAAAACGTTACAATGTTGATATCAATTTTGAGAGAATTATAATCATGCCAGGTGGAAAACCAACAATGAGTTATGCTATTCAATGTTTTGGTGAACCTGGAGCAGAAATTATACACCCAACACCTGCTTTTCCAATTTATGAGTCGATGATTAATTATACAGGCTCAACTTCAGTCCCATATGACTTAACAGAAAATAAAGATTTAAAATTCGATCCAGACAAAATATTATCCATGATAACAGATAAGACTCGATTATTAATTTTAATTAATCCAAACAATCCAACCGGAAGCTTTGTAGAGAAAAAAGATGTAGATGTTTTAGCTGATGGTCTGAAGAAGTACCCTCATGTAACAATACTTAGCGATGAAATTTATAGCAGACAAATTTTTGATGGAAAAGAAATGCCAACATTTTTTAATTATCCAGAGTTAAGAGAAAGATTAATTGTATTAGAAGGATGGAGTAAGGCTTATTCAATGACTGGATGGAGACTTGGTTGGAGTTTTTGGCCGGAACACTTAGTTGAACATGTTAATAAATTATTAATTAACAGTGTTTCATGTGTTAATGCTGCTGCTCAATTTGCTGGTATTGCTGCATTAGATGGACCAGACGATTCGATTGATGCAATGATGGAAAAATTTACTCAAAGAAGAGATCTGATTCACAAAGGATTAAATGATTTACCAGGTGTAGAATGTAGTTTACCTGGAGGAGCCTTTTATGCATTTCCTAAAGTAATTGGTACTGGCATGAATGGCGCAGAGTTTGCAAGAAAGGCTATGCACGAGGCAGGAGTAGCAATAGTTCCTGGATCGGCTTTTGGCGAAACCTGCCAAAATTATGTTAGATTTAGTTTTGCCGCATCTAGAGATAATATTTCACAAGCATTGGAAAATATAAAGAAAATGCTTTCTAAATAAGGTGTATTTTTTTAGCATTATTTATTAATATCAACTCTTATGAACGATCAAGTACAAGCTGAGTTAAAAAAAATTTTTAATGGAAGATTTTCGACTTCTGTATCTACGAGAACAAATTATGCCAGAGGTGAAGATACTTATGATCCAATTTTGTCAAAAGCTGTAGTATTCCCAGAAACTAATCAGGAGGTTTCTCAAATATTAAGACTATGTAATGAACATAAAATTCCTGTGGTGCCATTTGGTACAGGTACCTCTTTAGAGGGTAATGTGGTTGGTAATGAAAAAGGGATAACCATTAGCCTTGAAAAAATGAATAAAATTTTAAGTGTTAATGCTGAGGACTTTGATTGTAGGGTTCAAGCCTGTGTTACAAAAGAACAATTAAATGAATATCTTAGAGAGGACGGTGTCTTTTTTCCAATTGATCCAGGTGCTAATGCAGCAATCGGAGGTATGGCTTCCACATCGGCTTCGGGAACAATGGCGGTTAAATACGGCACTATGAAAACTGTAATTACTGGTCTGACTGTTGTTTTGCCTAATGGAGATATTATTAACACAGGAGGAAGAACGAAAAAAACCTCAGCGGGTTATAATCTCACTAATTTATTTATTGGTTCTGAGGGAACTTTAGGAGTTATAACGGAAGTTCAATTAAGACTTTCTCCCATTCCAGAGAGCATAATGTCTGCTGTCTGTCACTTCCCGACTTTAGAAAAAGCAGTTCAAACCGCGCAACAAGTTATTCAATATGGGGTCCCAATCGCAAGAATTGAAATGTTAAATAAAGACCAAATGGGAATAAGTATAAATTATTCAAAATTAAAAGATATTGAGGAAACGCCGACATTATTTTTTGAATTTCATGGATCAGAATTATCTAATAATGAAAATATCAAAATAGTAGAGGAAATATCTAAAGATAATAATGGGAGCTCTTTTAAATGGGCAAAAGATTTAGAGGAAAGAAATAAACTCTGGCAAGCAAGATGGGACGTTTACTATTCTGTAAAAGCTTTGATAAATAATGGAAGAGTTTATTCAACAGATGTGTGTTTACCTATCTCAAATATAACAGAATGTGTAAATTATGCAGAGGAACAAGCTAAAAAGTTCGGACTTAGAGCTCCGATGGTGGGCCACTTAGGAGATGGAAATTTTCATGTATTATTACCTTTTGATCCTGAAAAAAAAGAAATGTATAAAAAAATAAGAGAATTTAACGATTTATTAATAAAAAAGGCTTTAGAACTTAAAGGAACGATCACAGGAGAACATGGTGTAGGCCTTCATAAAAAAGAATATCTTTTAAAGGAGCATGGAGACAACATTCCTGTTATGAAATTAATTAAAAGAAGCATTGATCAAAACAATATAATGAATCCAGGCAAGATATTTGATCTTAATTAACAAAAATATTTTATGAAAAAAATTTTGATTACAAGAAAATTAATCAAAGAAAGTGAAGATAAAGCTTCAAAGACATTTGATCCAATATTCAATTCTAATGATGAGTTATACTCACAATCAAAAGTTATAGAGATGAGCCAAGGTTGTGATGGTATACTATCCTCTTTAACCGATAAGATGGATAAAGAGACTATTGATAAGTTACCAGATACAATAAAAATTATTTCAAATTTTGCAGTTGGTTTTGGAAATATAGATTTGGAAGCAGCAAAAAAAAGAGGAATTGCAGTTACTAATACACCAGAAGTTTTATCAGATGCAACAGCTGAGATTGGTATTCTTTTAATATTGGGAGCTTGTAGAAGGGCCGCAGAAGGAATTGAGTCTGCCAGAGAGGGTGGATGGAAATGGTCTGCAGATTATTTGATTGGTAAACAATTAACTGGAACAAGGCTTGGAGTTTTAGGAATGGGTAGAATTGGACAAAAAATTGCTAGGATTGCTAAATCATTAGGAATGATTATTCACTATCATAACCGGTCAAAACTGAGTGAGGAGAAAGAGCAAGGTGCCATTTATCACGATAATTTAAAAAGTCTTTTTTCAGTGTCTGATGTTTTATCTATTTGTTGTCCAGCAACAAAAGAGACTGAAAATATGATAAACAAAGAGACTGTTGAGTATTTCC
The DNA here is from genome assembly GCA_902544985.1 of uncultured Pelagibacteraceae bacterium. Classification (GTDB taxonomy): domain Bacteria; phylum Pseudomonadota; class Alphaproteobacteria; order Pelagibacterales; family Pelagibacteraceae; genus Pelagibacter. Next base: position 71,408 of record CACCFV010000002.1, read on the forward strand.
CTAAAGGAGCAGTAATCACTAACGTTGCAAGAGGTGATATAGTTGATGATGATGCATTGATTGATGCACTTAATAGACGAAAAATTTATGCTGCAGGACTTGATGTTTATAAGAATGAGCCAAATTTAAATCCAGGATACTTAAAGATTAAGTCAGCTTTTATTTTACCCCACTTAGGCAGTGCAACTAAAGATACTAGAATTGCTATGGCAAACCTTGCGATAGATAATATTGATGAATTCTTCAAGACAGGAAATTGCACAAATAAAGTAAATTAATTCTACTACAGATTGAAATTAATTTAAATTCTGCGACATCTACCCCATTTTTTGGAAAGACTCTAAATTGATTCTATGCTTAAATTGGTCGAGTTAATTAACTTTAATAGGAGTAATAATGACAAAAGAAAATAAATCATTGAAGGTGAAAACATCTTCAAGACGTAAGTTCTTTAAAACTGCTGCTAAAGCTGGTGCTGTAGCTGCAGCTGCGGTTGCAATGCCAAACATAGCAACTGCTGGCGGTCATAAAACTTTAAAGATGCAAGCTGCATGGCCAAGTGGAGCAAACATCTTTTTTGAAATGGCCGGTGACTACTGCAAAATGGTAGATGAGATGTCTGGAGGTACACTTAAGATTGATCTTCAACCAGTTGGTGCAGTCGTGAAGACATCAGAAATCGGACAAGCAGTAAGTTCTGGTGTAGTAGATATGGGTCACTGGGTGACTGCATATTGGTATGGTAAAAATCCAGCTGCATCACTATTTGGAACTGGTCCTTCATACGGTATGTCATCTCAAGAAGTTATGGGATGGATGGAGTATGGTGGAGGAAGAAAACTGTATGACGAAACTCTTGCAAAAGTAGGTTTCGATTATATTGGTTTTTTCCATATGCCTATGCCAGCACAGCCTTTTGGATGGTTCAAAAAGAACGTAACAAAAGTATCTGATGTTAAAGGTATGAAGTACAGAACAGTTGGTCTAGCGACTAACGTTTTGACTGCAATGGGAATGGTAGTTAGACAATTACCAGGTGGTGAAATTCAGCCAGCTATGAAAACTGGTTTGATTGAAGCTGCTGAGTTTAACAACCCAACTTCAGACTCTCAATTTGGTATGCAAGACGTTTCTAAGCATTATCACTTAGGAAGCTTCCACCAATCACAAGAGATGTTTGAGATTCCAGTTAACAAAAAAACATATAATAGTTTATCACCTGCGCACCAAGCGATATTGAAAAATGCCGCTTATGCTGCAAACAGTGATAACTACTTTAAAGCTTTAGTAAGATACTCAGCTGACTTAGCTAAGTTGATGAATGAGCATAAAGTAAATGTTTACCAAACTTCAGATGAGATTTTGGCTCAACAATTAAAAGGTTGGGACAAAGTAATTGGTGACTTTAATAAGAAAGATCCTTTCTTTAAGAAAGTTGTTGATTCTCAAAAAGCTTATGCGAAGAGAGTAATGAAGTACTTGCTGATGAATCAGCCTAATTACAAACTTGCATATGAAAATGAGTTTGGTCCAATTGGAAAAGTTAAGATATAATTAACTTTTATAAATTTTAATGAGGGGGCTTCGGCCCCCTTTTTTATTTGATTAATTCAAGACAATTCAATAAGAGTCTATATCTATGATGAGATCTTACATAAAATTCGCTGATCGTTTGAGTGTCTCGATGGGTAAAGCATTCTCGTGGTGTATAGTAATTTTGATGGGTGGAACATGCTATGAAGTTTTTATGGCGTATGCTTTGAATGCCCCAACCTTGTGGAATTTCGATTTTAGTCTTCAGATGTATGGTGCAATTTTTATGATGGCTGGAGCTTATACTTTATGCACTGAAGCGCATGTTAGAGGAGATGTTATATACAGATTATTTTCTCAGAGAACGCAAGCTTGGATAGATGTTGTTTTATATTTTATTTTCTTCTTCCCTGGCGTTATTGCTTTAGCTTTTTATGGTTATGAATATGCAGCATTAGCATGGAAAATTAAAGAAACAAGTTGGAATAGTCCTGCACAAATCCAAATTTATATGGCAAAATCTTTAATACCATTATCTGGAGCACTTTTAACACTTCAAGGAATTGGTGAGGTATTTAGATGTATCATTTGTATTCAAACAGGTAGTTGGCCTGAAAGAGGAACAGAGCGTGATGCTGAGGAAACTGAAAAAGTATTAATGAGAACTTCACAAGAAGGAAACAAAGAAGATGTTATTTAGTCTTACAAATCCAGAAGTAGCAATTATGATGATGGGAATATTTCTATTTGCCGTCTTATTAGGTTTCCCTATTGCTTTCACGTTAATGGCAATGGGTTTAGGTTTTGGATACTACGCATATTTTGATCCGACTAAGATGGAGCATCTGTTTGATAACAGGATATTTCAACTTTTTGTTCAAAATACTTATACTGTAATGGATAACAATGTGTTAACCGCAGTCCCCCTCTTTTTATTTATGGGGTATTTAGTTGAGAGAGCTGGGATTGTTGCAAAGTTATTTTTTGCAATAAGATTAGCATCTCACAAACTTCCAGCTTCAATGGCAGTTGCTGCATTGATTACCTGTGCACTATTTTCAACCGCAACAGGTATCATAGGAGCAGTAGTAACGTTAATGGGTCTTCTTGCTTGGCCAGCCATGATTAAAGCTGGTTATGATAAAAAATTTGCATCTGGAATTATTTGTTCAGGAGGTTGTCTAGGAATTTTAATTCCACCTAGCATTATGTTGATTGTTTATTCTGTAATTGCCCAATTGTCGCCTTTACGATTATTTGCAGCTGCAATCTTCCCAGGATTAATGTTAGCAGGACTTTATATCGGTTATGCCGTATTTAGGGCTTGGATGAATCCTTCAATAGCTCCAAAACCTGCAGCAGAAGAGATACCTCCTACTGCAGTAATTATGAAAGAAGTTTTAGTTTCTTTCTTACCATTATTTTCTTTAATAATCCTTGTTTTAGGAACAATACTTGCAGGTATAGCAACCCCAGCAGAGGCAGCCGCTGTCGGTGCATTTGGCTCATTAGTGCTTTCATATTTTTATAAAACACTTAAATGGAAAAATTTTAAAGAGTCAGTTTTTCTTACAGCAAAAACAACAGCCATGATTATGTGGTTGTTCATTGGTTCTTGGACATTTGCCTCAGTATTTTCATACTTGGGTGGTCACGAAGTTTTTGAGCATTTTTTCAAATCTTTAAATTTACAGCCTTGGCAGTTTTTAGTTATTACCCAATTAATTATATTTTTATTGGGATGGCCCCTAGAATGGACCGAGATATTAATCATATTTGTACCGATATTTTTACCGTTAGTTGAATTTTTTGGAGTTAATCCATATTTTTTTGCAATGTTAATCGCATTAAATTTACAAACCTCATTTCTGACACCCCCCATGGCAATGTCAGCTTATTATTTGAAAGGAGTTCAATCAAAGAATGTTGAACTTATGGAAATTTTTGGAGGGATAATGCCTTTCTTAGGAATTGTAATTTTAGCGATGGTTCTGATGTATTTATTCCCAGGAATAGCACTTTGGTTACCAGAGACATTATTTGCAAATTAATTTTAAATGACAGATATATTTTCTTTAAGTCTTGAGGAACTAGCAAAAAAGATAAAAGATGCCCAACTTACATCAGTCGAAGTTTGTGAAAAATATATTGAACGAATAGATAAGTTTGAAAAAGATGTAAAAGCCTGGGCACATTTTGATAAAAAAGTTCTGTTAGAAAAAGCAACTGAGGCTGATGATCATAGAAGATCAGGAAAACCAGTAGGATCACTGCATGGAGTACCGATAGCAGTTAAAGATATTATTGGAACTGTTGATATGCCTACTGAGTGTGGAACTGTAATCAGGAAAGGAAAATCATATTCTCAAAATGCTGAAATAATTGATTTGCTTCATGCATCAGGAGCAATTGTCATGGGCAAAACAGCAACCTCAGAACTTGCCTACCTAGGACCTCCAGCTACAACTAATCCTCACGACAAAGATAGAACACCGGGTGGTTCATCTAGTGGATCAGCAGCTACGGTTGCTTCCTTTATGGCACCAGCTTCTATCGGCTCTCAAACAGGAGGATCTGTAATAAGACCAGCATCTTATTGTGGTGTAGTTGGTTATAAACCAAGCTATGGACTTATTTCAAGAAACGGAGTTCTAAGAACCTCGTACAGCTTAGATCAAATAGGAATGTTTGGTCGTAAAGTTGAAGATGTAGCTATGTTAGCAAAGGTATTGATAAAGAAAGATAAATATGATCCAGCTACGATTCATTACTCTACAGAAAATATTTTAACTGAAACTAAGAAAGGTCCAATTTTTGAACCTAAGTTTATCTTTTACAAAACCGATCATTGGAAAATAATTGATAAAAAATCACGAGAGTCTTTTGAATATTTTATTAAATCTTTTAAAAAAAATATTGAGATATTTGATACTCCCTCATATTTTAAGGATATACACAAATATCACCAAATTATTCATGAAACAGACTTAGCAAATAATTTTTCTGTTTATTTTCAAAAATTTAAAAAGAAACTCTCAAAGTATATGCAGGATGCTATTTCAAATGGAAATAAATACACCGCAAAAGAATACGCCGAGGCAATTGATTTTATGAAAAGAAGTTATGAGTCTTATGAAGAAGTATTTGAAGACTATCATGGAGTATTATCGCCATCTAGTCCAGGTGTTGCACCTAAAGGATTAAAGAGTACTGGAACAGCAGAATTTAACAAAGTCTGGTCTTATCTAGGTACCCCTTGTATATCACTGCCTTTACTTGAGGGCGAAAATAATCTACCATTAGGAGTTCAATTAATTGGCAGCAAATATGATGATCATAGATTTTTAGGTGTTGCTAATTGGCTTGAAAAGGAGTGTCAGGATTAAGTGTATGAATAAAATAACAACAATAATAGGTTTGTCATTTGCTGTTTTCTTTTTAATTGGTCTAGCGACTACTCTTACTAGATCAATGATGATTGGTTTTTTAGATGTAATTCCAGTTTATTTTTTGATGGGTGCTGCCATCATAATGATGATTTACGAAGCCTTCTTTGATAAAAGTTAATTTGTCGTAAATTGAATAATTCGAAAAAAAATTTTTTTTCATTTTCTTTATTATTTATTCAACCAATTTTTATGGCTAGTAATCTTGTTGTAGCTAGAGGTGGTGTCGAGTTTGTACCGCCAATATCATTAGCTTTTTGGAGATGGACACTAGTTTTTTTGATATTATTACCTTTCACATACATAACATTAAAAAAAAATTATAAGATTATTAAAAAAGAATATAAAAAATTATTTTTTTTAGGCTCAATGGGATGTGGAGTATGTGGAGCCTTTCCATTTTTAGCAGGTGAGACTACAACTGTGACCAATATGGGAATTATTTACACATCTTCGCCTGTGTTCATAATTTTGATTTCATACTTTTTTTTTCATGAAAAAATAAATTTTACAAAAATAATTGGATTAATCGCATGTTTAATAGGAGTCTTTACAATCATTATAAAAGGAGATTTAAATTTATTAATAAATTTAAAATTCACAATTGGTGACTTATGGATGTTAGCTGCCGCTATTGGATGGGCATTATATTCAATTTATTTGTTTTACTGGAATTCAGAACTAAAAATTTTTGAAAGATTTACCTTAATATCATTTTTTGGAGCTTTAAGTTTATTACCATTTTATATAGGTGAGGAAATATTTTATAAACAGACAGTTTTTATGCCTGAATTTTATTTTTGGGTAATCTTTGCTGCTATTTCGCCAGGAATAATTGCTTTTACACTTTACACTGTTGCTCAAAAAAAATTGGGTGCGTCTTTAACAGGCTTCACTCTTTACGTTTTTACAGTCTATGGAGCAATTTATGGTTATTTTTTATTTGATGAAAAATTTGAAAATTATCATTTCATCGGAACAATCCTGGTGTTTTTTGGCATATACTTAGCAAAGAAAAAAAATGTTAAAAAAGTCTAGGAATATTTTGTTGTTATTTTTTCAAATAGTTATTTTTGTTTATTTTTTAATCTTAGTTTTTTTATATTTTTATCAGAGAAATTTATTATATCATCCAAATGAAAATAATTATTCTGGTGATCAAATATCAGTCCCTATTGAAAAAGTAAAAATTAAGACGGAGGATAAAATTGATTTATTGGGCTGGTTTCATGAAAAAGACTTAGAAAAATATAAAACAGTTTTATTTTTTCATGGAAATGCTGGTTCCCTTGAAAATAGAATTCATAAATTAAACCATTTTCATAAAATGGATGTTAATTTTTTAATAATTGCCTGGAGAGGCTTTAGTGGCAATAAAGGTAAACCATCTGAGGAAGGCCTTTATAAAGATGGAAGAAGTGGAATAAACTGGCTAGTTAAAAAAGGTGTAAAGGAAGAAAATATTGTTATTCATGGCGAGTCATTAGGAACTGGTGTTGCAACTCATTTGTCACAAAATAAAAATTTTGCTGGCGTTGTATTGGAAACTCCTTTTACTTCTATGATTGATGCAGCCAAAACATTTTATCCGTATGTACCTGTAAGTTTATTATTGAAAGATAAATTTGATAATAAAAGCAAAATTAAGAATATAAATGTTCCAATTTTAATAATGCATGGTGAGGCTGATCAAATTGTTCCATTTTTTATGGGAAAAAAAATGTATGAAAAAGCTAATGAACCGAAATATTCTTATTTTACAAAACATGACAATCATATGATGGAGTATGATGAAGACCTTGTTAAAGCCCTTAACTCATTTTTAAAAAGTTTAAATTAAGCCACAATATCAACAAATATACTTCAGAATTTGATTTTATTAAAAGATAATGAAAAGATTATCTGTTTTGTTTATTGCGTTTTTTGTTTTTATTACCAACGTTTATTCACAAGATGAATTTTTTCAACCAGACAATTTATTTCACATAGATCACATGGATTCACATAACAAAGAATTTAGCTTATATTTTAAAGGTAGAGAAAAATCTATTTTAGCAAGAGGCGAAAATGAAAATTATATAAATGATTATCCAAAGGATCTTTATATTTATAATCATTTAACAAAGTCCTCTTCACCTCTAATTTCTTATGAGTGGTTTCCTTCGCAAGCTAAATATCTTTTACAAGAATATGATTTTCCAGTGTTTCCAGATGATTTTGCATATTATTTATTAAAAGACGATAAAACATTAATATTGATTAGCGCCGTGAAAAGTTTAAATGCTAATTTTAAATATGACATTGCTAGTAAAAAACTAGAGCTTTACCCAACCACCGGTAAATTTGACTTTATAATCTCCTCATTTTCTAAAGATTGTGGTCATTATAAATTTGATGATAATTATAAATGTAATATCTACAAACCTTTGATCTCTAGCAATTTAATCAATTAATTTGAGTAAAAGCCTCGGCAAATTTTTCTGCTTCGAATAATTGTAAGTCGTCCTCTTTTTCACCCAAACCTAGTGCAATAATTGGAATTTTATATTTATTTGCTAACGCTAATAAAATTCCTCCCTTCGCTGTGCCATCTAATTTTGTCATCACGATACCTGTTATAGGGATGATTTTATTAAATTCTTCGACTTGATTTAATACATTTTGTCCTGAGGTTGCATCTAAAACTAAAATAACATTATGAGGTGCGTTGGGATCTATTTTTTTGGTGACATTTGCAATCTTTTTATATTCTTCCATTAAATTTTTTTTATTTTGAAGTCTTCCAGCGGTATCTATCAAAACTTGATCAAAATTATTTTTAATAGCTTCATCTACAGCCTTAAAAGCAACTGAAGCGGGATCGGCTCCTTGAGATGACTTTATTATTTGAACATCTACTTTACTTGCCCAATTTTCTAGTTGTTCAATTGCAGCGGCACGAAAAGTATCTGAAGCTGCAAACATGACTTTACTGCCGTTAGTCTTCAATATTTTTCCTATTTTACCTATAGTTGTTGTTTTTCCAACACCATTCACACCAGAAACTAAGGTTGCATTAAGCTTTTCTTTTTTTTCAAAAAAAGATTTATTTTCCAGAGGTTTCATCAAAGAAACTATATATTCATTTAAAACAGAGTTTATTTCTTTAGTTAAATCTTCATTTGGATCAATTTTTTTTCTAGAAATTATTTCTTTTATCTCAGATGCAGCCTCAACCCCCACATCTGATCGAATTAAAAATTCCTCAATTTTATTTAAATTTTCATCATTAATTTCCTTTTTAACAATTATTTCCTTAAGCCCAGATGTTAAAGCTGATGCGCTTTTCTTAAATCCGTTTTTAAATTTATCAAAGATTCCCATTACAATTTTATCTGTATTTCTTTAATATCTGAAACAGGTCCTTTCATGTGAATAGAATTATTTTCATCTATTGAAATTGATAATTTTCCAGATGCAAACTCTATATCAGTTTTATTTTCTGTAAGATTATTTAATTTACCTGCATATGCTGTAGCACACGCTGCAGTTCCGCAAGCTTTAGTAAGACCAGCTCCTCTTTCCCAAACTTTTACTTTGATCAAATTTTTATTAATAATTTGCGCAATTGTTACGTTACATTTTTCTGGGAAGATTTCGTGATTTTCTATCTCAGGGCCAATTTTTTCTATATCGAAATCTTCAATCGTTTTAACAAAAAAAACAATATGTGGATTACCCACATTAATTGCAGTGCCACCTAAGTACTCATTATTATTTTTATCAATAATTTTGATATTTAAGTTATTTGTTTCTATTTCTTTTGATAAAGGTATTTCGTCCCATTTTAATTTTGCTTTACCAATTTCTGTTGTAACAATTTTTTTTTCTAAAATTTCAGATTTTAATTTTCCAGATAGCGTATTTAAAATTATTAATTTGTTATTTTTTTCATTTGAAATTAAATTTGCAACACATCTAGTTCCATTTCCACATGCCCCAGACTCACCCCCATCTGAATTAAAAAATCTTAAACTTGCATCTGCAGAACTGTCTGGTTCAATAAATATTAGTTGATCACAGCCAATAAAATTTCTGTCACAAATTTTAACTATCTGATCTCTCGTCAAATTGATAATTTTTTCTCTATTATCGATTATCACAAAATCATTACCTAATCCGTCCATTTTAAAAGCTTTGATGTCCATATATAGTTATTTAACTTATTTATTGACTTTTTGAACCTCTATTATAATTTGTGGCAGTTTCCGCAAAAACATTAAATTTGCGGTGTCTTTGGAAACAAAGAGATCGACACTAGTCAGCGAGGGTTCGCCCACTAGTGCGATTACTGCTGTGTGTAATAAATATGTTTGAAAACTTAACAAATAAATTTGAGGAAGTTTTTTCCTCTCTAAAAAAAGCCCCATCACTTGATGAAAATCAGGTTGATGAAGGATTGAGAGGAATAAGACAAGCTTTATTAGAAGCTGATGTATCTCTTGAAGTTGCTAAAGATTTTATTGAAAAGGTTAAACCAAAAGCATTAGGTCAAGAAATTATTAGATCAACATCACCTGGTGATATGGTGGTAAAGATTGTTTATGATGAATTAATTAATCTTTTAGGTGAAAAAAATAATGATGTAAATTTAAATGCAGTTCCACCAGTGCCAATGATGCTGGTCGGGTTACAAGGTTCTGGTAAAACAACAACAACTGCTAAACTTGCAAGATATTTAGAGAATACAAAAAAAAAGAAAGTGATGATGGTCAGTTTAGATATTTACAGACCAGCTGCTCAAGAGCAGTTAAAATCTTTAGGTGAGCAAAATAATATATTAACTCTCCCAATAATTGAAGGTCAACAACCCAGTGATATTTGTCGAAGAGCAATTAGTGCAGCAAACTTGAATGGTGCAGATATTATCTTATTCGATACGGCTGGTAGAACACAAATAGATTTGCAGATGATGAGTGAAATTAAACAAATTGAAAATACCATCAAACCGGCAGAGACATTTTTAGTTGCTGACTCGCTTACTGGACAAGTGGCTGCATCAATAGCAAAAGAATTTAATAATACAGTAAATTTATCCGGGATTATTTTAACAAGAGCAGATGGTGATGCTAGAGGCGGAGCTGCTGTGAGTATGAAATTTGTTTCACAGGTTCCAATTAAATTTTTAGGTATTGGTGAAAAGATTGAAAATCTTGAAGTTTTTCACCCAGACAGAATTGCAAACAGAATTCTTGGTATGGGAGATATTGTTTCTCTTGTTGAAAAAGCAGCACAAGATCTTGGGGAAGAAAATATAAAAAAAACAGAAGAAAATTTAAAAAAAGGACAATTCTCTATGCAAGATTATTTAACTCAACTGAGACAAATGAAAAAAATGGGAGGGATCGAAGGCATTATGTCTTTCATGCCAGGAGTTTCAAAGGTTAAATCTCAAATGGATGCGGCGGGCATTGATGAGAGTGTTATTACAAAAAATGAAGCTATAATTTTATCAATGACCAAAAAAGAAAGAGAGAACCCAAAAATAATTGATGGTTCTAGAAAAAAAAGAATTGCTAATGGTTCAGGAACTGATCCAGCCACTATCAATAAATTGTTAAAACAATTTAAAATGATGTCTGAAATGATGAAAAAGATGTCAAAAGGAAATCTGAAAGGTATGTCTGATAAAGGAATACCTCCAGAATTATTTAACCAATTAAAATAAAAAGGAGAGTAAATGTTAAAATTAAGATTATCTAGAGGTGGCACAAAAAAGAGACCTGTTTATAAGGTTGTTGTAGCCGACAGTCGATTTGCTAGAGATGGTAGATTTATAGAGAAAGTAGGTTTTTTTAATCCATTGTTACCAAAAGAAAAAAAGGAAAGAATTGGATTAGAGGCTGAAAGAATAAAATACTGGCTTGGTCAAGGTGCACAACCTACAACAAGAGTAGCTAGAATCTTAGGTGAGAATGAATTAATGCCTATGCCTGCTAATGGAAACAACCCACAAAAAGCAATTCCAAAAAAAGATAGAAAAAAAGAAGGTTCTGAAGAAGCTCCAAAAGCTGATGCAGCACCAGCAGCAGAAGCTAAAAAAGAGGAAGCTCCAAAAGCAGAAGCTAAAAAAGAGGAAGCTCCAAAAGCAGAAGCTAAAAAAGAAGAGAAGAAATAAAGCAAAGAATATTTATGTTGCAAGCTCAAGTATTTACACTTTATCCAGATATTTTTCCTGGGCCTTTAGGCAAAGGTCTTTACGGCAAAGCAATGTCTAAAAAATTGTGGAGTTTGAATGTGATAAATATTAGAGATGCAGCTACAGACAAACATAAAACAGTTGATGATACTCCCTATGGTGGTGGAACTGGCATGTTATTAAAACCAGATGTTTTAGCAAATTCTATCGATCAAAACATTAATAAAGGAGATAGGATTTTGTATCTTTCACCGAAAGGTAAAGTTTTTAATCAAAAACTTGCGCAAGATCTATCATTAGAAAAATCCTTTTCCTTAATTTGTGGTCATTTTGAAGGTGTTGATGAGAGAGTATTATCTACAAGAAATATTGAAGAGATTAGTGTAGGAGACTATGTATTGTCAGGTGGAGAAACTGCTGCGCTGGTAGTGCTTGATAGTGTATTGAGACTTTTACCTGGAGTCTTAGGGAATGATAAATCAGCTTCAGAAGAAACTTTTGAAAATGGTCTTTTGGAGTATCCACAATATACCAAACCCCAGATTTGGGAGGAAAAATCAGTTCCAGATGTGTTATTATCTGGTGATCACGCTAAAATTAAAGACTGGCGTTTATCTCAATCTGAGGCTATAACACGCGACCGAAGACCAGATTTGTGGCATAAATATAAAAAGAATTAATTTGTTAAATATTAAAATGAAAACAATAGAAGAAATAAACCAAAATAACGTTAAAAAAATTTTGTCAGAAAAAAAGATCCCTGATTTCTTTCCTGGTGATGTTGTTAAAGTTGGCGTCAGAATTACAGAGGGAAAAAAAGAGAGGATTCAATATTTCGAAGGTGTTTGTATAGCTAAAAAAAGTAGAGACATAAACTCATCTTTTACTGTTAGAAAAATATCTTTTGGAGAAGGTGTTGAAAGAACTTTCCCATTGTATGGAACTGTTATTGACTCAATCAAAGTAATTCGTTCAGGAAAAGTAAGAAGAGCTAAACTGTATTATTTAAGAGATAGAACTGGAAAATCTGCGAGGATCGCTGAAAAAATAAGAAAAAAAATTGGTATTGATATTGACGTCAAGCCCGAGACTGTTACTGAAGAAAATCTAGCGCCAGCTGAAAAAGAAAGTGCACCAGAATCTCCAAAAGAGGCTAAAGAGGCTACCCCAACTGTAGAGCCTAAAAAAGAAGAAGCCCCAAAAACAGAGATGAAGAAAGAGGCACCCAAAGCTGAAACTAAAACTGAAAAAAAACTTGAAAATTTACAGGAAAAAAAATAATTTTTTTCTCAATGCCCAATACTCTTTACGATAAAATTTGGAACGAGCATTTAGTTCATCAGCAAGAAGATGGAACAGCTTTATTGTTTGTTGACAGACATTTAGTTCATGAAGTCACTAGTCCGCAAGCCTTTGAGGGATTAAGAAATTCTAAACGTAAAGTAAGACACCCAAAATTGACATTAGCCGTTGCAGATCATAATGTTCCAACAACGGATAGGTCAAAAGGTATTTCAGACCATGAATCTAAAATTCAAGTTGAAACTTTAGAGGCTAATTGTAAAGAGTTTGGTATTAAACTTTTTGGAATGAGCGATAAGAGACAAGGAATTGTTCATGTCACAGGGCCTGAACAGGGCTTTACTCAACCCGGTACAGTTATTGTTTGCGGCGATAGTCATACAGCAACACATGGAGCATTTGGTGCATTAGCTTTTGGTATTGGAACTTCAGAAGTAGAACATGTTTTAGCAACTCAAACATTAGTTCAAAAAAAAGCAAAGAATTTTAGAATAAATGTCAACGGCACACTTCCATTAGGTGTTACATCAAAAGATGTAATTCTTCAAATAATTGGAAAAATTGGAACTGCGGGAGGAACAGGATGTGTAATAGAATATGCAGGTGATCTAATTAAATCGCTTAGTGTTGAGAATAGAATGACAATTTGTAATATGACAATTGAAGGTGGTGCAAGAGCAGGATTAATTGCTCCTGATGAAAAAATATTTAAATACTTAGAAGATAGACCGATGTCTCCTAAGGGAGATGATTGGGATAAAGCACTAGATAATTGGAAAAATTTAAATACTGATGAGGGTGCAAAGTTTGATAAAGAGGTAAACCTAACTGCTAATGAAATTTCGCCAATGATAACTTGGGGAACTTCACCTCAGGATGTTATTACGATAGATGAAAGAGTACCAAATCCAAAAAATGAGAAAGATGAGGATAGAAAAAATTCTTTGGAACGAGCCTTAAATTATATGGGCTTGAAACCAGATATGGCAGCTAAAGATATTAAAATTGATAAAGTTTTCATCGGGAGCTGTACTAATGGGAGAATTGAAGATTTAAGAGAGGCTGCAAAAATTTTAAAAGATAAAAAAATTGCCTCTCATGTTCATGCTATGGTTGTACCTGGATCAGGGCTAGTTAAAGAACAAGCAGAACAAGAAGGATTAGATAAAATTTTTGTGAAGTCAGGATTTGAATGGAGAGAGCCAGGTTGTTCAATGTGTTTAGCTATGAATGCAGATAAGTTAAAACCTGAAGAAAGATGTGCATCTACATCAAATAGAAATTTTGAAGGTAGGCAAGGTAGAGGTGGAAGAACCCATTTAGTAAGCCCAGGTATGGCAGCAGCAGCAGCAATATCTGGAAACCTTGATGATGTAAGGAAATATCAAAATTAACATGCAAAAATTTAACACCTTGAAGAGTATACCAGCGTATTTGCCAATAGTTAATATTGATACAGATATGATTATTCCAAAACAATTTTTAAAAACAATTAAAAGAACTGGACTGGGCAAAAATTTATTTTTTGAGATGAGATATGATGATCAAGGTAAAGAAATAAATGACTTTGTTTTAAACACAGATCCTTACAATAACTCAAAAATTCTAATTGCTGGAAAAAATTTTGGTTGTGGTTCTTCAAGAGAACACGCTCCATGGGCATTATTAGATTTTGGTATCACGTGTGTGATAAGTTCTAGTTTTGCAGATATCTTTTATAACAACTGTTTTAAAAATGGAATTTTACCAATAATTTTAGATGATGATAAAATTAAAGAGCTATCAGAGTATGCAAAAAGAAAAGAGGAAATTTTTATAGATCTTAAGGAAGAAAAAGTTATTTTTGGAAATAATGAATTAAAATTTAAAGTAGACTCGTTTAAAAAAAAGTGTTTGTTAGAAGGATTAGACGATATAGCTCTTTCATTAAAAAAATCTGATAAAATAGAAATTTTTGAAAAAGATTTAAAAGTCAAAAAGCCCTGGGTGTTTAATGATTAAAGTTAAAAAAAGAAGAGTGTTATTGTTACCAGGTGATGGAATAGGTCCTGAAGTGATTGCAGAGGTCAAAAAAGTAATCAATTGGTTCAATGATAAAAAATCTTTAGATTTTGAAATTGATGAGGATTTAGTTGGAGGAATTTCTTTTGATAAGCATGGAACACCTCTTACTGATGAAGTTTTTTATAAAGCATTAGAGAGCGCTGTAATAATGTTAGGTGCAGTTGGTGGACCAAAATGGGATGGTGTAGAATTTTCAAAAAAACCTGAGAGAGCCCTTTTAAAACTTAGAAAAGAACTAAAACTTTTTGCTAATTTAAGGCCGGCAATATGCTTTGAACAATTGGTAAATGCTTCAACTTTAAAACCAGAAATTGTATCAGGTTTAGATATTTTAATAGTTAGAGAATTAACTGGTGGAGTATATTTTGGTGAACCAAGAGGAATTAAACCAATAGAAAATGGAGAAAGAAAAGGAGTAAACACTCATACTTATACTAGTAGTGAAATTATTAGAGTAGCTAGAGTTGCTTTTGACTTAGCCAAAAAAAGATCAAATAGAGTCATATCTTGTGAAAAATCTAATGTAATGGAAGCGGGTCAACTTTGGAAAGAAGAAGTGCAATCATTACATGATAAAGATTATAAGGATGTCGAGTTAAGTCATATGTTGGCTGATAATTGTGCAATGCAATTAGTAAGAAACCCAAAACAATTTGATGTAATCTTAACTGATAATTTATTTGGTGACATGTTATCAGATGAGGCTTCTATGTTAACAGGTTCTCTTGGATTACTACCTTCTGCATCATTAGGTGCAAAAAATAAGGATGGCGAAATGAGAGCTATGTATGAACCTATTCATGGTTCAGCTCCAGACATTGCTGGAAAAGGAGTTGCTAATCCCATCGCCTCAATTTTGAGTTTTGCTATGGCACTAAGATATTCTTTAGATTTAGATAAAGAGGCAGAGGCCCTAGAAAAGGCTGTACAAGAGGCTCTTAATGATGGATTAAGAACAAAAGATATAATGTCTGATAAAATGAAAGAGGTTTCTACTTCTCAAATGGGTGATGCGATCATTTCAAAATTGCAATAATTAATTAATTATCTTAAAGTCATACTATGCCAAGCTATACCGCCCCTGTTGACGATATGATGTTTCTATTCGAGAAACTTAGAAATAATCAAAAATATAATGAGTTAGAAAAATATAAAGAGGTAACCACTGATTTAGTAAAAGATATTTTACAGGAGGCAGCGAAGATTAATCAAAATTTAATTTTACCGTTAGCTAAAGCTGGTGACGAAAATCCTGCAGTTTTAGAAAATGGAGTAGTAAGAACTCCTCCAGGTTATAAAGAAGCTTACAAAAAATACATTGAGGACGGATGGACTTCATTATCTTGTGATCCAAAATATGGGGGTCAAGGTATGCCAAAAACTGTAAGTGCATTTTTTGATGAAATGCTTTCCTCAGCAAGTTTGTCTTTTAAATTATACAGCGAACTAAGTATAGGTGCATATAATTGTATTAATCATCATGCTACAGATGATATAAAAAATAAATATTTACCTAAAATAGTTGAGGGAAAATGGAGCGGCACTATGTGTTTAACTGAGCCAGTATGTGGTACCGATTTGGGTTTACTAAGAACAAAAGCTAAGAAACAAACTGACGGAACTTATAGAATAAGTGGTCAAAAAATATTTATTACATCTGGCGATCATGATTTAACTGAGAATATTATTCATCTAGTTTTGGCAAGAGCTGACGACTCTCCAGCAGGCACAAAAGGAATAAGTTTGTTTTTAGTTCCAAAATTTGTGGTTAAAGACGACGGAACAATTGGACCAAGAAATGGGATATCTACAGGATCTATAGAGACTAAGATGGGAATAAAGGGATCAGCAACTTGTGTATTAAATTTTGATGATGCTACTGGATACATGATAGGTGCTAAAGAAAAAGGATTAAGTGCAATGTTCACCATGATGAATCTTGAAAGAATAGTTGTTGGTATACAAGGATTAGGTATTTCAGAAATTGCCTATCAAAATTCACTTACTTATGCAAAAGAGAGAAAACAAGGAAAATCAAATAATTCTAATTCAAAAAATGGTGCAGATTTTATAATTGAACACGCTGACATTAGAAGAACCCTACTTAATATGAAATCAATTATTGAAGGTGAAAGAGCTTTATGTTTTTGGTTGTCGCAGCAAACTGAAGTAAGTTTAAATCATCCAGATGAAAAAACCCGTCAGGAAGCCTCAGATTATGTTTCCCTCATGACTCCTGTGGTAAAATCATTATTCACAGATTTAGCAATGGAAATCACAAGTGATGCTATGCAAATACATGGTGGATACGGATACACTAAAGATCAAGGAATAGAACAATTATATAGAGATAATAGAATTACACCTATCTATGAAGGTACAAATTCGGTTCAAGCTTCAGACCTAGTTTTCAGAAAATTATCAAATAAAAACGGCAATATAATAAATAAATTTTTAGACCAGGTTAAGTCAGAGTGTGAAACTGACAATGAAAAAATTAAACCATTTTTATCAGAATTTAATAAGAATTTAGACACTCTTAAAAAATTTAGTGATTGGATGACAGATAAAGCAACTACATCAAGAGATGATGTTAGTGCAGCAGCTAATGATTACCTTAAAACTTTAGGTTATGTATCTATTGCATATGCATGGATTAAGGTTTTAGAGGTAAGTTTTAAAGATTATGAGGAAAATAAAAATTTTTATAATGATAAAATAGACACTGCTAGATTTTATTTTGATAAAGTATTACCTAGAGCTGAACATCATTATAAGTCTGCAATCTCTGGAAGTTCAAATATAATGAATTTCAAGTTCAATTAAATGAGCCATTACGAAACTAATCTTAATAAAAATGATGCAAATTATGTTCCATTAACACCTTTGACTTTTTTGAAAAGAGCTTATGAGATTTATCCCAATTATGAAGCAGTTATTTATGAAGATAGGAAATATACTTGGTCTCAAGTTTATAAACGTACTGTAAAATTTGCTAGTGCACTTAATAAAATTGGAGTTAGTAAGGGTGATACTGTTTCATTTTTAGCTTTTAATACCCCTGAAATTTTTGAAGGACACTATTCGGTTCCTATGACAGGTGCAGTTCTTAATACTATTAATATAAGATTAGATGCTAAAACAATTGCGTATATTTTAGAACATAGTGAGGCAAAAGTTTTAGTTGTTGATAGGCAACTTCATGTTGAGGTTAAAAAGGCCTTAAATACTTTAAAAAGAAAAATCATAATAATCGATATCAATGATAAATTCGCAGACCAATCTAAGTGTGAGCAAATTGGAGAATTAGAATATGAGAGTTTTTTAAACACTGGTGATGAAAATTATGATTGGAAAATGCCAGAAGATGAATGGCAAGCATTATCACTTAGTTATACTTCAGGAACAACTGGAAACCCTAAAGGTGTAGTTTATCATCATAGAGGATCATATTTAATGTCAACTGGAAGTGCAGTTGCATGGAATATGCCAAATAGGTTAAATTTTTTAACAATTGTACCTATGTTTCATTGTAATGGTTGGGGTTATCCATGGACTGTCCCTATGTTAAATGGAAGAACTATTTGTTTAAGAAATATTGATATAAAAAAAATATTTGAATTAATTGATAAATATGATGTTACCCATTTTGGTGGAGCACCGATTGTATTGAATATGATCACCGGAGCTCCAGAGTCGGATAGAAAAAAATTAAAACAAAAAGTTTATGTATTAACTGCTGGTGCGCCACCACCAAGTATTATATTTAAAAAAATGAAAGAGCTTGGATTCGAGGTAATGCATGTCTATGGATTAACAGAAACTTATGGCCATGTTACCCAATGTGCTTGGAACGATTCTTGGAATGAATTTGATGAAGAAAAACAAAATGAAATAAAGGCAAGACAAGGTGTAAGATATCCTAATACAGAGGGGATCACAGTTATGGACCCTGAAACTATGAAAGAAGTTCCAAAAGATGGAAAAACGATTGGTGAAATTATGATTAAAGGAAACGTCGTTATGAAGGGTTATTTCAAGGATAAAAATGCTACAGATAAAGCGATGAATGGTGGTTGGTTTCATTCTGGAGATTTGGCAGTTATGCATCCGGATGGATATGTTAAAATTCAAGACAGATCGAAAGACATCATTATTTCTGGAGGTGAAAATATTTCTTCAATCGAAATAGAAAACACTTTAGCAAAGCATCCATCAGTTTCTATTGCAGCGGTAGTAGCAAAACCAGATGAAAAATGGGGCGAAGTCCCATGTGCATTTATTGAGATGGTCCAAGATAAACCAGTCACAGAAAAAGAATTAATAAGTTTTTGCAAAGAAACTCTTGCTGGTTTTAAAGTGCCGAAAAAAGTTGTTTTTTGTGAATTACCAAAGACTTCAACAGGTAAAATTCAAAAATTTGAGTTAAGAAAAAAATTTTAGGAAAATAATTGATATTCCAACTAGAAAACAAAAACATTCATGCATCCGACTCTGGCCAGGGTATAGATACAAATAAAGATACGATAGTATTTTTACATGGAAGTGGTCTCTCACATATTGTCTGGTCGCTAGCTGAACAATTTTTTTCATCAAAAAATTATAATGTATTATCTATAGATTTACCTGGACATGGAAATTCAGATGGTCCTTGCTTAGATAGTGTTGAAAAAATTGCTGATTGGATGGAAAAAGTATTTGATAAATTAAAATTAAAAAACTTAATTTTAGTTGGTCATTCTCAAGGATGTTTAGAAATACTCGAATATTCTTCAAGATATAAAGAGAAACTAAAAAAATTAGTTTTTGTTGGAGGTTCAAATAAAATGCCAGTACATCCGGATTTAATTGAATTAGCTCAAAGCGGACACTCAGACGCTGTTAAATTAATGATGAAATGGGGATATGAGGGTTCAAAAAAGTTTATTGGTGGTAACCCAGTAGAAAAAATCATTCAATCGCCGAGAGATATAAGTGAAATTTTGGCTGTTGATTTAAATGCATGTAACAATTATTTAAATGGCTCAAAGGCTGCAAAAGAAATTGATCTACCATCAATGCTTATATTTGGAGAATTAGACAAAATGGTTAATTTAGAAGCAGGAAAAAAATTCTCTAATTTGATTAAAAATTCAACTACTCACGTGATCAAAGGATGTGGCCATATGATAATGATTGAAAAAGCATTCGAAATGAGAGAAAAGATTTTAGAATTCTTAAATAAATGAAAAGTTATCCAATAGCTAAATCAAGAAGAGTGAGAAGTACTCCGTATACTTCAAGAATTGAAAATCAAGGTGTGACTGCCTACACAGTTTATAATCATATGCTGTTACCAGCAGCATTTGGATCTTTAGAAGAATCCTGTGATCATTTAAAAAAAGATGTTCAAGTATGGGATGTATCAGCAGAAAGACAGGTTGAAATTTCAGGCAATGATGCAGCGAAACTTGTTCAACTTATGACCTGTAGAGATTTATCCAATTCCAAAATTGGCAGATGTTATTATTGCCCAATAATTGATGAAAGTGGAAATTTAGTAAATGATCCAGTTATTTTAAAGCTAGCTGAAGATAGATGGTGGATCTCAATTGCTGACTCCGATGTTATTTTTTTTGCAAAAGGATTAGCATCAGGTAATAAATTCAATGTAAATATTTTTGAGCCTAATGTTGACATCCTAGCAATTCAAGGACCCAAATCTTTTGATTTGATGGAAAAAATTTTTGGTAAGGAGATAAAAGAGTTAAAATTTTTTGGATTTAATTATTATGATTATAAGGGTGTAAAACATTTAATTGCTAGATCTGGTTGGTCAAAACAAGGAGGTTTTGAGATCTATGTTGAAAATACTAAATCCGGATTAGATTTATATGATCAACTCTTTGTATTAGGAAAAGAATTCAATGTAAAAGCTGGATGTCCAAATTTAATTGAAAGAATAGAAAGTGGTTTACTTTCTTATGGAAACGATTTTGACAATAATGATAATCCATTTGAATGTGGTTTTGAAAAGTATGTAAATCTAGATACAGATATAGATTTTTTAGGTAAGGAAAGACTGAAAAAGATTCAAAAAGACGGGATCAAAAGAAAATTAATGGGTGTTCAGATTGATACTAGTAGAATTAATTTAACTAAATCTCTTAATATTAAAGATGAAAAAGGAAATTTAATTGGGGATTTAAGATCTGCCTGTTATTCACCTCATTTTAAAAAGTCTATAGGTATTGCGATGATAAATGAGCCACATTGTAAAGCATCCGCTTCAGGATTATTGGAAATTGATGGAAATTTAATAGCTGTAAAAGTTTGCGATTTACCTTTCATCTAGTATAAAACCTACATCATGAATATAGCAATAGTAGGAGCAACAGGTAATGTTGGAAGAAAAACTCTGGAAGTTCTCGAAAAAAAAGGACTTACTTCAGGAAATCTTTACTTAGTTGCTTCGTCTAAAAGCGCTGGAAAAAAAATTCATTTTCAAGGTAAAGATATTATAGTGAGTGAATTAGAAAATTTTGATTTTTCCAAAGTTAAAATCGCTTTTTTTGCAGCAGGTGGTAAAATTTCTGAAAAATTTGCAGAAAAAGCAGCCAAGCATTGTCTAGTAATAGATAATTCAAGTTTTTTCAGAATGGATCCGGATGTTCCTTTAATAGTCCCACAGGTAAATTCAGATGCTTTAAACAATATTAAAAAAAATATTATTGCAAATCCTAATTGTTCAACAGCACAATTAGTAATCGCATTAAAGCCATTACATGATTTATTTGTAATTAAAAGAATAGTTGTTTCAACATACCAATCCGTTTCTGGTGCTGGCAAAGCATCAATGGATGAATTGATTAAACAAACTAAATTAGCTTTAGATGGTAAAGATATTAAATCTGAAAATTTTACAAAACCAATTGCTTTTAATGCAATCCCGCATATCGATGTTTTTTCAGAAGATGGCTACACGAAAGAAGAATTAAAAATGAGAAACGAGACTAAAAAAATCTTAGATGACAAAATCGATCTAACAGCAACATGTGTTAGGTTACCAATATCTGTTTCTCACTCAGAATCGGTAAATATTCAATTTGAGAAAACTTTTTCTTTAGAGCAAATAAATAAAGCACTGAATAGTTTTGATGGTTGCAAAGTAATTGATGAAAGAATTGATGGAGGTTACTCGACACCATTAGAGGCAGAAGGAAAAGATGAAACTTTTATTTCAAGGATTAGAGAAGATAAAACAATAAAAAATGGATTAAATTTGTGGATTGTATCTGATAATCTTCTAAGAGGCGCTGCATTGAATGCAGTTGAAATAGCTGAAACATTAATTAAAAATAATTTTTATGGAAAATAAACCTCCTCTATCACCACATATTCAAATTTATAGATGGCATATTTCCTCTTTGGTTTCCATTACTCATAGAATTACAGGAGTGATAAATATTATTGGAATTACTTTTATTTGCATTTGGTCTTGTTTACTTCTTCTTGGTGAAAATAATTATGAAGTAATTAATTTATTTTTAAAATCATTATTTGGGAAATTTATCATTTTAGGAATCACATGGTCTTTTTCATTTCAAATATTAAGTGAAATTCGACACTTGATAATGGATCTAGGTTATGGTTTTGAACTGAAGATAACTAGGATCACGGGTTTAATAGTAATATTTGGATCAATAATTTTGACGATTATTTTTTTTACATTAGGAAAAAATTTTATTTAGTATGATTAGTGCGACTAAAAAATGGATTTTTTTAAAGATCAGTGGAGTTTTGTTAGTGCCATTGATGACATGGTTTATTTTAAATTTCACAATGATTTATGATAAAGAATACTTAAATCTAATAGAATTTTTTACAATGCCTTTATCTAAATTTTTATTTAGTATTTTTATAATAAATGCTTATTTTTTTTCAGCTTTAAGTATAAGTGAGGTTTTTGAGGATTATATTAAAAATGATAAAATCAAAAGTGTCGCAAATAAGCTTTTAT
Source organism: uncultured Pelagibacteraceae bacterium (assembly GCA_902544985.1). Classification (GTDB taxonomy): domain Bacteria; phylum Pseudomonadota; class Alphaproteobacteria; order Pelagibacterales; family Pelagibacteraceae; genus Pelagibacter. The sequence goes on from CACCFV010000002.1 coordinate 93,930, forward strand.
ATGCATCAGCAGTAGTAATTCCTCTAATTACAATTATATTAATCTCTAGCTTATGAGTTCATATAAAATAATAGATCATGAATATGACGTTGTAGTCCTAGGTGCTGGTGGTTCTGGCTTAAGAGCCGCTGTTGGTTTAAGTGAAGCAGGATTAAAAACTGCATGTATTTCAAAAGTATTTCCAACAAGAAGTCATACTTCTGCTGCGCAAGGTGGAATTTCAGCTGCCCTTGGAAACATGGGCGAAGACGACTGGCGTTGGCATATGTATGATACTGTAAAAGGAGCAGATTGGTTAGGAGACCAAGATAGCATTGAGTACCTTTGTAAAGAAGCTCCTAAAGCAGTGATTGAATTGGAAAAATATGGTGTCCCATTTAGCAGAACAGAGGATGGCAAAATTTATCAAAGACCTTTTGGTGGTATGACCAAAAATTATGGAAATGGAATAGTCCAAAGAACATGTGCTGCAGCCGATCGAACAGGACACGCAATTTTGCACACTTTATATGGTCAAGCTTTAAAACATAAGACAGAGTTTTTTATTGAGTATTTTGCTCTCGATCTTTTAATGAAAGATGGGGAATGTAAAGGATTGATAGCATGGAATTTAAATGATGGAACTATTCATCGATTTAGATCTCATATTGTTATTATAGCTACAGGCGGCTACGGAAAAGTTTACTATTCTGCAACATCTGCTCATACATGTACTGGCGATGGAAATGCAATGGTGCTAAGAGCAGGTCTACCGTTACAAGATATGGAGTTTGTGCAATTTCATCCAACCGGAATTTATGGACACGGTACCTTAATAACAGAAGGTGCGAGAGGTGAAGGAGGTTATCTTACAAATTCTAAAGGCGAAAGATTTATGGAAAGATACGCGCCTAAAGCTAAGGATTTAGCATCACGTGATGTTGTAAGTAGGTCAATGTCAATTGAAATTAATGAAGGAAGAGGAGTTGGAAAAGATCAAGATCATGTTCATTTGAACTTAAGTCATCTAGATAAAGAAATTATAGAAAGTAGATTGCCAGGTATTACAGATGCAGCAAGATTATTTGCCAATGTAGATGTTACTAAGGAGCCAATTCCAGTTGTACCTACAGTTCATTATAACATGGGTGGTATACCAACAAATTATAAAGCAGAAGTTTTGACTGTAAATGGTTCTGAAAAAACTGTTCCAGGACTTATGGCTATAGGGGAAGCAGCTTGTGTTTCAGTTCATGGAGCAAATAGATTGGGCTCTAACTCTTTGATTGATCTTGTTGTTTTTGGAAGAGCAGCTGCAAAAAGAGCTGCTGAACTAATTAAACCTGGTACACCACATGAGGAGATCAGTGAATCAGAAACTCAAAAATGTTTAGATCGTTTTGATAAGATTAGAAACTCTGATGGAGATATTGGTACTGCTGAACTAAGACTGTCCATGCAAAAAACAATGCAATCAAAATGTGCGGTTTTTAGAACAGAGAAAACACTTAAAGAGGGTGTTGATGAAATACGACAAACATTTGATGGATTGGATTCTTTATCAGTTAAAGATAAATCATTAATATTTAATACTGACCTAGTAGAAACTTTAGAATTTGATAATTTAATTAGACAAGCTGTTGTGACAGTTGACTCCGCTTATAATAGGAAAGAAAGTAGAGGAGCTCATGCAAGAGAAGATTATCCAAAAAGAGATGATGAGAAGTTTATGCAACATACATTAGCTTGGTGTGATGGAAAAAAATCAAAAATAAGTTATAGAGATGTTCATAAGTCTACATTAACCAATGAAGTACAGTATTTTCCACCTCAGGAGAGAGTATATTAATGGTACAAATCAGTTTACCTGAGAATTCCAAAACAAAAAAAGGTAAATATTTTAAGGACAAAACTGGCTCAAAAAATTTAAGAAAAGTTAATGTTTATAGATGGGATCCATCTTCAGGAGAAGGTCCAAGAATCGACACTTATGAAGTTGATATGGATAACTGTCCATCCAAAGTATTGGATATTTTAAATAAAATTAAAAATGAAATAGACCCCACCCTTGCTTACAGACGATCATGTGCTCACGGTGTATGTGGATCGTGTGCAATGAATATAGGTGGTAAAAATGGTCTTGCTTGCACAACTCCTCATGAAAATATTGATGGAGATATTGATATTTATCCGTTGCCACACTTAAAAGTTAAAAAAGATCTAATCGGAGATTTAGATGGATTATACAAGCAATATAAATCTATTGAACCTTGGTTAAAATCAAGTTCAAAATCTGAGTCAGCTGAGTTAATTCAGTCAAAAGAAGATAGAGCTAAGCTTGATGGTGCTTATGAATGTATTATGTGCGCATGTTGTTCTACTTCTTGCCCAAGTTATTGGTGGAATGGAGATAAGTACTTAGGACCAGCAGTTTTATTACAAGCTTATAGATGGATTATTGATAGTAGAGATGAGGAAAGACAAGCTAGATTAAAAAAAGTAGCAGATGAACTTAAATTGTATCGTTGTCATACTATTTTGAACTGTACTAGTGCATGCCCTAAAGGTTTAAACCCTGCAAAAGCAATTGCTGAAATAAAGAAAATGTTAGCAACAGCCAATATTTAAACAATAGACTAATAAGAATTTTTACTCTAAAAGATCCTATTCATGAAATTAATTGAACATTTTGTAGGTGGAAAAATAATTCCCGGAAGTTCAGATAAAAAAGGAAAAGTTTTTAATCCCGCTACTGGTGAACAGGAAAAGGAAGTAAGACTTGCCTCCTCTAGTGACTTAGACCAAGCAGTAGTAATTGCAAAAAAAGCTTTTGAGACATGGTCATTAAAACCTTCACTTCAAAGAGCAAGGATAATGTTTAAATTTAAAGAGTTAATTGAAAAAAATTCTGATGAATTGACACAATTAATTGTTTCTGAACACGGAAAAGTTTATGAGGATGCAAAAGGCTCATTAACACGAGGATTAGAAGTTGTAGAATTTGCTTGTGGAATTCCACATTTACTTAAAGGAGAATTTTCAGAAAATGTAGGGACAGATGTTGACAGCTGGTCAATTCGTCAACCACTAGGAGTTGTTGCTGGAATAACACCATTTAATTTTCCAGCTATGGTTCCAATGTGGATGTTTCCAATTGCTATTGCATGTGGAAATACATTTATATTAAAGCCATCAGAAAAAGACCCCTCTTGTGCAGTAAGATTAGCAGAATTATTGAAAGAAGCTGGTCTTCCAGACGGTGTATTTAATGTGATAAATGGAGACAAAGAAGCAGTAGATGCAATTTTAAATAACAAAGATATTAAAGCAGTTAGTTTTGTTGGTTCAACTCCTATTGCTAAATATATTTATGAAAATTCAGCAAAAAATGAAAAAAGAGTTCAGGCATTAGGAGGAGCTAAAAATCATTTAGTAGTAATGCCAGACTGTGATTTAGATGGTGCTGTGAATGGCTTAATGGGTGCAGCTTATGGCTCCGCTGGAGAAAGATGTATGGCTCAGTCAGTGGCTGTAGCAGTTGGTGATATTGGAGATGAATTAGTGTCTAGATTATCAAAAAAAGCAGAGGCTTTAAAAGTTGGACCAGGAATGGACAAAAACTCAGAAATGGGCCCTTTAGTCACTAAAGAACATTTAGAAAAAGTAAAAAGTTATGTTGATTTGGGTGTAAAAGAGGGTGCGAAATTAGTTGTCGATGGAAGAAATTTAAAGTTACAAGGATATGAAAATGGCTTTTACATTGGTGGCTGTTTATTTGATAACGTGAAAAAAGATATGAGGATTTATAAGGAGGAAATATTTGGCCCAGTTCTATCTGTAGTTAGAGTTAAAACTTTTGAGGAAGCTTCTAAATTAATAAATGATCATGAATACGGAAATGGCGTAAGTATTTATACAAGAGATGGAGACGCTGGAAGAACATTTGCAAGCAAGATTCAAGTTGGAATGGTTGGTATAAATGTACCAATACCTGTTCCGATGGCTTTTCATAGTTTTGGTGGTTGGAAGAGGTCTTTGTTTGGAGATAGTGCGATGCATGGGATGGAAGGAATAAAATTTTATACTAAATTAAAAACTATAACTTCAAGATGGCCCTCAGGAATTAGATCTAATGCTGAATTTGTGATGCCAACAATGAAATAATAAACAATGAGCAAAATATCTTTAATTGGAGCAGGCCAAATAGGTGGGACTTTAGCTCATTTAATTGGAATAAAAGAATTAGTAAATGAGGTGGTTTTATTTGATGTTGCGAGCGGTGTTGCAAAAGGAAAAGCGTTAGATATTGCACAATCATCATCTGTAGATGGTTTTGATGTTAAATTTTCAGGTACGGATGATTATAAGGACATAAAGGGCTCAGATGTTATTATAATTACAGCTGGCGTACCGAGAAAACCTGGCATGAGCAGAGATGATTTACTTGGTATAAATTTAAAGATTATAAAGCAAGTTGCAGAAGGAATTAAAAAAAATTCGCCTAATGCATTTGTAATTTGTATAACAAATCCATTAGATGTAATTGTAATGGCTTTTCAAAAATTCTCAGGCCTCTCACCAAATAAAGTAGTTGGCATGGCGGGTATATTAGATAGCTCCAGATTTAAGTTATTTTTATCTGAAGAATTTAGCGTCCCGGTCAAAGAAATAGAGGCAATGGTGATGGGTGGTCATGGTGATACAATGGTACCCCTTCCAAGATTTACTAAAGTTTCAGGAAAACCTTTATTAGATTTAGTTAAAGAAGGAAAAATTTCTCAAAAAAGATTAGAGGAAATAAATCAGAGAACTAGAGATGGTGGAGCTGAAATTGTAAAGTTTCTTGAAAAGGGTTCGGCTTTCTATGCCCCAGCAGCTTCAGGAGTTGAGATGGCTAAAGCTTATCTTAGAGATGAAAAAAAAATGCTTCCATGTGCTGCGTATTTGAATGGCGAATATGGTATCAAAGATATATATGCTGGAGTTCCAATTATAGTTGGAAAGAACGGTGTCGAAAAAATAGAGGAAATAAATTTAGATGAGAAAGAAAAATCTGAATTTCTTCATTCAATTGATGCAGTAAAAAAACTCTGGGAAGCAGCGTCTAAAATAGACCCAGATTTAAATAAATAATGGATATACACGAGCATCAGGCAAAACAAATTTTAAAAAAATTTGGTGCGACTGTACCAGAAGGTGTATTTGGTTTAACGGTTGAGGAACTTTTAAAGAAATGTAAGTCATTAAAAACAGAAAAATATGTTTTAAAAGCTCAAATTCATGCAGGTGGAAGAGGGAAAGCGGGAGGTGTTAAAATTCTGAATAATCTCGAAGAACTTGAGAAATCAGCCAAAGAACTTTTAGGAAAAAAATTAATAACTCATCAGACAGGACCTGAAGGAAGAGAAGTTAAAAGATTATATGTTGAAGTTTCATCAGATATCGAGAAAGAATTTTATTTATCATGTTTGGTAGATAGAGCTACTTCAAAAATTGCTTTTATCTCTAGTGATCAAGGTGGAATGGACATTGAGGATGTAGCAAATAAATCACCTGACAAAATTTTGACAACTAAAGTAGAATTAAAAGACGAAATTTCAAATGAGGAGTGTGAAAAGATTATTCAAATATTTAAATTAGAGAACAATCCAAAAAACGAGGCAATATCTTTAGTTAAATCAATCTATAAGATGTTTGTTGAAACTGATGCAAATATGGTTGAAATAAATCCTTTAATACTCACAAAAGAAAAGAAAATTATTTGTTTAGATGCAAAGGTAAATTTTGATAGTAACGCTTTATTTAGACATCCTGAAATTTTAGAACTTAGAGATTTGAATGAGGAAGATCCTACTGAAATTGAAGCTAGTAAACATGACCTAGCTTATATCAAATTAGATGGCAGTATTGGATGTATGGTTAACGGAGCTGGTTTAGCAATGGCTACAATGGATATAATAAAATTATATGGAGAAGAGCCAGCAAATTTTTTAGATGTTGGCGGGGGAGCATCAAAAGAAAAGGTCTCAGCGGCTTTCAAAATAATTTTGTCAGATAAAAATGTAAAAGGTATATTAATAAATATTTTTGGTGGCATAATGCGATGTGATGTTCTAGCTCAAGGCGTTGTAGATGCTGCAAAAGAAATGAAAATCAATGTTCCTTTGGTAGTCAGACTAGCTGGTACAAATTTTAAAGAAGGTAAAGAAATATTAGATAATTCAGGTTTAAAATTAATATCTGCTGAAAATTTAGATGACGCAGCCAAAAAAATTGTTGAGGCAATTAAGTAAATGTCAGTTTTAGTCAATAAAAATACTAGATTAATCTGTCAAGGATTTACAGGTTCCCATGGAACATTTCACTCTGAGCAAGCAATAAAATATGGAACAAATTTAGTAGGTGGAGTGACACCAAAAAAAGGTGGCCAAAAACATTTGGGCCTTCCAGTTTTTAATACAGTGAAAGAGGCAAGAGAATCCGAGGGAGCTAATGCAACTATGATATACGTCCCAGCTAAATTTGCAGCCTCAGCAATTATTGAAGCAATAGATGCATCTATAGAACTAATTGTATGTATAACTGAAGGGATTCCCATTCAGGATATGTTAAAAGTTAAACAGAGATTGAATAACTCAAAAAGTAGACTGATTGGCCCCAACTGTCCAGGTGTCATAACTCCTGATGAGTGTAAAATTGGCATAATGCCCGGCAGCATTCATAAAAAAGGAACAGTTGGAATAGTTTCAAGATCAGGGACTTTAACTTATGAAGCAGTAGCTCAGACTACAGAAAATGGATTAGGACAATCAACTTGTATTGGAATTGGAGGTGATCCTATCAATGGTACAAATTTTATAGATTGTCTAGATCTATTTTTAAACGACGCGGATACTCAATCAATTTTAATGATTGGTGAAATTGGAGGGACAGCTGAGGAAGAGGCTGCAGATTTCATTAAAAATCATAAAATAAAAAAACCAATTGTTGGATTTATAGCAGGTGTTACTGCCCCACCAGGACGAAGAATGGGTCATGCAGGAGCCATAATTTCAGGTGGCAAAGGTGGCGCAAAGGAAAAGATTAAAAAAATGGAGGATTGTGGAATAACCATGGCCAACTCTCCATCAAAGATTGGAAAAACATTATTAAATAAATTGTCTAATTGAAAAATTTCTTTCTAGGTCTATATTAACTAATAGCGATGTCATCCTCTAAAAATCTTGAATTTGAAAAGACTGCTTTCTTAAGTAAATCCAATAGTGCTTTTATTGAGGAGATGTATCTTAAGTTTGTTAATAATGATCCATCTTTGCCTGATAGCTGGAAAATATATTTTAATCAGATCGGTGATGAGGCAGACATAATTGTAAATGAAATAAATGGTCCATCCTGGAGTCCATCAAAAAAAGTATCAATCAAAAAATTACAAAATTTGAATAATGGTAACGAAAATCAAGGTAAATTAGTTTCAAAACAATCTAATGCAAATTCTATAAAAGCTGTTGCTATGATTAGATCTTACAGACAGAGAGGTCATTTGATTGCTAAATTAGATCCTCTAGGTCTTTTAAAAGCCGATTATTTAGAAGAACTCCATCCTGAGTCATATGGATTTAAGAAGGACGAATATAATAATAAAATTTTTTTAGACGGAGTCATTAATAGACAATACTCTAGCATTTATGAAATTTTAAAATTTTTAAGAGAAAAATATTGTGGATCCTTAGGTTTTGAGTATATGCATATCTCAAATCCAACTGAAAGAAAATGGTTTAGAGACAGAGTTGAAAAAGCAGATGATTTTAAATTCACTCAGAATGGAAAAGAAGCCATTCTTAAAAAATTAATTCAAGCTGAAGGTTTTGAAAAATTTTTACACACAAAATACGTTGGTACAAAAAGATTTGGTTTAGATGGAGGTGAAAGTTTAATCCCCGCCCTTGAGCAAATAATTAAAATTGGTGGTCAATCAAAAGTAAAAGAAGTTAAAATAGGAATGTCCCATAGAGGAAGATTGAACGTTTTAGCCAATGTCTTACAAAAATCATATAAAAGAATTTTTAATGAATTTGCTGGAGAGATTAGTTCAAAATCAGAGGACGACACAGGAGATGTCAAATATCATTTAGGCGCGTCGTCAAATAGGGAATTTGATGGAAATCAAGTTCATGTAAGTCTCACAGATAATCCATCTCATCTTGAAGCAGTGAATCCTGTAGTTTTAGGACAAACAAGAGCTAAACAATATTTCCATAAGGATAAAGAGAGAAATAAAGTTATACCAATTTTGATTCATGGAGACGCAGCTTTTGCGGGACAAGGAGTTGTTGCAGAATGTTTTGCGATGTCCGGTCTTCCAGGTCATAATACAGGTGGAACTATCCATATTATAGTGAACAACCAAATAGGATTTACTACTAGTCCAAGATTTGCAAGATCATCACCTTACCCCTCTGATATTGCTAAAATGGTTGAAGCACCAATCATCCATGTTAACGGTGATGATCCCGAGGCAGTTGTTTATGCTGCAAGAATAGCAACTGACTTTAGATTAAAATTTAATAGAGATGTCGTTATAGACTTAATTTGTTATCGAAGATTTGGTCATAATGAGGGGGATGAACCGTCTTTTACTCAACCACTAATGTATAAAAAAATCCGTTCACACCCTTCACCCATCAAGGTTTATGGTGAAAAATTAATAAATGAAGGATCAATTACAGATGACTATTTTAGAGGATCTATAAAAGAATTTAAGGAATTACTTGATGATCAATATAAGAATGCAAAAAATTATAAGCCTAAAATTGAATGGTTTGAAGGTACATGGTCAAGATATAAACCAGCGAGAGGAAAAGATAAAAGAGGCGTTACAGGTTATGATGTTAAAAAATTAAAAGATATTTCTGAAAAAATAAATACAATACCTAAAGAAATTAACATTCATAAAACTATCGCTAAAGTCTTAGAAAATAGAAAATCAAACGTTAATAGTGAGGAAAAAATTGATTGGTCTACAGCTGAAGCTTTGGCGTTTGGATCTTTGTTAGAGGAAGGGTACCCAGTAAGATTGGTTGGTCAGGACTCAGGAAGAGGTACATTTAGTCAAAGACATTCAGTATTAAGAAATCAAATAGATAATTCTCGATATGTTCCTTTAAACAAAATATCTAAAAATCAAAAGAATTTTGAAATTGTAGATAGTTTCTTATCTGAATTAGCTGTTTTAGGCTTTGAATATGGTTACAGTTTAGTTGAACCTAATACACTTACAATTTGGGAAGCCCAATTTGGTGATTTTGCTAATGGTGCTCAAGTAGTTATAGATCAATTTATTGCTTCAGGAGAAAGAAAATGGTCAAGAGCTTCTGGATTAGTTATGTTATTACCTCACGGCTACGAAGGTCAAGGTCCTGAACATTCTTCTGCTAGATTAGAAAGATTTTTACAATTATGTTCAAATGATAATATGCAGGTAATGAATTGCACAACACCCGCAAACTACTTTCATGCACTAAGAAGACAAATGCATAGAGATTTCAGAAAACCTCTAATAATAATGACTCCCAAATCTTTACTTAGACATAAACATTGTGTTTCAAGCTTAAGCGATTTTAGTAAAAAAAATACATTTCATAGAGTATTATGGGATCACGCAATAGATCCAAAGGTAAAAGGTTTTATCAAATTGAAAAAAAAGGAAAAAATTAAAAAAGTAATTTTATGTTCAGGAAAAATTTATTTTGATTTGCTTGAGGCTAGAGAAAAATTTAAAAGAGATGATTTGATATTTTATAGAATTGAGCAACTTTATCCTTTTCCAGCTAAGGCACTTGCAAAAGAGCTAAAACCTTATGCAAAAAAAGCTAAATTTTATTGGTGTCAGGAAGAGCCAAAAAATATGGGAGCATGGTTTTCTGCTAGAGATTATATCCAATGGACATTAGATAATATAAAGGCTAATAATAAAAAGATTTCTTATATTGGAAGAAGTCCAGATGCATCACCAGCCACTGGTTATGCAAAAAGACACATTTCACAACAACAAGAAATTATTAAGAAGGTTTTTGAATAATTTAAAATGAGTGAAAAAATATTAGTCCCAGTTTTAGGTGAAAGCATTACAGAAGCCACAGTATCTAAATGGTTAAAAAACAAAGGCGAAACGGTTGATGCAGATGAGCCAATCGTTGAATTAGAGACCGACAAGGTTAATTTGGAAGTACCGTCTCCAGTTACAGGAAAACTAATTGAAATTAACTCTCAAGATGGTTCAACTGTTAAAGTGGGAGAAATTTTAGGTTTAGTTACTGAAATTGAAGGTGAGGTTAAAAGATCAAATAAAATAGAGAAAATCCAGCCATCAAATTTACAAAAAAAAGAAGAGATTAAAGAAAAAGACAATGTAATCAAGTTAGATCCAATTAAAGAACAAGCGGAATTAGATATATTTGAAGAGGAGAATAATAGTAACGAGTTAAAAGAGGAGCCACTGGTTTTAACAGAGGAAATAAAAAACAGTCACACGGAGAATAATTCTTCTGAGGAAAGTCAAACATTATCCCCAGCTGTAAGAAAAATGGTAGATGAAAACAATATTGATGTTAAGTCAGTAAAAGGATCTGGTAAAGATGGACGAATACTTAAAGGTGATTTAATAAGCTTGATGGGAGTCAATCCTCCACCTTCAGAGAGAAAAATTAAATATGGTCAAGAAGAGCGTATTAAAATGACTAGGTTAAGGCAAACTATAGCAAAAAGACTGAAACAAGCCCAGGAGAATGCAGCTTTACTTACTACTTTTAATGAAGTGGACATGACAAATATAATTAACATGAGAAAAGACAACCAGGAAGATTTCCAAAGTCGATATGGTATCAAGCTTGGCTTTATGTCATTTTTTGTTAAGGCTTGTATAGTAGCCTTAAAAAATTTTCCAGCTGTAAATGCTGAGATAGATGGAGACACTATTGTTTATAAAAATTATTATAACATAAGTTTTGCAGTTGGAACAGATAAAGGTCTTGTAGTTCCAGTTTTAAAAAACGCGGATGAACTATCTTTTGCAGATATTGAAAAAAATATTAAAGAAATTTCTGAAAAAGCAAAAGATGGAAAACTTGTAATTGAAGATCTTCAAGGAGGTACCTTTACTATTAGCAATGGCGGAGTTTATGGGTCAATGCTTTCAACTCCAATTCTAAACTTACCTCAATCTGGAGTATTAGGGATGCATAATATTGTTGAAAGACCTATTGTAGTGGATGGTGAAATCAAGATAAGACCAGTAATGTATTTAGCTTTATCTTATGATCATAGAATAATTGACGGTAAAGAGTCTGTATCCTTTCTTAAAATGATCAAAGAAAGCCTTGAGGACCCTAGAAGGTTATTTTTGGATATTTAGGATGTCAGAAAAATTTCAAGCAGTAGTTATAGGAGGTGGCCCAGGAGGTTATGTTTGCGCAATTAGACTTGCCCAACTAGGTTTAAAAACTGCATGTATAGAATCCAGGGGATCTCTTGGTGGTACATGCCTGAATATTGGTTGTATCCCTTCAAAAAGTTTACTTAATTTGTCTGAGGAATTTCACAAAGTTAAAGGTTTGGCAAATAAAGGTATTGAAATAGGAGAAGTAAAATTAAATCTCGATAAAATGATGAAGAGTAAGGACAAAGCAGTTACTGTTCTTACAAAGGGTGTAGAATTTCTTCTAAAAAAAAATAAAGTTACTTACTTTAAGGGCCACGGAAGTTTTAAATCAAATAATGAAATTTTAATAAAAGATGATCAAAAAAAAGAAACAATAATTCAAACTGAAAAAACAATTATAGCCACAGGATCTGTACCAGTATCTTTACCAGGTGTTGAAATAGACGAGAAAATAATAGTTTCATCAACTGGAGCTTTAAAACTAGAAAAAGTGCCTGATAAAATGGTAATTGTTGGTGGAGGTTATATCGGCTTAGAGATGGGTTCAGTATGGTCAAGACTTGGTGCAAAAGTAGAAGTTGTTGAGTTTTTGGATCATATAACACCTGGTATGGATAAAGAAATTTCATCTGAGTTTATGAAAATTCTTAAAAAACAAGGCATTAAGTTTAATATGCAAAATAAAGTTGAAACAATTCAAAAAAATAATTCAGGTGCAGTGGTCTCAACAATTGATAAAGATGGTAAAAAAAATAATTTTGAATGTGATGTAGTTTTAATTTCAGTTGGCAGAAAGCCAAATACAGAAGGTTTAAATTTAAAAAATGCAGGTGTGAGTTTAGATGAAAAAAATAGAATTAAAACTGACAAGAAATTTAAAACAAATGTTGAAAATATTTATGCAATAGGTGATGTGATTGTTGGGCCCATGCTTGCACATAAGGCTGAAGATGAAGGTATAGCAGTTGCAGAAAATATTGTAGGTCAATCAGGTCATGTAAACTATGATACGATACCAGGTGTGGTGTATACCTCACCAGAGGTTGCCTCAATTGGGAAAACAGAGGAGCAATTAAAAGAATTAAATAAAAGTTATAAGGTTGGTAAATTTTCATTCATGGCCAATTCTAGAGCTAAAGCTATAGATGATGCAGAAGGTTTTGTGAAAATTCTTGCAGATGCTCAGACAGATAAGGTTTTAGGCGCACATATAATTGGCCCTCATGCTGGAGAATTAATTGCTGAAATCGGTGTTGCAATGGAATTTGGTGCAAGCGCCGAGGATATAGCAAGAACCTGCCATGCTCACCCAACTTTTTCTGAAGCTGTCAAAGAAGCTGCGTTATCAGTAGATAAAAGAGCAATACACTCTTAATTTTTTTTCATATTATAAAAATATGAAATACCCGATTCTACTACCTAATATTTTTAATCATCCTTTTACTTATGAAAGTGAAATTGATCTTAAGCTAGGTGAATTTGTTCTAGTCCCTTTTGGAAAATCTAAAATAACAGGTGTGGTATGGGATGAATTTGAAAAAAACGACAATAAGAAATTTAAAATAAAAAGTATTCAAAAAAAATTAGACGTAGCTCCACTAAAGAAAGAAACAATAAATTTTTTAAATTGGTTTGCCGAGTATAATTTAATACCAAAGGGAATGGCGTTAAAACTAGTTTTATTGAGCAGTAATGCAATAGAGAAAATGGAAAAAAAAATTTATGAACCGTATAATAATAAAATAAAAAAAAATTCCTTTAAACTATCTATTAATCAAATCAAATCCTTAGAAAAAATGAGTTATTCAAACCAAAAATTTAGAGTTCATGTTTTACAAGGAACAACAGGATCGGGTAAGACTTTAGTTTATTTTGAGGCGTTAAAATCTTTAATAGAGAAGGGTTTTCAATCATTAATTCTTTTACCAGAAATAGGTTTGACCAGTCAGTTTGAGCAAAAATTTTCAGAATATTTCGGATTTAAACCAGCGATTTGGCACTCTGGTATCTCAAAAAAGAAAAAAGAAATAATTTGGAGTGGTATTTCCTGTGGTGAAATTAAAGTTGTCATTGGTGCTAGATCTTCTTTATTTTTACCGTTTAAAAAATTAGGAATAATAATTGTTGATGAGGAACATGATCAATCTTTCAAACAAGATGAAGGTGTTACATATAATGCACGAGATATGGCAATTTCAAGAGCATCATTTGAAAACATTCCTGTCAACTTGATCACAGCAGTTCCTTCTATAGAAACCTTTGAAAATATTAAAAAGGGAAAATATGAGGTCTCCAGACTAAGTGAAAGGTATAGAAATGCTGCACTACCTAATTATGAAATCATTAATTTAAATAATACAAAACTTGAGAAGCAATCATGGTTATCAGCAAAAATAATTGAAAAAGTTAATCTACATCTTGAAAAAAAAGATCAAGTATTGTTTTTTTTGAATAGAAGAGGTTTTTCGCCTAACGCATTATGTAACAAATGTTTTTCAAGCTTCACATGCCCAAATTGTACAATAAATTTAGTTTATCATAAGAATAAAAATAATTTGATATGTCATTATTGTGGTTTCAAATCACAGTTAAAAAGAAATTGTAAGAAAGGTGATAATTGTGAATTTGTCTTTAGCGGACCAGGTGTTGAAAGAATTTCTGAGGAAGTTAAAAGAAAGTTTCCTGGTAAAAAAATTGATATTTTCTCAAGTGATACGATGAATAAAAAAGACTCAAAAGAAAAAATTAGAAAAATAATTAATAACGAAATTCAGATTTTAGTAGGAACTCAATTAATATCAAAAGGTTTTCATTTTCCTCACTTGAATTGTATTGTTGTTGTAGATATTGATCTTTCATCTCATGGTCACGATCTAAGAGGGGCTGAAAAGAATTTACAACTTTATCATCAACTTTCAGGAAGAGCTGGTAGAACTGGAAAACCAGCGACAGTTTATTTTCAAACCTATGAAAATAATTCTAAAATGATCTCTGAAATAACAAATGAAAATCCAGATATCTTTTTAGAAAGAGAGTTAGAAATAAGAAAAAAAAATAAACTTCCTCCTTATCAAAGATTTATTTCTTTAATCCTCACAGGAGAAAATGAAAAAAAATTAGAAAAAGAAGCTTTTAATTTCAAGAATTTTATTGAAAACAAAATTAACGGAAAAATTTTGGGTCCTGTGAATGCACCAATATTTAGAATAAAAAAAAAATTTAGGATAAGACTTTTAATAAGAGGATCAAAATCTATGAAAATGCAAAATTCTTTAGCTAAAATTATTCCAAAATATAAATTTTTTAAGGGAATAAAACTTTCAGTTGATGTTGATCCAATAAACTTCAATTAATCTATAAAAAGAGGCATTTTTGACATATCAGTCACTTGAAGACACAAGGGTCATATGCTAATTAAAGCCTGAATTTTAAATAATCTTCAACATTATATAGGAAACAAGTTGAGCAAAGATACAGGATTTTCAATTTCATCAGCTGAAAGGTATTCTCTTGCACTTTTTGAGCTTTCAGAAGAAAATAATCTATTGAGCCAGATAGAAGAACAATCTTTATCTGTATTAAATCTAATTAATCAAAGTAAAGATTTTTTTAATTTGATTAAAGATCCCACTACTAGCCAAGAGGATCTCTCAAAGGTGATAAATAAAATAGCTGCTAGTAATAAATTTGATAATTTATTTAAAAATTTTTTAAATTTCTTAATTCAAAAGAGACGTTTCTTTTTTATAGAACGAATTCTTAAAAGTTTTATTGAAATTTGTTCCAAAAAAAGAGGTGAGCTTATAGCTGAATTGAAATCAGCAAAAAAACTATCAAGTGATGAAATTAAAAAAATTACAGATGAGTTATCAATGAATTTTAGCTCTAAAATAAAATTAAACTATAAATACGATGAAAGTTTAATAGGAGGTCTGGTAGTTCAAGTTGGAAGTACTATGGTTGACTCCTCAATTAAAAATAAATTACAGCAAATTGAAAATAGAATGATAGAGGCATAGATGGAAATAAATCCTTCAGAAGTTACAAAAATATTAAAAGAACAAATCAAAAATTTTGGTGAAAAAGCTGAAGTTGCAGAAGTAGGGCAGGTATTATCAGTTGGAGATGGTATCGCAAGAATTTATGGTTTGGATAATGTACAAGCTGGTGAAATGGTGGAATTTGCAGATGGATCAAAAGGAATGGCTCTTAACTTAGAAAGTGAAAATGTTGGTGTTGTAATTTTTGGTGACGATAGAAATGTAAAAGAGGGTGATGTAGTAAAACGTACAGGTAACATTGTTGATACTCCTGTTGGAAAGGAATTGTTAGGAAGAGTTGTAGACGGTTTAGGTAATCCTATTGATGGAAAAGGTTCATTTGATAAAAATATTAAAAAAACTAGAGTAGAAGTAAAAGCACCAGGAATTATTCCTCGTCAATCAGTCAATGAACCAATGCAAACAGGATTAAAATCAATCGATAGTTTGGTTCCAATTGGAAGAGGTCAAAGGGAATTAATTATTGGTGACAGACAAACGGGTAAAACTGCAGTTGCTGTGGATGCAATTATTAATCAAAAAAAAATAAATGAATCTGGTGATGAAAAGCAAAAATTATATTGTATTTATGTTGCAGTTGGACAAAAAAGATCAACGGTAAGACAAATTCAAAAAACTTTAGAAGAAGCAGGTGCAATGGAGTACACAACTATTGTTGCAGCTACAGCATCAGATTCTGCGCCATTACAATTTTTAGCACCATATACAGGATGTGCTATGGGTGAGTATTTTAGAGATAATGGAATGCATGCACTTATTATCTATGATGATTTATCTAAACAAGCTGTTGCGTACAGACAAATGTCTCTATTATTGAGAAGACCTCCAGGCCGTGAGGCTTATCCGGGAGATGTATTTTATCTACATAGTAGATTACTAGAAAGAGCCGCAAAGTTAAGCGACGAGCACGGTGGTGGTTCATTAACAGCACTTCCAATTATTGAAACACAAGGAGGAGATGTTTCTGCATTTATTCCTACTAATGTAATTTCAATTACTGATGGTCAAATATTCTTAGAAACAGAATTATTCAACCAAGGTATAAGACCAGCAATTAACGTCGGGTTATCAGTATCTAGAGTTGGATCATCAGCTCAAACAAAAGCTATGAAAAAAGTTTCGGGATCGATGAAACTAGAATTAGCTCAATACAGAGAAATGGCAGCATTTGCTCAATTTGGATCTGATTTGGATGCATCTACACAACAACTTTTAAATAGGGGCTCAAAACTAACTGAACTTCTAAAACAAAAACAATACTCACCATTGACCGTTGCTGAACAAGTAATATCGGTTTTCTGCGGTGTAAAAGGATATCTCGATGATATTGATTTAAAAGATGTATCGGAGTTTGAAAACAAAATTATTAATAAATGTAAATCAGATAAACCTGAGATAATTGAAGCAATTCAAAGCACTGGAAAACTTGATGAAGATAAAGAAAAGCTATTGGTAGAAGTTATTACTCAGCTGAAAGGAACCTTTAAATCTTAATGTAATATGGCAAGTCTAGATGATCTCAAAAAAAGGATAGCTAGTGTAAAGTCTACACAAAAAATCACGAAAGCTATGAAAATGGTTGCAGCAGCAAAATTAAGAAGAGCTCAAGAAAGCGCTGAGAGAGGGAGACCTTATTCAGAAAAAATGAACAATATTATTTTAAACTTATCTAATGGTATATCTGATAAGGAAAATGCCCCAAAATTATTATCTGGGACAGGCGAAAATAAAGTTCACCTATGTGTAGTAATGACATCAGACAGAGGCCTTTGTGGTGGTTTTAATTCTAACATAATTAAAAAAGCGAAAAGTTATTTTTCAAAAATTTTAAACGAGGGTAAACAATTAAAGATTATTACTGTAGGGTCGAAGGGAAATGACCAACTAAAAAGAGTTTATGGAGATAAAATTATTGAAAATATATCTTTTAAAGAATCTAAAAATGCAAATTATTTTGATGCCGATAAAGTTGGAAGGACCATAATTGAAAAATTTGAGGCTGGTGAGTTTGATATATGTACTATTTTTTATAATCAATTTAAAAACGTAATCACTCAAATACCTCAAGCTCAACAGATTATACCCTTAAACAATGAAGAGGATCATAATAATTCAGACGAAAGTTATGAATTTGAGCCAGATGAAGATGAAATTTTAAGCAATCTACTACCAAAAAATATTTCAACACAAATATTTAAGGCAATGTTGGAGAATTCAGCTAGCGAACAAGGGTCCAGAATGAGTGCAATGGACAATGCTACCCGTAACGCAGGTGAAATGGTTGACAAACTTACTATCGAATATAATAGAAGTCGTCAGGCAGCAATTACAAAAGAACTAATAGAAATCATATCAGGAGCAGAAAGTTTATAATTATGAGCAAAGGAATAATTACACAGGTTATTGGAGCAGTAGTAGATGTTAAATTTGATGGAGAACTTCCAGAAATTTTAACAGCATTGGAATGTAAAAATGGAAACAACAGATTAGTTTTAGAAGTAGCGCAACACTTGGGTGAAACTACAGTTAGAACTATTGCAATGGATGCTACTGAAGGTTTAAAAAGAGGTGATGAGGTAATTAATACCAATGCTCCCATACAAGTTCCAGTAGGACCTGAAACTCTTGGAAGAATTATTAATGTTATTGGAGAGCCAATAGACGAAAGAGGAGAAGTAAAAACTAAAGAAAGCTGGCCAATTCATAGAGGTGCACCTGAATTTAATGATCAATCGACTGAAACTGAAATACTTGTTACTGGTATTAAAGTAATTGATTTGCTAGCTCCTTATGCAAAAGGAGGAAAAATTGGTTTGTTCGGCGGTGCTGGTGTTGGAAAAACTGTTTTGATTATGGAGTTAATCAATAACGTTGCAAAAGCACATGGTGGCTTTTCAGTTTTTGCAGGTGTAGGAGAAAGAACAAGGGAAGGAAATGATCTTTATCATGAAATGATTGAGTCTGGTGTTATCAAACAGGACGGACCAGGATCTAAAGCAGCATTAGTTTATGGACAAATGAATGAACCCCCAGGTGCTAGAGCTAGAGTGGCACTTACTGGATTGACTGTAGCAGAATATTTTAGAGATCAAGAGGGCCAAGATGTACTTTTCTTTGTTGATAATATTTTTAGATTTACTCAAGCAGGCTCAGAAGTTTCGGCCCTTTTGGGTAGAATTCCATCCGCAGTTGGTTATCAACCAACATTAGCAACTGATATGGGTAATCTTCAAGAAAGAATTACCACTACTAACAAAGGATCAATTACCTCAGTACAAGCAATTTATGTACCTGCAGATGATCTAACTGACCCTGCACCAGCAACATCGTTTGCTCATTTGGATGCAACAACTGTGCTTTCAAGACAAATAGCTGAAATTGGAATATATCCTGCTGTTGATCCGTTAGACTCTACTTCAAGAATTCTAGACCCTAGAATTGTTGGTGATGAACATTATAGAGTAGCAAGAGATGTGCAAAGAATATTACAATCTTACAAATCATTACAAGATATTATAGCCATTTTGGGTATGGATGAATTATCTGAAGAGGATAAGCTGGTTGTAGCGAGAGCAAGAAAAATTCAAAGATTTTTATCTCAACCATTTTTTGTTGCAGAAGTTTTCACAGGATCACCAGGAAAATTGGTAGATTTAGACTCAACCATCAAAGGCTTTGATGCTATTTGTAAAGGTGAATATGATCATTTACCTGAAGCAGCGTTTTATATGGTGGGTACGATTGAAGAGGCAATTGAGAAAGCTAAAAAAATGGAACAAGAGGCTGCTGCTTAATGAGTGAAGAGTTTAAAATTGAAATTGTAAACCCAGAAAAATCTTTTTTAGTAAAAGAGGATGTTTTAGAGGTTGTTGTACCTGCATTTGAGGGTGAAATGGGGATTTTAAAAGATCACATATCAATTATTTCTTTTTTAAAACCTGGAATAATTAAAGTATTTTCGAAATCAGGTGATGAAAATTATTATGTAGAAGATGGAATCATTGAATTTAAAAATAACAATTTATCTATCTTAACAAGCACAATATTTGCTGTCGCAGATTTAGATAAATCTAAACAAGGGGACTTACTCAAAAAAGCTGAAGCGGAAGCAAGTAAATCTGAGATAAGTGATCAGGCTAAATATCTAGCAGATCAAAAAGTTGAAGTTCTAAGATCGATTAACTAATAATAACTCTAATTTTTTTTTAATTTCTTGATAGACGTGTAATTTAAAATCTACCACAACTTTTGTTAAGGATTCTAATTCAATCCATTTCCATTCGAGAAATTCAGGTTTTTTTGTTTTAATATTTATTTCACTATCCTCTCCAGTAAACTTCATTATAAACCATTTCTGTTTTTGTCCTTTATACTTACCCTTCCAAATTATACCCAATAAGTGATCTGGTAATTCATATGTTATAAAACCATCTAATTCTTTAATAAGCTCTACTTTTGTAATACTAGTCTCTTCCTTTAACTCCCTGTATGCGGCGGTAAGAAAATCCTCACCTTCATCAATACCTCCTTGTGGCATTTGCCAAAAGTTTTTTGGGTTGTCTATTCTTCTTGCAACGAAAATTTTATTTTCTTGATTAAGAACAACAATGCCTACACCACTGCGGAGTGGTAGATGTTTATATTGCTCTTTCATTTAACCGTTTAAAAGTTTTAATGTGTAGCTTAGTTGATTATCAGTGTCTGTCTTAATCCTAAATTCATCCGTATCTTCATCAATCTCAATGTCAGGACTTACTCCAACTTCAGAAATTGATTTGCCTGACGGTAGGTAATATTTTGCAACAGTGAGTCTTATTGCTCCTTTATTCTTTAGTGGAATAATTGATTGCACTGAACCCTTTCCATAACTATTTTCGCCTAAAATAATTGCTCTTTTATGATCTTGTAGTGCTCCAGCAACTATTTCTGAAGCAGATGCAGAACCGTAATTAATTAATACAACCAAAGTTTTGCCACCTATCAAATCTCCTTTTTTGGCAAACCATTTTCTATTTTCAGAGGCTTTTCTACTTTTGGTAGATACAATCTCACCATTATCTAAAAAAAAATCTGATATCCTTATAGCTTGTGATAACAACCCTCCAGGATTATTTCTTAAATCTAGTATATATGAATTTATATTTCCATTTTTTTCAAATTCTCTAATTTGCTCTCTTATTTGATCACCACTATTTTCGTTGAAAGATGTCAATCTAAGATAACCAACGTCATTTTTTAAAAGATCAGCTTTGACTGATTTAATTTGTATTATTTCTCTAACAATTTCAAATGTTAAAGCTTTCTTTTGTCCAACTCGTCTTACAGTTAAAATAATTGATGAGCCCACAGGTCCTCTCATCAAGTCTACAGCCTCACTTAGAGATTTACCTTGTACCTGAATATCATCTATCTTTATGATGTAATCACCAGCTTTAATACCAGCTCTAGATGCTGGAGTATCATCAATTGGGGAAATTACTTTTACAACCCCAGACTCCATATTTACTTCTATTCCTAAGCCACCAAACTCACCACTTGTCTCAGTCTGCATTTCGTTAAAAATTTCAGGAGACATGTATGCGGAATAAGGGTCTAATGATTGAAGCAAACCATCTATAGCAGCATCCATACTTTCAGACTGATTTATTTCATCAACATATTCTTTATTGATTTTTTCTAATACTTCCCCAAATAAGTCTATTTTTTTATAGACATCATTCTCAGCTGCAATGACAGGACTAAAAATTGAAAACTTTAAAAAAAATATACATATAGTAAAAAAAATTTTCTTCATATTATAAGTTTTTCTTTTGGAATAAATTCAGACCACATTTTTTCTAATTCGTAAAATTTTCTTTTCTCTGGGTGAAATATGTGGACAATTAGATCTATTCCATCCACTAGTTTCCACTCAGTGCTATCTTTTCCCTCAATTTTTGAGTCTTTCATCCCATAATCTTTAAGCTTTTCTAAAACTTGCTCAGAAAGTGATTGGATATGTCTAGATGATGTACCACTTGCAATAATCATGTATTCAGCCATTGAGCTTTTATCTTTAAGATCGATGCTAACAATGTCTAAAGCCTTATTGATATCTAAAGTTTGAATTATGGTTTTTTTTAAATCAGAAATTTTGTCCATTAATTATTTAAACCATATCAAATTTTTCTCAATTGAGAAGAAGAAATATTGACCTTCTCAAATTCGATAAATTTTAAATTTTCTCTATTTAATCTTTGATATGTAGTTGAATTTAACGATTTTTTTTTATAACCATGCCTATCAAACACTATTATCTTACATTTCTGTGAAATTAATTTCCATTTATACCATTTATGAAATTTAATTAAATTATCAGCTCCCATTATAAAATAAATTTTGTTTTTTTTGTTCTTTGAAATATGATTTATTAAATCATAAGTTTTATTTGATTTAATTGTGTCTTCATAAAACTTTACTTTAATCAATTTACTTGATCCAATAATTTTTTTGCAATGCTTGATTCTATTATTCAAACTTGTATGCGTCTTTTTTTTAAAAGGATTTTTTTTTGTTATTGCCCAAATAACATTTCGTAATTTAAATCTTTTCATCGCTTCTTTTGAGATTGTTAAGTGACCTTTGTGTGCAGGATCAAAGGATCCACCCAGGATCCCAATTCTATTTCTTCTTATAACCAATTTACTTTCTAATTTTACCATTACTTGTTACTTGATATTTGTAGGAAATTAATTGTCCAAGTCCTACTGGGCCTCTTGGTGGAAGAACATTTGTCGAAATTCCAACCTCTCCACCAAATCCAAATTCACCACCGTCTGCAAATTGTGTAGATGTATTGTGCATCGCTATTGAACTTTTAACTCCCATTAAAAATTTTTTAGCAGTTTTTTTGTTTTTAGTAATAATACAATCAGTATGCATAGTTCCATATTTATTAATATGAGAAATAGCCTCTTGTAAGTTTTTGACAGATTTTACAGAAACGGTAGCAGACAAATATTCTTTTGACCAATCTTTGATTGATGCTTTTTTGATTTTACCTTTATAAATTTTTCGTATTTTATTATCACCAATAATCTGACAACCTTTTTCCTCTAATATCTTTAATATATGAGCTCCAAACTTTTTGATTATACGCTCATTAAGCAAAATTGTTTCAGTTGCTCCACAAATCGCTGTATTTCTTAATTTTGCATTTACTATTACTTTGGTAGCAATTTTGGGATCCGCATCTTTATCTATATATGAATGACAAACACCTTCTAAGTGACCAATAGTTGGAATTTTAGAAATGTTTTGTACTTTTTTAACTAAATTTCTACCCCCTCTTGGTATGAGTACATCAATAAAATTAGTCATTTTAGTGAGTAAAAAATCTACCACTTTTCTATTCTTTATATCGATGAATTGAACAAAGTTTTGATTAACTTTATTAATCTTCAAAGCTTTTCTGAATAAATTTGATAAAATTTTATTAGAATAAAAGGCCTCAGAACCACCTTTTAAAATAACTGGATTTCCAGATTTAAAACATAATGATGCTACATCTGAGGTTACATTTGGTCTACTTTCATAAATTACACCTATTACTCCTATCGGGATTGATATTTTTGAAAATACAAGTCCATTAGGTCTTTTCCATTTTTCAATAACATTATAAGTTGGATCCTTTAACTTAATTATTTTTTGGATTGAATTAATAATACCCAAGATTTTTTTTTCATTTAAAATAAGCCGATTTATTAAATTATCTCTAAGCTTAATTTTGATAGCCCGATCTACATCTTTTTTATTTTCTCTAAGAATTAAATGCTTATTTTTTTTTATCATTTTAAGATAATCACTTAAAACTTTATTTTTTTTATAAGTATTTATTGGTTGAGCAAAAGCTTGTTTTGACCTTTCTCCAATATTAATTAATATCTTTCTCATTAGATTTCTACCATATCATCTTTATGCACTACCTCAGATTTCGACACATATCCTAAAATTTTTTGTATTTCATTCGAATGACAGCCCATAATTAAATTTATTTCTTTGGATGAAAAAGAGCTAAGTCCACGAGCAAACTCTTTTTTTTTATTATCTAAAATTTTAATATGATCTCCCTTATTAAATCTACCGACCACTTTTTTAATTCCAGCCGCCAATAAACTTTTTCCACTATGAAGAGCTTTTTTTGCTCCATCATCAATTATAAGTTCACCCTTAGGAGAAATTGAGCTAATTATCCACTTTTTCCTTGCATGCATTTTAGATATTTTAGAAATAAACCAAGTGCAGTTATTTCTACTCCGGATACGATCGATAGGATTAAGACCTAACCCATTTGCTATTACCATATTGCAACCAGCTAAGTTACAAATTTTAGCAGCTTCGATTTTTGTATTCATGCCACCACTTCCTAATTCTGTCATACCTTTGATATTTATACTTTTAACAACTTTGTCTAAATCAATCACTTTCTTAATTAATTGAGCATCTTTGAATTTTTTTGGATTTTTTGTGAATAAACCATCCACATCTGAGAGTAATATTAAGGTATCTGCATTTGTAATTTGAGCTACTCTAGAAGCAAGTCTATCATTATCTCCATATTTAATTTCAGATGTTGCAATAGTATCATTTTCATTAACAATAGGGATGAAATCAAGATCGAATAAGTTTTCAAAAGTTCTTTTTGCATTAATTGATCTTCTTCTTTCCTCGGTGTCATCAAGAGTAAGTAAAATTTGAGAAATATTTAATTTATATTTTGAAAACGTTTCTAAGAACAAATTCATCAATTCAATTTGCCCAATAGATGCAATTGCTTGACTTTTATCTAGCTTGAGATTTTTTTTATTATAATTCATTTTTTTACATCCAAGGGCTATTGCGCCTGAAGAAACAATTATAATTTTTTGATTATTCGATCTTAATTTTTTTATATCTTTCGCAAAGCTAGAGAGCCATTTTTTTCTTATTTTCTTTTCTTGGTCAACTAAAAGTGAAGATCCGATTTTGATAACAATTTTTTTTGAGTTTTTAAGATACATAATTCAATAATTTTGATTTGATTTTTGATACTGAAGATTTATTGAATGTTGATAAAGCAATAACTTCTGATTTAGTATTCTTTTTAAAATCTTTAATTATGTGATTAACCTCTTTTTCATCAATAAGATCTATTTTGTTCAACACGATTAATTCTTTTTTTTTAGTGAGCTTGTTACTATATTTTTTAAGCTCATTTTTTACTTGTTGATAGCTTTTTTTTAAATCCTCACTTGTAATATCAATTAAATGTAAAAGAGATTTACATCTTTCAATATGTTTCAAAAACTGAATTCCAAGGCCTGTACCTTTATGAGCCCCCTCTACTAATCCTGGTATATCTGCTATTGTAATTTCTTTATCATCATAACTTGCTACTCCTAAATTTGGATTTAAAGTGGTAAATTGATAGTTTGCAATTTTAGGATTTGCATTAGTAACTGATGCTAATAAACTTGACTTACCTGCATTAGGTAATCCTATAATCCCAATGTCAGCTATTGTTTTCAATTGAAGCCAAATTGTAAACTCTTCTCCTTGAGTTCCTTTTGTAAATTTCCTTGGAGCCCTATTGGTAGAACTTTTGAATCTTGTATTACCCAATCCACCTTTACCACCTGCAGCAGCGACAAATTCCTCACTAATTTTCGTAAAGTCGTAAATTAATGTTTTGTTGTCCTCTTCAAAAACTTGCGTTCCTATGGGAACCTTTAAAATTAAATCTTCACCACTCTTACCTGTTCGGTTTTGTCCTGCACCATTCTCACCTCTTTTTGCTTTATGATGTTGCTGATATTTAAAATCAATAAGGGTATTTAAATTCTGTTCAGCTTTTAATATTATTGAACCGCCTTTCCCACCATCACCACCATCTGGACCACCAAATTCTATAAACTTTTCTCTTCGAAAACTTGGAGAGCCATCTCCACCGTTTCCAGCTTTAATATAAATTTTTACTTGATCTAAGAATTTCATAATACAACAATAGTTTAAGTTGTACTATTAATTGGGTTTTACTGAAACAAAAGTTCTATCTGACTTTGTTTTTTTAAAAACTACTTTACCTTTTATTACTGAAAAAATTGAGTGATCTTTACCCATTCCTACGTTTTCTCCAGGAAATATTTTCGTACCCCTTTGTCTTACAATAATGTTTCCAGGTATAACAGATTGTCCACCATACTTTTTGACACCAAGTCTTCGCCCAGCACTATCACGTCCATTTCTAGATGATCCACCTGCTTTTTTTGTTGCCATAATTAATTCCTAGTTATTTACTAGCCTCTTTTTTTGTTTCTGTCTTATTTGTTAACTTAGAAACTTTTTCTGCCTCTGAGAGAATTTTACCATCTTTAGAAAAAATTTTATTTATTCTAATCATTGAATATTCCTGTCTATGTCCATTTTTTCTTCTTGAATTATGTCTTCTTCTTTTTTTGAAAATTAAAACAGTCCTATTTTTACTATTTTTAATTAAGTCAGCTTCAACTTTTGCACCACTTACAATTGGGGCTCCAACCTCTATTTTACTGTCATCTCCATAAGCTAAAATTTCATTAAATTCTATTTTTGAATTAGCTTTAATATCTGTTAATTTCTCTATTTTCAAAATCTCTCCAGATTTGACTTTGTATTGTTTACCACCTGTTTTTATTACTGCGAATGACATATAAATACTCTAAATTTTGTTAAGGCAATATAGTCTGAGCAAGCTTATAGTCAAGTTTTATAAATCAAAAATTGTCCTTTAAATCTCTCAATTTTGAAAAACTTTTAACATCTTTAGCTTTAAGAAATATATTGCATTCTATTTCATCAGATAAAATTGATGGAATGGTGGGTTGGCCATCTTTTATTTTTTCTTTAATTTCTTCAATTTTATTCTTCAAATTTGAATTATCAGGATCATTTGTCTCACAAAATTTTGAATTTTGTAAAGTATATTCATGACCACAATATATAAGTGTATCTTTTGGAAGTTTCTTTATTTTTTTTAATGAATTGAACATCTGCTCATAAGTTCCCTCAAAAATTCTACCACATCCTAAAGAAAATAAGGTATCCCCAGTAAAAATTTTTTTTTCCAAAAAAAAATGAAAGGCAATATGCCCACTTGTATGACCTGGTATGTGATAAATTTTCGCCTCAAAATTTTCGCCTTTCCATTTTTGATTATCTTCCACAAGCACGTCAATTTCTGGAATACGATCTTTATCTTCTTTAAATCCAACTATTTTAGAATTATATCTTTTCTTTAATTCTAAGTTGCCACCCACATGATCATAATGATGATGAGTATTAAGAATATATTTTAACTCAACATTATTACTTTCAACATATTCTATAATTGGAGCTGCCTCACCAGGGTCAACAACACATCCAATACTTTTAGTGTCATCGATTATCAAGTAACTATAATTATCTTGTAAACACTTAATTATTTCTATTCTCATCTTATTTTTCAATTAAGAATATACCTAATTCTGCGAATAAATTTTTATAAAATAAATTAGAATTATTAATATTTGATATATTTCTATTAGTCAGAGCTAAAGATTTAAAGATTTTAAAGTTTATAATTTTTGAAAATTTAACAAAGTCTTTAATCGTACACATATGAATATTTGGTGTGTTATACCAATCATTTGGTAATGATTTTGTGATTGGCATTGTTCCTTTGATAAGCAAATTTAATCTTACTTTCCAATTACCAAAATTTGGAATTGTTATGATTGTTTTCTTTCCAACTCTCAAAAGTTCTTTTATGACAACTTCAGGATTTACGAAAGCTTGTAAAGTTTGACCTAGGACAACATAATCAAAAGAATCATTTGGAAATTGTTTTAAATCAAATTCCGCGTTTCCTTCAATTACAGTAAGTCCTTTTGAAACGCAGGTTTGAACTTTATCCTTTGAAATCTCAATTCCTCTCGCATCAACATTTTTATTTTTTTTTAATGACTCCATTAATGTTCCATCATCGCAGCCAACATCCAAAACTCTTGTTTTTTCCTCTATTAAATCGACTATTATTTTATATTCTGTTTTCATTATTATCTCTCTGAGTAAGACTTATCTAAAAAATTTTTAAGGGTTTTCAAAAAGTCTGGAACATCTAATAAAAAAGAATCATGACCTTTGTCAGATTTTATTTCAACAAATCCAACATCAGCACCAATTGCATTAAGAGCGATAACTATCTCTTTATTTTCTTGAGTTGGATAGAGCCAGTCCGAGGTGAAAGATATTACAAAAAACTTAGCTCTGGTTTTTTTAAATGCATTAGATAAATTACCATCAAATTGTCCAACTAGATCAAAATAATCCATCGCTCTTGTTATATAAAGATAACTATTAGCATCAAATCGATCTACAAAAACTGATCCTTGGTATCTTAAATAACTTTCTATTTGAAAATCTGCATCAAATCCGAATTTAAGAGCATCTCTTTCTTGAAGTTTTCTACCAAATTTTTCTTGTAAACCTTTTTTAGACAAATAAGTAATATGAGCAGCCATTCTTGCTACTGATAATCCCTTATCGGGAAGAGTATTATTAGATAAATATTTTCCATTAGACCAGTTATGATCTGATGCAATCGCTTGTCTACCTAGCTCATTAAAAGCAATATTTTGAGCAGAATGACTAGAGGTACATGCGATTGGTACCACTGTACAAGCTTTATCTGGATAATTGCTAATAAATTGCAAAACTTGCATTCCTCCCATCGATCCACCAACAACTGAAAAAAGTTTTTTTATGTTAAAATGATCTAATAAATTTACTTGTGCGTTGACCATGTCGTTTATAGTAATTACAGGAAAATCGGTGCCATAAATTTTATTTGTATCAGGATTTTTGTGGCCTGGACCATATGAGCCCATACAACCACCTAAAACATTTGCACAAATAACAAAATATTTATTTGTATCTATTGATTTGTTAGGACCTACTGCATAAGACCACCAACCATCTTTTTTTGTGACAGGATTAATACCCGTAACAAATTGATCACCAGTAAGGGCATGAAAAACAAGGATTGCATTATCTTTGTTTTCATTAAGCGAACCATAAGTTTCATATGCTAGTGGAAAATTATTGATACTTTTACCACAATCAAGTTTCAATGGTTTTTTTATAACAAGCGTTTTTATATTCTCTTTTATGTTCATAATTATTAATGCTGTTATTGAATTGTGAGAAAAAAAACTTTTTTAGCGGTTTTTTTAGAGCGCTCGCAATTCAGGTAAATCAGCGCATAAATTTTGTACAAGATGTTATTTAGTATGTCAATTTTTTAAATATTTGAACTAATACTATATGAAAAATTGTCATTTTATCTATAAAGAGGCTAAAATTTAAAAAATGACAACTATGAAATTTAAGAGATTTAATATTGAGGCTTATCAACCTGGCAAATCAACTGTTAAAAGATTGAAAAAAATTATTAAACTTTCAGCAAATGAATCGGCTTTAGGAGTAAGCGCAAAGGCTAAAAAGGCAATATCAAATAAAAAATTAAGTCTTTTCAGATATCCTGACGGAAAGTCTAAAAAACTAAGAAGCCAAATCTCAAAAAAATTTAATTGTGACAAAGAAAAAATAATTTGTGGAGCTGGCTCAGACGAAGTTATTCAAATGTTATGTCAGCTTTTCCTTAAACCAAAAGATGAAGTAATTCTTCCTCAATTTAGTTTTTTGATGTACAGAATATATTCAAAAATAGTTGGGGCAAAAGTTGTTTTTGCTAAAGAAAAAAATTTTAAAGTTTCTGTTTCGGAAATAATTAAAAAGGTAAGCAATAAAACTAAAATTGTATTTCTTGCTAATCCAAATAATCCAACTGGTACTTACTTGAATAGCTCTGAATTAATTGATTTAAGAAAAAAATTAAGAAAAAATGTCTTACTTGTCGTAGATGATGCTTATGCAGAGTATATGCAAAATAAAGATTATAAATCTGGTTTAGATTTATTTAAAAATAAGCAGAATGTTTTTATATTAAGGACATTCTCAAAAATCTATGGACTATCATCTTTAAGAATTGGTTGGGGATATGGTTCAAAGAAAATAATTGATGCTTTAAATATCATTAAACCTCCATTCAATGTTAATGAAGTAGCTCAAAAGGCAGCTATTGAGTCACTTAAAGATAAAAAATTTATTTCACGCTCTGTAAAACATAATTATCTTTATGCAACAAAATTGAAAGATTTTTTAAACAATTATGATATTAGTTCCAATAAAGTTTCTGCTAACTTTTTATTATTGAATTTTGATAAATGTAAACTAAGAGCTAAAAGTTTTTATGAAAAATTAAAAAAGAAAGGAATTATTTTAAGGCCTACTGAAGAAGGTTATAAAATAAAAAATATGCTACGATTAACCATTGGATCAAAAGATGAAAATATAAAATTTATCAAAGCAACACAAAATATATTTAGAAAATGAGAAACGTATTAATTATAGGCTGTGGATTATTGGGCTCTTCTTTAGTTAGAAAGATTTCGAAAAAAAAAATAGCAAAAAAAATATTTATTTATGAAAAATCAAAATCTAATATCGCTAAAATAAAAAGTCTCAGATTACCCGGAACTATTGTTAAGTCGCTTAAAGATGGTTTGGTAAATTCAAACTTAGTGATTGTTTGCACATCAACGAGTGAATATAAAAAACTCATTCTTAAAATTAATAAAATTATTTCGCCAAAGACACTGATTACTGATGTCGGATCTTCAAAAATAGAGTCATCAAAAATTATTAAAAAATTTTTGAAGCGTGGTATAAATTGGATAAGGAGTCACCCTATCGCTGGATCAGAGGTGAGTGGACCAGAATTCGGAAAAGCAGACATGTTTGAGGATAAATGGTGTGTATTAATCAAGGATAAAAAAACAAGTTCTAAGAATTTAAAAATTTTAATTTCTTTTTGGAAAAAGATGGGTTCAAAAACTGTTATTATGAACTCTGAAAAACATGACAAAGTTTTTTCTATCACAAGTCATTTACCACATTTAATTGCCTACAATTTAGTTAAATCGGCTCAAGATTTTGAAAAAATACTTAAATTTGGTCTTATTAAGTACAGTGCTGGGGGGTTGAGAGATTTTTCAAGAATAGCTGCTTCAAATGAAATTATGTGGAGAGATATTTTCTTTGACAATAAGGTTAATGTTACAAAAGCGATAGACTTATTTATCAAAAACTTAAAATCTTTCAAAAAAGATATAAATTCTAAAAATAATAAATCAATTTTAAAAAAATTATCTCAGACTAAAAAAGTTAGGTCTAAAATTATTAAATTAAAACAGGATGTAAACAAACCTGACTTTGGTAGAGATTAAATATTACTAATATTACTCACTTTTTTAATTTTCAGATTTGCGGTTTTATCAATTAATTTAATTGTTTGTCCTGTTGGCATTATTATCACCTTCTTTTTTGGTCCATAGGCATGAATAAATCTAGACTTATTTAGACATATACCAACATGTCCTTTCCAAAATACGATATCTCCTTTAAGTCGATTTTTACTTCTTTTTCTTTTACAAAATCTTATTTGATCTTTTGTATCTCTTGGAAAAAATATTCTGTTGTAATAAAAATAGATTTGAATTAATGCTGAACAATCAATCCCATCACAGGTTTTTCCGCCCCATATGTATTTTGTGTTTAAAAAGAATTTGAATATTTTGATATAATTTTTCTCATGATGATCAATATTTTTGATATCACTTTTTTTGATCCATTTATTTTTTTCAAATTCTATATACTTTTTATTTTCATTTCGTTTACACACACCAGATCCATAATATAGACAATGTTTTGAGGACAAAAATCTTTTATCTCTTTTAAAGAAAATTCTAGATTTAATTTTTGAAATTTTATATGAGGGTTTAAAATTTTCTAAAAATTTATCTTTTTTTATATATCCAATATAATTGTCATAATGAGTTTTTATTTTTATATATTTTTTTCTTTTCAATAGAATCTTAAATTTCTCTCCATATAAAATTTGTGAAACTACCTCAGAATTATGAGATGGTTTAAAGTAAATGTTAGCTACAGGTTTATTTAAAAAATTATTTTTCACTTAGTTGTAGTTTATTTTTCATGATCCATAGGATTATTAATGAAGGAATTACCATTAGCGCAGTCAAAATGAAAAATATTCCCCAATCACCATTTAACCAATCAACAAGGGCACCAGAGGAGGAGGCTAAAGTTGTTCTACCAGCGGTGCCTATTGAGGCTAAGAGCGCATATTGAGTTGCTGTATAGGCTCTGTCTACGAGCATAGATATAAAGGCTACAAAAGCTACTGTTGCAAATGCAGCAGCTATATCATCAAAAATAACTGCAATAGCAAATAAAAATTCTGATTTATCGCTCCAGGCCAATACACTGAACAAAAGGTTTGTACTTGCCATCATAACTCCAGCAAAAAACATTGCTTTTAACACTCCGGATCTTATTACAAAAAGCCCACCTAAAAGAGTAAACGTCACAGTAGTAATCCAACCTAACGTTTTAGAGTAAATAGCGATATCTGATTTACTAAAACCTATTTCTTTATAAAAAATTATAGACATCCTTCCAAGAAATGCCTCTCCCACTTTAAATAAAAAAACAAATCCTAAAATTCCTAAAGCAATCGAAAAGCCATTTTTTTTAAAAAAACTAATGATTGGGCCACTTATTGTTCCAGCAACCCAGGTTATCAATTTTGTAAATATATTTTGATTTTTAAATTGAGATGATATTAATTTGTCATTTTCTTTTTGTTGATCTTGTCTTTCTAAATTTCCAGACTCGTCAATGAACATTAAGCCAATGTTCATCAAAATTACTAAAATCCCCAAAATTAAGAAAGTTAGTTGCCAATAATTTTCAAAACCAATGTTTTGAAGAATATCTGCCGCAAATAATGATAGTACCCCACCTAACTTATATCCTGTCCACCAACCGACAACCGCCATTGCGGCTCCAGCAGCCATGGATTTTCCCTCATCCTCACCAATCTGTTCAATTCTTAAAGCATCAACTGTTATATCTTGAGTTGATGATGCTATAGCAATCATTAAGCCTACTGAAACAACTAATGCTAAATTTTCAGATGGATTGAGTAAACTCCAAAGAGCAAGTGAGAGTAAGATGATAATTTGCATCAAAACAATCCATCCTCTTCTGTGACCTATTTTTTTTGTTAAATATGGTATTTGTATTCTATCTATTAAAGGTGCCCATAAATAATTAAATGCGTAAACTGCAAAAATTAATCCAGCCCATCCAACAGTTGATCTGCTTAGTCCATCTTCTTTTAACCATAAACTCAGACTACTTCCAATCAAAACCCATGGAAAACCTGATATTGCACCAAGCAATAAAATTTTGAGCATTCTTTTGTCGAAATAAACCGAGAACATTTCAGACAAAGAGTTTTTTTTAATTTCTATCAAATTTAATTCCTCCAAAAAGATGGTAAAAATAATACAAGAATTGCAAATAATTCTAATCTCCCCAAAATCATACCAAAACTTAAAATCCACTTAGAGATATCAGGTAGTGATGAAAAATTTCCGTTTGGCCCAATAGTCGAACCTAGGCCAGGTCCTACATTTGAGATAGATGTTGCAGCACCAGAAATTGAAGTAATAAAGTCAAGACCTGTCAAAGATAATAATGCTGTAATCACAAAAAAAATTACCAGGTACATATAAATGAAAGAGATAATTGATGCGGTAAATTTATCATCAACAGGACTTTGGTTATATTTTAGAACGAAAATTCCCTTGGGATAAATAATCTTTTTAAGTTGATTCAAAACAAATGAGTAAAGTATTTGAAATC
The DNA here is from genome assembly GCA_902544985.1 of uncultured Pelagibacteraceae bacterium. Taxonomy (GTDB): domain Bacteria; phylum Pseudomonadota; class Alphaproteobacteria; order Pelagibacterales; family Pelagibacteraceae; genus Pelagibacter. The sequence goes on from CACCFV010000002.1 coordinate 127,293, forward strand.
TAAATATTTTAATACCACAGGTCGTTGAGCCAGCACATCCACCGATAAACATTAAACCTATAAATATAATTAAAGGAAATCCACCCCAGTTATCAAATTGTGCATTTACATATCCAGTACCTGTCAAAATTGATATTACATTGAATAAAACTGTTCTGAAGTTAAGTTCAGACGATTTATCTAAAAACAAATAAATTGATAAGATCAGAATACTTATTAAGATTATTTTCAAAAAAGTTCTAATTTGAATATCTGAAAAAAATATTCTTCTATTACCGTTTAAGAATTTGATATAAGCGATAAAAGGCAAACTTCCCAAGATAATAAAAATCATTGCTGAAATTTCTATTGAAAAACTATTAAAGAAACCAATAGACTCATTATAGTTTGAAAAACCCCCAGTTGCTATTGTTGTCATAGAATGGGTTATACTATCAAAAGTATTCATCCCAAGAATTTTATATGATAGTGCGCAAAGAGTAGTGAGACCTGAATAAATGTAAATTAATCTCAACGCAATTTCTTTCGATTTAGGAAGAATTTTTTCTGATGAGTCACTGTTAGAAATTTTGAATAATTGCATACCACCAACATTCATTATTGGCATCAAAGTGATCGCCATAACAATTATTCCAATACCACCCAACCATTGAAGAATTGCTCTCCAAAGCAAAATTGCTTTGGGCATCTCCTCTAAGTTTGGAATGATTGTTGAACCAGTTGTTGTAATGCCTGACATACTCTCAAAAAATGCATTGGTAAACGAAAAATTGACTTCAGAAAATATTAGAGGAAGTGAACCAAAAATTGCGATACTTAGCCAAGATAACGCGGTCAATAAAAAAGCTTGCTGTAAATTTAACTTCTTATCATGATCAAGATTAGATAAAAAAAATAGCGTACCAAAAATAATTGTAATAATTGAGGCACCAAAAAAAGAGGAGTCAATTTCATTAAAAAAAAATTGAACAAATATTGGGATCAACATAAAAATTCCAAGAATTATTTGAAGAATTCCAAGTGTAAAAAAAACAGTTTTATAATTAGACATTTTGATAGAACATTATTTTATGGTAAATAAATTTCAACTCTATAAGAATAAGTTAAAGCGTTAATTTAAGATTTTATTTGAATTAATCATGATTAAAAAAGAGAATTTTGATAAAACAAGTGCATGGCCTTTCGTTGAAGCAAAAAAAATACTTCGAGAAAGAAAATCTTTTATAGAAAAAAAAGGCAAAATAATTCTCCAAACAGGATATGGTCCTAGTGGCCTTCCACATATAGGAACTTTTGGAGAAGTTGCAAGGACATCAATGATTGTAAATGCACTAAAACATTTGACTGATTTACCAACTGAAATCATTACTTTTTCAGATGATATGGATGGTCTTAGAAAAGTACCTGACAACGTTCCACAAAAAGAATTATTAGAAAAAAATTTGCACAAACCGCTTACTAATGTGCCTGATCCCTTTCAAAAATTTAATAGTTTTGGTGAGCATAATAATGAAATGCTAAAAAAATTTTTAAACAATTTTAAATTTAAATATAATTTTAAAAGTTCAACATCACTTTATAAGTCTGGTTTCTTTAACTCTTCTCTCCAAGTTATTTTAGAGAATTATGATGGTATAATGAATATAATACTTCCTACACTAGGAAAAGAGAGACAAAAAACGTATAGTCCATTTCTTCCAATTTGTCCGGTTACAGGTCATGTTCTAGAAATACCTGTAAAAAATATTAATAAAGAAAAATCTATTATTGTTTTTGATAATAATGGAAAAGATTTGGAAACAAGCATTTATGATGGAAATTGTAAATTACAGTGGAAAGTTGATTGGGCTATGAGATGGTATGCACTAGATGTTGATTTTGAAATGTATGGAAAAGATCTTATAGAGAGTGCAATACTTTCAACAAAAATTATCAAATTGATTGGAAAAACAAATCCCTCAGGGTTTGCATATGAACTATTTTTGGATGAAAAAGGAGAGAAGATTTCAAAATCAAAGGGAAACGGCATTACTATTGATCAATGGCTAGAGTATGCTTCTCCTGAAAGTTTGTCGCTGTATATGTATCAAAATCCAAAAAGAGCAAAAAAACTTTACAAAGAAATAGTTTCAAAAACTGTCGATGATTATTTGGATCTGATTGAGAAAGCAAAAAATCAAAATGAGTTGCAGCTACTTATGAATCCTGTGTGGCATGTTCATAATAGTTTGGTGCCTAAAGAAAATATGATTATGTCGTTTTCGATGTTATTAAACTTGGTTGAAACAAGTAATGCTGACAGCAAAGAACTTCTTTGGAAATTTGTTAAAAAATATAAAAAAGACATTTCTGAGAAAGATAACCCTATCTTTGATAATTTAGTAGGCTATGCAATAAAATATTTTAACGACGTAATAAAATTGAAAAAAAAATATAAAAAGCCTAATGGTGAAGAAAAAAAAGCTTTAGAAGCTCTGGTAAAAACTTTAGATAAATGTGACGACAAAATGAAACCAGAAGATATTCAAACAATGATATATTCGACTGGTAAAGAAAATGGATACACTGAGAACCTTCGAGATTGGTTTAAATTAATTTATGAAGTAGTTTTTGGAGACGAAAATGGACCAAGGATGGGTTTTTTTATAAGTTTTTTTGGTGTGAAAGAAACAAAAGATCTTATATTAAATAAAATTAAATAATGTTTTCAAATTTAAGATCTTTAATTTTTAAATTAGATCCCGAGACGGCTCATAGTATAGCGATAAAGTCACTTAAATTCAATTTTATTCCAAATATTTTAGATGAAGAAAAAAATAATCCTCTTTTTAAGACTAAATTATTTAATAAAGAAATAGAAAATCCAATTGGTATGGCAGCAGGATTTGATAAGAATGCCGAGGTATATAATTCATTGTTTAATTTAGGGTTTGGTTTCGTCGAAGTAGGAACTGTTACACCATTAGAACAATACGGAAATCCCAAACCTAGAGTTTTTAGACTAGTAGAAGATGAGGCCCTGATAAATAGACTTGGTTTCAATAATCAAGGTTCAAAAAATATTGCAGATCGAATTAAAAGAAATAATCCAACTGGATTACTTGGAATAAATATTGGACCTAATAAAGACTCAGAAGATAGAACAAATGATTATATACAGTGTTTAAAAATGTTTAATGGGGCCTCTGATTATATCACTGTTAATATTTCCTCACCAAACACCGAAGATTTAAGAAACTTTCACGATCAAAAAAAATTAGATGATCTTTTAAAACTAATAGAAAAAGAGAAGAGAAAACTTAACTCTAAAACACCTATAGCGGTAAAAGTATCACCAGATATTAATGATAAAGAAATTATGAAAATTTCTGAAGTGCTTTTAGATAACGAGATAGAAGCTGCTATAATTTCTAACACATCTGATACAACAAGAGAAAATTTACAAAATACTCAAAGTCATCAAAAAGGAGGATTATCCGGGAAACCTATTGAGTTAAAGTCCTCAGAGTTAATCAGAAAATTTTATAAAGTTTTAAAAGGCAGAATTAAAATTATAGGCGTAGGTGGTGTGGACTCTGGCAGATCTGCTTATCAAAAATTTTTAGCAGGAGCTGATTATTTACAACTTTATACAGGCATGGTTTTTAGAGGTCCAAATATTGTTGGTCTAATTAAAAAAGAACTAAAGGAAATACTATTAAAAGATGGTGTAAAAAACTTTAATGAAATAGTAGGAAAAAAGGATTAGAATAATCTAATAAACTTGACGCCATCAATATCTCACTTTATATAGTCGAACAAATTATGACAAAAAAATGTGAATTAACTGGGAAAAATCCAATGAAAGGTCATAATGTTAGTCATGCTAATAATAAGACAAAAAGAAGATTCTTACCTAATTTAAAAAAAGTAAAATTTACAAGTGAACTTTTAAAAAGAAGCTTAAAATTAACAGTGAGTAATGCAGGGGTTAGATCAGTAGATAAAAAAGGTAGTTTTGATGAATTTCTAAAATCTGTAAAAAATAAAAATTTATCTCCTAGATTAAAAAAACTAAAAAAAAGTTTATTAATTAAATCTCCATTTCAGAAAAAAACTGCACAATCTAAAACAGCTTAATGAGTAAATCATTTTTACTTCTATCATTTTTGATGGGTGTTGTTGTCCTATCCTCAAATTATCTTGTTCAATTTCCAATTAATTATTATGGTTTAAATGAAATATTAACCTACGGAGCTTTCTCTTATCCGATCGCTTTTTTGATTACAGATTTAGCTAATAGATCTTATGGAAAAAGAGTTGCAAGAAAAATTGTATATTTTGGCTTTGTACTAGGAATTGGTTTTACAGTTTTATTTTCTACTGATTTTGCAGATCTTATATCTATTCGTATAGCTATTGGGTCTGGAATTGCATTTTTAACTGCACAATTATTAGATGTGCAAATATTTGACAGATTAAGAAAGAAAGAATGGTTTGTTGCACCATTAACATCTTCAATGATTGGTTCAACAATCGATACATTTTTGTTTTTTTCAATATCATTTTATGGGACTGGCGTGCCATGGGTTACACTTTCTCTCGGAGATTTGATTGTGAAAGTAATAGTAGCTTTGATCATGTTAATACCATTTAGATTACTCTTAAAAACTTTTAAGCCAATTAAAGCTTAAATCAAAAACTTATAAGACAATATTTTATAAGCGAGCTTTGCGACAAGAAAGTTGTATGAATTAAAACCTTTAATAGGTGCTAATTCATTGATGTCAGCACCAACAATGTTTGAATTTTTTGCAGCAATCTTAATTATATTGAGTGTCTCATCCCATAATAATCCACCAGGTTCAGGAGTCCCAGTGGCTGGCATGATACTTGAGTCGAAACCATCGACATCAAATGTTAAATAAACTGTCTTATTTTTTATAAGTTTTTTAAATTTTGTTAAATCCCACTTTGATTTATCTTTTGCCCAAAAAATATTTATTCTTGATTTATTCTTTTTTAAAAATGGAATTTCACTCTCTGATATATTTCTGATTCCAAAAGATATTAATGATATATTTTTATGGTCTAAGCACCTTCTAATTGCTGATGCATGAGAGAACTTTTCACCATTGTAACTATTTCTTAAATCAGCATGGGCATCGAAATGTAAGAGACAAATTTTTTGGTATTTTTTAACAAATGGATAAATACATCCGGGTGTAATTGAATGTTCTCCCCCAAACGTGATTGGAAAAAGTCTTTTATCTAAAATTTCTTTATTTATATTTGACATTTTCTCGAGAGCCTTTTTGATATTTCTATGAATCTTAAAGGGCTTTAATGTTTTAATCCCAATTTTTTTATAAGGTTCACAATTTAGCTCTTCATCATATAATTCCACTTGATGAGAAGCCTTTATAATTTCTTTAGGTCCATTTCTGGTGCCACCACCATAACTAACAGTTTTCTCAAGTCCAAATGGAACCACAACAACCTTTTCTTTGAAATTAAATTTATTGTCGACTCCTAAAAATCCATTTCTGTTTGATAAATATTTCAATTTTTACTCAAAAATTTTTGTGAATTTTTTCTTATCCCTATTTTTCCACTCACCTCTGTGATAAGCGTCGCTAGCTATTAGGGGTAGTACACTAGTGGCTTCGGCAAATACCATTTGTTCTTTTGTGACATCAACTTTACCCCATGAACTTGCTTCTTTTAATGTTGAACTACTGCATGCACCGTCTCTAGAGTCGGCTACTGTGATTTGCACCGCATATTTATGCATGTCAACTTCCTTGCCTAATAATTCAGCACAAATTACGGTGTCTTGAATAAAATTTTTTGGAACACCACCACCAATCATAAATAGACCTGATCCCTTCGAGCGTATTTTAATTTCAGTCAATTCTCTAAATTCTCTTATAGAGTCAATTGTCATATGCTTTTTTGGATTTTTTTCTTGATGCATGACTAAACCAAATCCAGCGCTGGAGTCGGTGAAAGCTGGGCAAAAAATTGGAACATCATTATCATATGCTGTTTCAATCAAAGAGTCTTTTTTAATAGAATTTTTTTTTAAATATTTACCCATTTCTTTAATGAATTCTCTGGACGTATAGCTTCTAGGCTCCAAGGTATTTGCGATTTCACATATTTTTTTATCACAAATCTGTAACTCATCTTCGTCTATGTATGTGTCGTAAATTCTATCGATATAATTTTTTCTTAATTCAGTATCATCTTGGAATTGAGACCCTTGATAGTGTTTAAAACCAAGAGCTTCAAAAAAATCCATATCAATTATTGAAGCGCCAGTCGCTACTATTGCATCAACCATATTATATTTAACTAAATCTTTATAAATATTCATACAACCGGCAGCAGATGTTGAACCTGCTAATGTTAAAAAAATTGTACATTCTTTGTCTTTCAACATTTCATTATAAATATTGGCTGCGTTTGCTGTTTCTCTTGAAACAAAAGACATTTTTTCCATGGAAGAGATAATTTTTCTAGAATCGAAAGATGTAATATCAATATGCTCTACAGGTTTTTTTAAGAAATCTTTTTTACTGTTGTGACCAAGATTTTTATTTTCTGACATTAAGCAACTAGAGTAGCTTTGTCTGAATTCTTATCATACATAGACATTATTGGTTTATCCTCAACCTCATAAATCTCATTAGAGTAATAACCATTAAATTGAGTTCTAAAAGTTAAACCATATGATCCTAATTGACCAAGTTCAATGTAATCATTTTCTTTAATATTATTTGGAAGTAGGAAAGGACCTTTCATATAATCCATACTATCACATGTTGGTCCATAAAAATCAAATGCAGTCATTTTCTTTGAAATAATCTTACTTGAATTTTCTTTAATTAATTTTGATGGAAAAACTATATTAGGTGTCCCAGCATCAAAAAGTGTGCCGTAAGTTCCATCATTAATATAAAGTTTTTGTTTTTTTCTTAAATTAACTCTCACGATTGTTGAACCACTTTCTGCAACCAAAGCTCTCCCAGGTTCACAAATTATTTGAGGTATATTCTTTAGATTTAAATTTTCTAAACTTCTTTTAATTTCCTCCATATAGCTTTCCAAAGATAGAGGCACAAGATCAGGATAAATTGTCGGGAAGCCTCCACCGATATTAATATAATCTGGAATTATTTTAGTTTTTTTAATTATATTTCCCACTTCATTAATTCCTTTAGAGTATGAAATTGGGTGCATACATTGGGAACCAACATGAAAACTCAAGCCAATTTTTTTTGAATGAAGTTTTGCAAGTCTTAACAGTCCTGAAGCTTCAGAATTCAAAGCACCAAATTTTTTTGATAAATCTATTTCAGCATGCTCATTGGAAACAGCAACTCTAATAAATAATTCTAAATCTTTAGCATTACCTGTCGTTTCAATAATCTTAATTAATTCGTCTTTAGTATCTAATGCGAAGGTTTTTATTCCAAAATTGTAATAAGCTTCCTTAATACTTTCTCTACTTTTAACAGTATGCATAAAAGAACATTTAACAGATCTGTCAAATTTTCTTACAGCTTTTATTTCTTCTATGGATGCAACGTCGAACTGATTAATTCCACTTTTTATCAAAGTTCTTATTACTTCTGGATGAGGATTAGTTTTAACAGCATATAGTATTTCGCCTGGGAACTTATTCTGAAAGAATTTTGATGCAGAAAGAATAGAATTCTTTCTTATACAATAGACAGGTTTTTCCGGTTTCAGTTGATTAACTAATTCTTCAACTGACTTAAATTTTTGCATTTTAAATGCCCCCCAAAAAAAATTTAACAAAAAAAAAGTCTTTTATTTAAAAAAACTTTAATAATCGAGCAATTAATTCAATAGTTATTCAATGTAAAGCAAATAATGGCCTATTGAATTGTTGAAAAAAATATCCATATACTTTTCATGAAAAACCAAGCTCCATTACAAAATCTAGCTGATTTTGACAATAAATCCTTATTAATAGTGGATGATGACAATCCTTTTAGGGAGAGATTAGCGAGAGCAATGGAAAAAAAGGGGTTTGAGGTCTTACAAGCTGAGAGTGTGCAAAAAGGTAAAGACATGGTTAAAGTGAAAAAACCAGGTTTTGCGGTAGTTGACCTCAGGTTAAATGATGGAAATGGATTAGAGGTTGTAAAAGAAATTCAATCGTCAAATTCACTAAGTCGAATCATAATGCTAACTGGATATGGAAATATTCCAACTGCTGTAGCTGCAATCAAAGAGGGTGCTATTGACTATTTAGCTAAACCAGCAGATGCAGACGATGTGGAAAAAGCATTATTAGCAGATCCATCAAAAAAAGCTGCACCACCTGAAAACCCAATGTCAGCAGATCGAGTTAAATGGGAACATATTCATAGAGTATTTGAATTATGCAATAGAAATGTTTCCGAGACTGCAAGAAGGCTTAAAATGCACAGAAGAACTCTTCAAAGAATACTGTCGAAAAGATCGCCTAAATAAATTTTCTAAATTTTATAATTTTTTTTGTTATTAAAGTAAGTAGACAAATTTTGAAAATTTCAGCAACTAAAAAAGGCAATACACCTAATTTTAAAATAGGTTTATCCCAACCAATTAATGTACCTAGCCATAGAATACCTAGAATATAAATTGTTGAAACTGAAAATATTAATTTTAAAAAAATTAAAAAATAATTATCATCATTTTTTACGAATGAGGCAAAAAAACACGCTGATAGAAAACCAATTAAATATCCCATTGTTGGACCTGTAAAATAAGCCAAACCAATTCCTCTTTCAGGAGAATTAGAAAATACTGGTAAACCCAATATACCTTCTAATAAGTATAAACTCACAGTGGTTAGAGCTATTTTATATCCAAAGCTAATACCTAAAAATAAAACTATGAATGTTTGCATAGTCATTGGAACTGGATAAAAAGGTATCTTGATTTTGGCTGAAATTGTGAGAATTATTGAACCTATAAAGATAATCAATAATGATTTTACAAGCTGGTTTTGAGTATTTTGCTTTATAAGTTCCATAAAAAATAATACTCTTATTTTTATCTTTAATCTATATTAAATTTTAATGAATCAGATTCAAAAAACAGATCATTTTTATCTAATTGATGGATCAGGTTATATATTTAGAGCATATTATGCCTTACCACCATTAACTCGAAAAAGTGATGGATTACCGACTGGAGCAGTAAGTGGTTTTTGCAGCATGTTGTTTAAACTTCTTGAAGACTCAAAATCAAATGAAAATCTACAGAAACCAACTCATTTTGCTGTTATTTTTGACTCAGCGAGAAAGACTTTTAGAAATGAAATCTATAGTGATTACAAAGCTAATCGATCTGAGGCACCAGATGACTTAGCACCACAATTTGAATATATAAGAAAATCAGTTTTAGCCTTTAATTTACCCTCTGTTGAATTAGTTAATTATGAAGCAGATGATTTAATAGCAACTTATGTTGATCAGATTTTAAAAAAAGGAGCAAAGGTAACAATAGTTTCATCAGATAAAGATTTGATGCAATTGTATAGAAAAGATGTTCGTATTTTTGATCCAATGAAAAATAAGTTCATCTCTAATGAGGATGTAAAAAATAAATTTGGAGTAGATCCAGATAAAGTTATAGATGTTCAGGCTCTAGCTGGGGATAGCAGTGATAATGTTCCTGGCGTTCCTGGTATCGGTGTAAAAACTGCAGCAGAATTGATTAATAAGTATGGCGATTTAGAGACACTTTTAAAATCGGCAGATGAAATCAAACAAAATAAGAGAAGAGAGACTTTATTAAACAACAAAGATAAAGCTTTAATAAGTAAAAAATTAGTAACATTAAAGCACGATGCTCCAATTGAAATGAAACTCAATGATTTTGAATTAAAAAGAATTGATAAAGATAAACTTTATAAATTTCTAAGAGAAATGGAGTTTAATAGGTTACTTAGCTCTGCCATTTCTGCTTATGGGGAACCAGATTTTAATGGTGAGAAAAAGGATGTTCAGATAAAGGATAAAAAAGTTGAAATTGATAAGAAAAATTATTTTTTAATAACAGAACACAGTAAAATTGATGCATGGATCAAGGAAGCTGAGGAAATAGGAGAAGTTGCAGTTGATACAGAAACAAATTCTTTAGATCCTCATCAAGCAGATTTAGTTGGAGTATCTTTGAGCTCTAAGATTGGAAAAGCTTGTTATATACCAATAGGACATAATTCAAAAAAATGCATTGATAAAGACATAGTGCTTAAAAAATTAAAACCTTTACTTGAAGATCCAAGTATCAAAAAAATAGGTCAGAACATTAAATTTGATTTTATTGTATTTTTCAATCACGGGATAACACTATCAGCTATGGAGGATACCATGCTCATGTCTTATGTGCTAGATGCTGGAAAAAATAGACACAATATGGATACGTTATCTGAAATTCATCTGAATCATAAAACAATAAAATTCAAAGAATTAGTTGGTTCTGGAAAGAAACAGATAAATTTTAGTGAAGTCGATTTAGAAAAAGCAAAAGATTATGCCGCTGAGGACGCTGACATAACTTATAGACTATATAAAAAATTCTATAAAAGTTTGAAAGAAGAAAAAATGATTAATATTTATGAAATTTTTGAAAAGCCATTACTTAGAATTTTAGCTGATATGGAAATACAGGGTATTAAAGTTGATAAAAAGTTTCTCAAAACATTATCTACCAAATTTGAAAAAAAGATTGAAAAAATTCAGAAAGAAGTTTTTAAACTCTCCAAGAAAGAGTTTAATATTGCTTCTCCAAAACAACTAGGTGAAATTTTATATAATGATCTTAAGATTGCAGACTTAAAAAAAACTAAAAAGGGAAGCTTTGCAACAAGTGCCACAGTGTTAGAAGATCTTGCTTTTAAAGGTCATAAATTTCCACAATTAGTCTTAGACTGGCGGCAAGTTTCAAAACTAAAAAATACTTATTCAGACTCATTACCTGAACATATTAATCCCGATACAAAAAAAGTTCATACTTCTTTTTTATTAGCAGCAACGACTACAGGACGATTAGCTTCAAGTGATCCTAACTTGCAAAATATTCCAATTAAATCAGAAGATGGCAAAGATATTCGTAAAGCTTTTGTTGCTGACAAGGATAATATTTTAATTTCAGCAGACTATAATCAAATTGAAATGAGAATTTTAGCTGATTTGGCTGATGTTAAAGAATTAAAAAAAGCTTTTCAAAATAATGAGGATATACACTCTTTAACTGCTAGCCAAATTTTTAATATTGATATTAATAAGGTGAATCAAGATCAAAGAAGAAAGGCTAAAGCCATAAACTTTGGAATAATTTATGGAATTTCGCAGTATGGATTAGCGAAGCAAATAAATGTCTCTAATTTTGAAGCGGAAGAGTTTCTAAATTCATATTTCTCAAAGTTCCCCGAAATAAAAGTTTATATGGATCGAACAATTAAATTTTGTAGAAAAAGTGGTTATGTAAGTAATATTTTTGGAAGAAGATCTCATTTTATAAATATAAATGATAAAAATTATAATGTAAGAAACTTTCAAGAACGTGCAGCAATTAATGCTCCAATACAAGGGTCGGCTGCTGAAATAATGAGATTAGCAATGATAAGAATTGATAAAAAATTAAAGGAGCAAAAACTCAATAAAACAAAGATGTTACTTCAAATCCATGATGAACTAATTTTTGAAAGTCCCAAAAATGAAGTAAAAAAAATATCCAAAGTGATAATTGAAGAAATGTCTAGCGTTGCTGAGAGTGATCAACATTCTTTCTCAATACCTCTTACAGTAGATTTAAACACCGGAGAAAATTGGGGTACATTACATTAATTTATTTGCCCAAATTAGAACAATTTAGTATTTTTATAATTAAGTATGCAAAAACAAACAATTGCCTTAGTAGATGATGACAGAAATATTCTAACCAGTTTAAGTATTGCTCTTGAAAAAGAAGGGTTTAAAGTTCAGACTTACATTGATGGAGAGAGTGCATTAATTGGATTAACCAGGACACCGCCAGATCTAGCTATTGTTGATATAAAAATGCCAAAAATGGACGGTGAGGAATTGCTCAAGAAATTGAGAAAAAAAACCTCATTACCAGTTATTTTTTTGACTTCTAAAGATGATGAAATTGACGAATTACTAGGACTAAAATTAGGTGCTGATGATTTCGTAAAAAAATCAGGTGGTTTTTCAATTAAAGTTTTAATTGAAAGAATTAGAGTTCAACTAAGAAAAAAAGATTCCAAAGAAACTCTTGAAGAAAACAAAAGTATTATATCGCATGGAAAATTAAAACTTGATCCGTCCCAATTAGAGTGCGAATGGAATGGGAAACAATTGCCTGATAAATTGACTACTACAGAATTTTTACTGGTAAAAGAGCTAGCCAAAAGACCAGGAATTATAAAAGAGAGAGCTCAATTAATGGATATAGCTTATAGAGAAGACACAGATATTGAGGATAGAACAATTGATAGTCACGTTAAAAGAATCAGAAAAAAATTCAAAAAAGTTGATCCTGAATTTTCAGCTATAGAAACTAGATATGGAAGCGGATATAGATGGAATGTTAGTTAATGCTCAGCAATTTTCTTAAGAACTTATCTATTTTAAAAAAATTTTTATTCATAAATTCTATTTTTTTCACAATAATAGGCCTGTTCACATTCGTTTATTTGAAAAATGTCCAACCAAATTTAATTAAAAAAAAATCCTCAAATCATATTGAGGTTATCAATAATACAATTGATAATCTAACAAGATTAAATGTAAAATTTGTTGAAAAAGATATAAGAACATTCTTGTTTTCAACAAGATTTCTTTTTCAGAACTTGGATAGAGTAATATTTTTTGATAATAAACTTAATCTAATAGGAGACACTGATACATTAGACTTAGATCCAAGATCCTTTTCACAAAGGTTGGATACTATTGAGTTAGAGGTGTTGGACTCAACAACAACAAAAAAAATCACTGAAGAAAAAAATATAGATATTGGAAATGAAAATAATGTGTCTTTAAATGATGTTCTTTTAAATTACGCAACGTCTAAAAATTTTGGAATCCCTTTTACATTTACCGAGGAAGAATTTAATAAATTTAAATTGACTACCATCAAAAACGTGATGAAGGATGGAGAAAATATAGGATATTTAGCAATAACAGAGAATGCCAATGATATAAAAGCTGCTATAGATGAAAGAAAAACTTTTGTAATTAGGACTGCAATCGCAGTTGGGATCGTAATATTGATCTTTTCGTTTGTTTTAAATAGATATTTTTTAAAACCAATAAAAAATTTAGTCAGTTATACTAAAATCATAAAAAATAAAGACACAAAAAAAACAAATATAGATACATTAAAATTAAGAAATGATGAACTTGGTTTACTCTCTAATTCTTTGGATGATATGACTTTAGAATTACAAAAAAGAATTTCACATGCAGAAAATTTTTCAACTGATCTTGTACACGAAATTCGTAATCCATTGGCATCATTGAAAAGCGCATCAGAAATTTTACATGATGCACAAGACTCTGAACAGAGACTTAAATTGATTAACATTTTAAGCCACGATGTACAAAGAATTGAAAGACTGATCACTGATTACTCACAAATGTTAAAAGATGAAGTTGCATTAAGTAAAGAAAAAATAAAAAAAATAGATATTGAGCCAATAATTAAGTCAGTAGTTGATGATTTTAATAATATTTATAAAGTAAAAAGAGGAATTAATATTTCTTATAAAAATGATGGTAAAAATAAATATTTAATTAATGGAATCGAAAACAGAATTGAACAAATAATTGCAAATCTTTTAGATAATGCGATTTCTTTTAGTGATGATAATAAAGATGTAATTGTGCAAGTTTCGAAATCGGAGGATAATAAAGTATACATAAAAATATTAGATGAGGGACAGGGTTTTAAAGAAATAGACACGAATAAAATATTTAAAAGATTCTACAGTAACAGACCAGATAAATTTGGACAGCATTCTGGTCTAGGGTTAAATATAGTAAAAAATTTAGTTGATTTACATAATGCCACAATCAAAGCATCTAATAGAGAAGATAAAAAAGGAGCGAGTATGGAAATAGAATTTCCAAAAGTTTAAAGAGTTTTATTGATTAATTAATTTTTAATTGTTAGAAGAGCCACGATGGAAGATTATAAAGTAAGAGATTTATCACAAGCAGAATTTGGACGAAAAGAAATTTCAATTGCTGAAAGTGAAATGCCAGGACTTATGGCTTTAAGAGAGGAGTACGCTGGAAAATCTCCTTTAAAGGGTGCAAAAATTATAGGTTGTTTGCATATGACAATACAAACAGCAGTATTAATTGAAACCTTAGTAGATTTAGGTGCAGAAGTTAGATGGTCATCTTGTAACATTTTTTCTACTCAAGACCATGCAGCAGCAGCGATAGCAAAAGCTGGTATTCCAGTTTATGCGTGGAAGGGAGAAACAGAAGAGGAATATGTTTGGTGCATAAAACAAACCATTGAGGGTAAGAAAAGTTGGAAACCTAATATGCTTTTAGATGATGGTGGGGATTTAACAGCAATGATGCACAATGAATATAAAGATTTATTAAAAGATGTTAAAGGAGTTTCGGAAGAGACAACTACAGGGATAAAAGCTTTGAATAAAATGGAAAAAGAAAATTCTTTGTTGGTTCCAGCAATAAATGTGAATGATTCTGTTACTAAATCAAAATTTGATAACTTGTATGGGTGTAGAGAAAGTTTAGTTGATGGAATTAGAAGAGCCACTGATGTAATGATGTCAGGAAAAATTGCAATTGTTGCAGGCTTTGGTGATGTTGGAAAAGGAAGTGCTGCATCATTAAGGCAGAGTGGGGCTCGTGTGTTGGTTACCGAAGCAGATCCAATATGCGCATTGCAAGCTGCAATGGAAGGTTACGAAGTTGTTTTAATGGATGAAGCAATTAGTAAAGCAGATATAGTTGTAACTGCGACCGGTAATAAAGATATTGTTACAGCTGACCATATGAGAGATATGAAGGATAGAGCAATCTTATGTAATATCGGACATTTCGATAATGAAATCCAGGTTGAAGCTTTGAAAAATTACAAATGGACTGAAGTAAAACCTCAAGTACATGAAATTGAACTACCTAGCAAAAAAAGAATAATTTTATTGGCAGAAGGTAGATTAGTAAATTTGGGTTGTGCTACAGGGCATCCAAGTTTTGTAATGAGCGCTTCTTTCACAAATCAAGTTATTGCTCAAATAGAACTATGGAATAATCATAAAAATTACAAAAACAAAGTTTATGTTTTACCAAAACATTTAGATGAGAAAGTAGCTACACTTCATCTTAAAAAAGTTGGTGCTAAATTAACTAAACTTTCTAAAGATCAAGCAGATTATATCAGTGTAGGGGTAGAGGGACCTTTCAAACCTAATGCCTATCGCTACTAAAAGTGATTTTGTCAATTTATCTTCAGAAAAAAAAACAAAGGAATTAGCTAAGCAGATTTCAAAGAAATTGAAATTAGGACATGTAGTTTTTTTTGTGGGTGAGATGGGTGTCGGAAAAACTACTTTTATTAGATATCTAATCAACAATTTTCAAAAACAAAATGGACTTAAAATAACTGAAGTAACAAGTCCTACATTCAATTTATTAAATGAGTATCAAATTAAACAAATCAAAATTAATCATTATGATTTATTTAGAATAAATAGTTTAGATGAAATTCACAATCTAGGATTATTTGATGATATTACTAATGCTATTACATTAATTGAATGGCCACAAAAAATAAAACCAAAACCAAAAAATTTGATAGAATTAAATTTTGAATATGGAAATGATTACAAGAAACGAATATTAAAAATTAAGGGTTTAAATTTGCAATTATAGATAAATGCAAAATCTTAAAAAATTAAAAGGAGACGCGTCACATAGAAAGTTTTTTAGAAAGAAATCCAATTATGGTAATTCTATTGTAATTCAAGCAAAAAAGGA
>CACCFV010000003.1 GCA_902544985.1 uncultured Pelagibacteraceae bacterium
TGGTTAATTTTTTCGATCTCTTTTTTAAGGTCTAAATATTTATCGTCCATTAATAAAACTTTAATATATTATTTGTATCGATTCTATTATTATTAGAATACAATACTTTTCCATTTAAAACATTTTTACTTTTGTAAGCTTCAATGATTGTGTTTTTTGAATTGAATTTAGCTTTTTCTCCAGTTAATGGATCAACGACCATAAGTGTCATTTTTTCAGGTACCTTAAAAGGCCTTGCATCAGATTTTTTAACTGACTTTTCAATGAATTCTCTAAAAATAGGTAATGCAGCTTTCGATCCAGTTTCAAATTTACCTAATGGTTTAGGATTATCCATTCCTACATAAACTCCAATCACTAAGTTTGATGTGAATCCAATAAACCATGCATCCGTATTTTCATTGGTGGTTCCAGTTTTTCCTGCTAAATTTAATTGTAAATCTCTTAATTTTTTTCCAGTTCCTCTTTTAATAACCCCCTCTAAAATCGTTGTCACTTGGTATGCTGTTTGCTCAGACATTACTTGCTCATAATTATCCACTATTTGAGGATAATCTTTACCAGTGTATGAAATCTTATCACAATTCTTACACTCTCTATTTTCATTATTAATTATTGTATTTCCTTCACTGTCTTGAATTCTGTCTATTATAATAGGACTAATTAATTTTCCACCGTTTACAAATGATGAGTAAGCTGAAGTCAAATTTAAAAGAGTTGTTTCAGCTGATCCTAGAGAAATTGAAAGTAATTCTTCAGGGTTATCATATATTTTTAATTCTTTTGAAAATCTTGCTATTTTATCCACGCCCAAGTTTTGAGCAATTCTAACAGTCATTAAGTTTCTTGATTTTTCAAGCCCAACTCTAAGTGTAGAGGGTCCATAAAACTTTTTACCATAATTTTCTGGCTTCCATTTTTTTAAATCAACTCCTTGGTCTAAGACTAAAGGTGCATCAAGTACTAAAGATGATGGAGTGTATTTATTTTCTAGTGCCAAAGCATACACGAAAGGTTTAAATGCTGAACCAGGTTGTCTTAGTGCTTGCGTAGCTCTATTGAATTCACTTGACTTAAAACTAAATCCTCCACTTAAGGCTAAAACCCGCCCTGTGTAAGGGTCCATTACAACAATACCACCGTTAATTTTTGGAAGTTGTTTTAGACTATAAAAGTTATCTTTAACTTTCTTAACATAAATTAAATCACCAACTTTGAGTAAATCTTTGAACTCTTTTTTAGTCCATGAGATTTCATTATATTTTATTAAACCACTTAATTTATCTATAGTTTCGATTTTGCTCTGAAATTGACCTATTTCTTTAACGATTGCTATTTCCCAATTAATAGAATTCTCTAATTTATATTTTTTATCAATATTTTTATGCCAATTATCAACGTATTTTATATTTGTAATTGGTCCACGCCATCCTTTTCTTTGATCATAAGCGATTAAACCATTTCTTAAAGACTCTGTGGCAATTTTTTGTAGGTTGAGATTAATTGGTGTATTTATGTTATAACCTTGTTTATAAACTTTTTCATAAGTTAGTTTATCTATTATATTTTTTCTAACATCTTCAATATAATACTGTGCATCCTCTAAATAAATTTTTTGTTTTTTTTTTAATTCTATATTTTGATTTTTATACTCATTATATTTCTCAAAACTTAAAAAGTTATTTTGATTTAAATTTTTTAAAACTAAATCTCTTCTAAATTTTGCTAAATCAATATTATTATAAGGATTATATTTGCTAGGGGCTTTCGGTAAAGCTGCTAGCAATGCAGCTTCTGCATAATTTAGTTCTTTAATTGACTTATCAAAATATTCTAAACTTGCAGCAGCAACACCGTAAGCTCCACTGCCTAAATATATTTGATTGAGATATAATTCTAATATTCTTTCTTTATTTAAAGCTCTTTCAATTCTGAATGCTAAGATTGCCTCTTTAATTTTTCTATTAATACTAACTTCATTAGTTAATAAAAAATTTTTTGCAACTTGCTGGGTGATTGTAGAGGCTCCCTCAAGTCTTTTCGAGGTCATTATATTAGTTACATTATTAAATGTCGCCCTGAGAACACCTTTTGCATCAACACCAGGATGAGTAAAAAAATTTTTATCTTCAGCAGACAGAAAGGCATTAATTACATTTGATGGAATAGCGCTATAAGGAACAAAAATCCTTTTTTCTTTAGAAAAATCAGCAACTAAATCTCCATTTCCTGAATACATTTTGCTAGATACAGGTGGCTTGTAATTTTTTAGAAATTTATAATCTGGAATATTGTTAGAAAAAGTCCATAAAATGCTGAAAATGACAATAACTGTTAATAGGGAAATGCCTAAAAATAGATATAAAATATTTTTGAACAATTTGGTCATTTTGATTTCATTATATATAGGAATTTGTTAAAGATAAGGCATTATTATTAAACAAAATTTTTTAAAAACAAATACTTAATGAAACACCTAAAATTTAAATTATGGAAAAAAATTTATATATCGATGCTTCGCATCCTAATGAAACAAGAGTTGTTCTTAAATCAAATGGTAAAATTGAAGACTACGAATATGAAGGTTCAAAAAATAACCTCATAAAGAATAATATTTATTTAGGCAAAGTAAGTAGAATTGAACCATCTTTACAGGCAGCCTTTGTTGATTTTGGTAGAGAGCGTCATGGCTTTTTATCATTCAATGATATCCAATCAGACTATTATCAAATACCAAAAAGTGATCTTGAAAAAATAAAAAAAGAAGAAGAGAAACTAAGAGAAGAATTATCGAAAAAAGTTGAGGAAAAAGAGGAGGAAAATTTAGCAGAGGGAAAACTGGAAGTTGATGATCCTCAAGAAATTGTAAAGAAAGAAAGTGAAGATAAAGAAAAAGATTTTGATGATAAGGAGAAAAAAATTCAAAGTAGAAACAGATTTAAGAGATATAAAATCCAAGAGGTAATTAAGCCAAATCAGGTAATTCTTGTTCAAGTTATTAAAGATGAAAGAGGCCAAAAAGGTGCAGCACTTAGTACTTTTATTTCTATTGCAGGAAAATATATTGTTTTAATGCCGAACACTCCCAAAGGAGGAGGTATTTCTAGAAAAATTTTCAATCCTGCTGATAGAAAAAAGATAAGATCAATTTTAAATGAAATCGAGATACCATCAGAAATGGGATTAATTGTAAGAACTGCAGGAAGTAATAAAACTAAGAATGAAATAGATCATGATTTAAATACTCTCATCAAATCTTGGAATCAAATAAAAGATAATGCTATTAATGCTAATGCACCCTCATTAATTCACCAAGAAAGTGAAATAATAAATAGAACCCTTAGAGATATGTACGATGAAAATACCAAAAGTATAATTATAGAAGGTAATGAGGGATATAAAAAAGCTCAAAATTTCATGAAATTGCTCATGCCTTCTCAAGTGAAAAAAATTAAAAAGTATAGAGGAAAAATACCATTGTTTTTTGAGGAGGGTATAGAGCAAAAATTAAATCAAATATTTGATACTGAAATAAAACTAAGTTCTGGTGGTTATTTGGTGATAAACCCAACAGAGGCCTTAGTTTCGATCGATATTAACTCTGGTAGTTCAATCAAACAAAAAAATGTCGAAAATACTGCTTTAGATACAAATTTGGAAGCTGCAGATGAAATTGCGAGACAAATAAAAATTCGAGATCTTTCAGGACTAATTATAATCGACTTTATAGATATGTTAAGTTATGGAAATAGAAGAATGGTTGAAAGAAGACTTAAGGAGAAATGTAGGTCTGACAGAGCTAGAATTCAAATTGGAAGAATAAGTAATTTTGGATTACTTGAAATGTCAAGACAAAGACTCAGAGAAAGTGAGGTGAAATGGAAAGTTGCATTGACAGATGAATCTTTTGCTCAAAAAATATTAAAATTAGTTGAATTAAAAGCAGTTCTTAACAAAGCAAAATTTGTTGAGTTAAAAGTTTGTGATAAAATTTCTGCATTTTTAAAACAAAATTTTATTGAAGACTTAACTTATTTTGAAAAAAAGAATAAAATGAAAATAGATATAATTTCAGACAATAATTTAATTATTCCTGAATATATTATTGACATAAAAAATAAATCAAAAAAAACAATAGAACTAATAGAGTATGTTGAAAAACTTAAAAATCTTGATGATATAAAAAAAGACAAAAAAATAATTAATATAAAAAAAGGAAAAAAAATTTACAGAAAAAGAAAGTTTTATAAAAAAACTAAATAATCCCTTTTTTTGGGGATGAGGCACTTCCCATAATTTTTTTTTCAATTCTTCCAGATAAAAATGATTGTCTACCAGCAATAACAGCATTTCTAAATGCTTTTGCCATCTCAAATGGTTTTTTTGCTTTTGCAATCGCAGTATTAACCAATACACCATCGCAGCCTAATTCCATTGCTATGGTTGCGTCTGATGCTTGTCCTAAGCCAGCATCTATTATCAAGGGTAGTTTTGTTTGATCTCTTATTATTTGAATATTTACTTTGTTCAAAATACCTAAACCAGATCCAATTGGTGCAGCTAGTGGCATAATAGCTGCTGCTCCAACATTTTCTAACCTTTTAGCCATCAGAGGATCATCGTTACAATAAACCATGACCTTAAAACCTTCTTTTGTTAAAATTTCTGTCGATTTAAGAGTTTCGATCATTTCCGGAAAAAGATTTTTTTTATCACCCAAAACCTCAAGTTTTACCAATTTCCATCCTCCTATTTCTCTTGCCAGTCTGAGTGTTCTTAAAGCTTCATCTGAATTAAAACATCCAGCCGTATTTGGTAAATAAGTTATTTTTTTTGGATCTATATAATCCATTAATAAGGGTTTTTTTTTATCAGTAATATTTACTCTTCTAACAGCAACAGTTACAATATTTGCTCCGGATATCTCTATCGCCTTAGCACATTCAGTCATACTTTTATATTTACCAGTGCCTACAATCAATCTTGAATTAAATTTTCTCTTTGAAATTATAAGATTATCTTTTTTCAAAACTAACCACCTCCAATAAAATGAACAATTTCAATTTTATCATTAACTTTTAAATTGATTTTATTTAGATTTTTTTTATTCACTATTTCCATATTTAATTCAATGGCAACTTTTTTTAAAGGGACTTTTAAATTTTTAATTAAGTCAGATAATTTAGTTTTGTCGTCAATTTTATTTATTTTACCGTTTATTTTTATTTTTATTTTTTTTTTCATCGTATATAAATGTTAAATGAATAATAAGATAATTATAATTAATGGTCCAAATCTTAATCTATTAGGCGAAAGAGAACAATCACAATATGGATCTACTACATTTGAAGAATTAAAAGAAATTTGTTTAAATAAGACAAAAGAATTAGGTTTGAAAGCTGATTTTTCTCAATCAAATATTGAAGGTGAAATAGTTAGCTTGATACAAAACTCTAGAAAAAATTTTGATGGAATAATTATCAATGCTGCAGCTTTTACACATACTTCTGTAGCTATTAGGGATGCATTAAGTATTTTTAAAAAACCAATCATTGAGTTGCATATTTCAAATATATATAAACGTGAGGAATTTAGACATAAATCTTTAATAAGTGATGTAGTTACAGGTGGTATTTTTGGTTTAGGTGCTGACGGTTATATTTTAGCCATAATTTCAATGCAAAAACTCTTACAAAATGAAAATTAATAAAAAGATCATTAAAGAACTTAGTGACTATTTAGAAGAATTTAATCTCACTGAATTAGAATATACCGAGAAAGATACAAAGATTAAAGTTTCTAAAAACAATATTTCAGTAAATAATCAAAATATTCCAAGTCCAAAAACTAATGTAAATAATTTGAATATTGATTTATCAGAAAAAACTAAAACTGGGATCGAGGTTAAATCTCCAATTATAGGAACAGCATATCATGCACCTGAACCTGGTGCAAAAAAATTTGTCGAGGTTGGAAAAAAAATTAAAAAGGGCGACACAGTAATGATCGTAGAGGCTATGAAGACTATGAACCATGTACCATCAACTGCAGATGGTATTGTAAAAGAAATTTGTGTTGAAGATGGCCAACCAGTAGAATTTGGTCAAAATTTATTAATTCTTAATTAATGTTTAAAAAAATTTTGATAGCTAACCGTGGAGAGATTGCGGTTAGAATTATAAGAGCCTGTAAGGAGTGGGGAATTTCAACTGTAGCCGTTCATTCTGATGTAGATAAAGAAAGTATGCATGTAAGAATGGCAGATGAGAGTGTTTGTATAGGTTCTCACCAACCAGCAAATAGCTATTTGAATATCCCAGCCCTATTATCTGCAATAGAAATTACCAATGCTGATGCTGTGCATCCTGGCTATGGTTTTTTGTCAGAAAATGCTAATTTTGCAAAAGTGCTTGAAGATAATAATATTAAATTTATTGGCGCATCATCTGAATTAATAGAAATGATGGGTGACAAGATTCAAGCAAAAAAAATTGCCAAAGAGAATGGTTTGCCTGTAATTGAAGGATCTGAGGGTGGAGTTAGAGATGTTAAAGAAGCAAAAGAATTATGCAAAAAAATTGGTTTTCCAGTTTTAATTAAAGCTTCTGGAGGTGGAGGTGGAAAAGGAATGAAAATCGTTTACAAAGAAGAAGAGTTCGAAACATTATTTTTAACCGCAAAGTCTGAAGCTCAAAAATATTTTGGTAATGATGAAGTTTATATAGAAAAGTTTTTTCAAAATCCTCGACATATAGAGGTCCAAATTTTAGCTGGAAAAAATAGAACTGTTCATCTTCATGAAAGGGACTGTTCTGTTCAAAGAAGACATCAAAAACTAATTGAAGAAACACCAAGTCCTATTTTAACTGATGAGATAAGAAAAGACCTTTTTGAAAAAACAGTAAATATGGTATCAAAAATTGGCTATATGGGTGCTGGGACTGTTGAATTTATTTATGAAGATGGAAAATTTTATTTTCTTGAAATGAATACAAGAGTCCAAGTTGAACATCCAGTTACTGAGATGGTAACAGGTATAGATATTATTAAAGAACAAATTTGGATAGCATTTTCAGGAGAAACAGCTTTAAACCAAAGTGATATAAATCCAAGAGGGCACGCTATAGAATGTAGAATAAATGCAGAGGATGCTAGTAAAAATTTCCAACCTTCACCAGGGTTAATTGGTATGTGCCATCAGCCATCAGGTTTTAGAACCAGAGTTGATGGTTCAATATATCAGGGTTATAAAGTTACTCCATATTATGACAGTATGATTTGTAAATTAATCTGTCATGGAAGAAACAGATCAGAAGCTATACAGAGAATGAATAGATCTTTAGATGAGTTTGTAATAGAGGGAATCACAACAACAATCCCACTACATAAAAAATTACTAAATCATAAAAAATTTGTTGATTCTGATTTTAATGTTAGTTGGCTGGATAAAGATAAAATACTTTAGTAACAGTCAACAAGCCAGATATCATAAACTGGATGATCAAAAGGTACTATTGAAGGACTTGATGAAAACATCCATCCGTTAAAAACAAAAACATTATTTCTATCTTTTTTTGTTAAATCTCTTACTTGGATATATGCCTTAACTTCAGGATTATCATCAAATTTAGAATCTGTGCATTTAATACTTTTTATTGCTAAATCTTTGTAAACAAATTCTTCATCATTGACTAATTTTATCAATTCATTTTTTGAACTAATCTTATCCAATATTTTTATATCAGTATTATTTCCACTAACATTAATTTCGGCGCTAGTCTTAAATATTACAAATATGCTAAGTAAATATATAAATAAAAATAAATTTAGCTTATTTCCAGCTCTTATATTTTTTTTCAGTTGCATTTTTGTTGTTCTTATTAGGATAATAAGCTGAGTCTGTACCGGTCAAATTTGGTTGGTGAGGTTTTTGCCAATCATGTTTTTCTAATTCATGAATATTTTCAATTTTATTTGGCATAAAATGAATCCAAGAGTACCATTCAACTGGGATTTTTGATGCATCAATTTCATTTGCATAAATTACCCATCTTTTTCTTTTTTTACTTTCATAATATTTATTTCCATACTCGTCTGATCCAATAAATTTACCAAATAATATAGTTTTGATTCTAGTACCGAATGTATCACGATTCCACCAAGTGAAAATTTTTTTTAAAAAAGTCAACATGTAAAATTTTATAATTTCAATTTTAAATTGTATAAATTAAATTAGACTAAAATATGTAAATGTATATAAGTAAAAAGATTCAAAATTCAAATTTAATTTAAGGATTATAAAAAAATGTCAAAATATCTTGTGGAAACTTATTATACATGCACTTTTAAAGTTAATCATTATTTAGACGATATTAATGAAACAGAGCTAAAAAATCTTGAAAAAAGAGATGATGGAAAATTTGAAGTTCTGGATGTTAAATTAGATAACAGAAAGACAAAAAGCCTTGATCCTAATAATAAAAAAAGTGATCAAAATAAAAAAATTGATTTAGTTCAAACTCAAAGTGAAAACAAAACTACAAATGTTGAAAAAATAGTTTCTCAATCTTTTGCAAAATCTGATAATTCTGGAAAAAGATTTAGTATGCCAGACAGAAGAAAAGGTTATATTCAAAAAGCAACTATTGGTGATCATAAAGTTTATTTACATACTGGTGAGTATGAGGACGGTAAAATTGGAGAAATCTTTATTGATACAAGTAAAGAGGGAGAATTAGTTAAAGCTTTAATGAATAATTTTGCAATCGCTGTTTCACTGGGTCTTCAATACGGGGTTCCATTAGATGAGTTTGTAAGCGCTTTTATAGGTACTAAATTTGAGCCTTCCGGTAAAGTGAATGGAAATGATAGAATTTTAAGTGCTTCATCAATTCTAGATTATATATTTAGAGAACTAGCAATTTCTTATCTAAATAGAGAAGATTTAGCACATACTCCATCAATTGGTAATTTAGAAGTTTCATCTGCAGATGAAAAAAGCTCTGATGAACAAAATCAATTACTGAAAATTGTAAAAGATATAACTAGCAAAGGATTTGTTAGAAATAATTACAAAAAAAATCTGATAGATTTGTCAGATGTTAAAATCAATCTAAAAGGTAAAAAATAATTATTTTTTATTTTTAATAGATAAATTTAATTCTTTTAATTGATTTTCACTTACATTTGAAGGTGCATTCATCATTAAATCCTGTGCATTTTGATTCATTGGAAACATTGTCACTTCTCGAATATTTTTTTCATTTGCCAATAACATAATTATTCTATCAATTCCTGGGGCAATACCACCATGGGGTGGAGCACCGTAACTTAAAGCATTTATCATGCCACTAAATTTTTGATCAACATCAGATTTCGAATAGCCTACAACATCAAATAATTTATACATTAGATCCGGCATATGGTTTCTAATTGCGCCTGAGGATAATTCTATTCCATTGCATACGATGTCATATTGATATGCGAGTATTTCTAATGGTTTATTAAAATTAATTTTGTTAATATCTCCTTGCGGCATTGAAAAAGGGTTGTGACTAAATTTAATTTTGTTTGTTTGATTATCTATTTCATACATTGGATAATCTACAATCCAGCAGAATGCAAAAACGTTTTCATCGATTAAACCTAAATCTTTTCCAATTTTATCTCTAGCTAATGCAGTTATCTTTTCTACTTCTTCTAATTTACCACAAGCAAGAAAAATACTATCACCTACTTTTGCTTCAGTTTTAATCATTATTTCATTTAATGAATCTTTTGAAAAAAATTTGCCTACTGGACCTTTCGCTGAAATTTCTTTTTCTTTTTCAATTGTAAAGTAAGCGAGTCCTGAAGCACCTTGTTCTTTAGCCCATTTATCAATATTGTCGAAAAAACTTCGTGGTTTATCTTTTGTATTTTTTGTTACAATACATCTGACTTTAGATCCAGATTTAACTAATTTTTTAAATATTTCAAAAGAAACATCTTCTCTTAAAAAAATTTCAGTGATGTCACTAATAATTAATGGATTTCTCAAGTCTGGTTTATCTGTTCCATATTTAATCATTGATTCTTTAAATGAAATTCTTGGAAACTGATTAAACAATAACTTTTTACTTGAAAACTTTTTGAATGTATTAACAAATAGCTTCTCTACTACATTAAATACATCTTCTTGCTCAACAAAAGACATTTCTAAATCTAATTGATAGAACTCCCCAGGACTTCTATCCGCTCGTGCGTCTTCGTCTCTAAAACAAGGGGCAATCTGAAAGTACTTATCAAAGCCAGAAACCATCACTAATTGTTTGAATTGTTGAGGAGCTTGGGGAAGCGCATAAAACTTACCAGGATTTAATCTACTTGGTACTAAGAAATCTCTTGCTCCCTCTGGACTTGATGAGGTCAAAATTGGTGTTTGAAATTCTAAAAACCCTAACTTATTCATTTCATTTCTAATAAATGAAATTACTTTTGATCTTAATATAATATTTTCATGAATTTTTTTTCTTCTTAAATCTAAAAAACGATACTTAAGTCTTATTTCTTCTGCATACTCTCGATCAGAAAAAACTGGCATAGGAAGTTCTTTGCATTCACCAAGAACTTGAAAATTTTTAATTACTACCTCAATTTCTCCTGTTTCAATATCATTATTGACTGACTCTTTTGACCTTTCAACAACTTTTCCCTCAATTTTAATTACGGTTTCTAATTGTATTTTTTCCAAAATTTTAAAATTAGAATTTTCTTTATCTATAATACACTGAGTAATACCGTAATTATCCCTCAAATCTATGAACAAAAGATTTCCGTGGTCTCTTTTTTTATTTATCCAACCAGATAGGGTTACCTCTTCTCCAACTTTTTCTTTTCTTAATTCATCACATTTATGAGTTCTAAATTTGTTCAATTATTCTCCTAAGACTTCTTTAATAATTTTAAAGTCAATTGATTTTTTTTTTTTTAAGCTTAATTGATCGATCTTATATATGAAATCATATATTTTACTATATGATCTCTCAATTCTTTTAACAATAAACTCAATAAATTTATCATCCAAAGAGATTTGTCGATCAGATAAATTTTTTAATATAATAGCAAATATTAAATCATCATCGGGTTTTTCAATATTCAATAAGATAAAGTTTTTTGCTCTAGACTTTAAATCTTTTAATTCAAAAGTGATATTAACAATTGGTTTTATAGATGTAACAATAATAAATTTATTATCTTGGTCGATTAGATTAAAAAGACTGTAAAGTAATTTTTCATCGACATCTGAAGACAAATTTTCAATTACAATATTTTCATAAATCTTTATTCTTTTTAAATCTTCGTTTTCTAAAGATTTACCCTCAAACTTTATGCCTTTGTTTTTATGTAAAAAAATATTAATTAAATGAGTTTTTCCAGAGAGCTTTTCCCCTGAGATATTAACAAAATTTCTCTCCCATTTTGGCCATATGTTTAAAAAATCAAAAACATGTTTATTGCTTTTGGAAAGATAAAAATCATCGTTTTTAAAATTTTTATCATAATCAAATTTGATTATTGTTTGATCTGAGTCTCTCATTCAATCATCCAAACTTTTTTTTGTGTATTTAAATTATATTTTTTATTTTTCATTATATTAATAAAATTTTGGACTGTTCCATTAAATAAAACTTCATAAAATATGAATTCTTTATCAAATTTTTCTACAGAATAATCACTTACCATATCTATTTCATTTAAAAATAATTCAAAATTATTTGATTTTTTTAAATCGTCATTTTTAATTTTTATTGTAATAGGAACTTTTATTGAAGTATTTATTTCATTAAGTTTTTTCCAAGTATCTTCAAATAAATTTTTCAAATTCTCAATTAAGAAATTAAGATCTGTTTCTTTATCTAAATTTATATTCTTAAAAGTATCATTCTTTATAATCTCATTTTTATCGCTATAAATTTTTGTTAAAATTCTTACTTCGTTTTTACCTTTAAAAATTACTGAAATGATAGAATTTCTTAAAAAATATTTTTTTGTAATATCATTAAAATCATAAGTTTCTATTACATCCAATTTTTCTTTGATGAAATTTAAATCTTCAAGGTCCTCTGAAGGAAGTAAATAATTTATTAATTGATATCTTTTATTTGTTTTATTCCAATCAGTATAAATTGGATTATTCGAAAAAATTGAAATATCATTTCCCTTTTCATTTATTATGACTGGGATAAATAAAAATTGTTTTTTGAGTATTCGTGATGGAAAAATATTCTTTTTTTCTAAATATTTAAAAATTTTTTTTTTATTAAATGAAACACTTAGATTTACATAATATTTTTGATCTATAAATTTTTCTTCTTTAATCGAGAATGTTTCAATCATGCTTTTGATTTCATTTAACTTAACATTTTCAATTTTTTTGAAATCTGGCGATTTGATTAAAGAGTAGACTAATTCAAAAAAAGCTTTCTTGAATCCTAAATCAATTACTTTATTTTTATCAAAATTAATTTCAAATGGCTGGGAAATTTCAATATCATTGATTTCAAAAGATTTTGCTTTAACAACCTCTGTGGAAAAAAAAAATATTATTAAAGCTAGAAAAGAAAAAAAAATATATAAACGTTTGATATAATACATACTTAAATTTAAAACCTATATTAATGAATAAAAATCTCTTTACCTATAAAAAAAGTGGGGTCAATATTAATGCTGCAGATAAATTTGTAAGTTTCATATCTAATATTTCATCAAAAAAAAGAGGCAATAAAAAGAATGCTAATATTGGTGGCTTTGGTTCAGTCACAGATTTGCCAAAAGATATAAAAAATCCAAAAATAGTGGCTTGTACTGATGGAGTGGGAACAAAAATAGAGATCGCAAACTTACTAAATAAATATGACACTATAGGAATAGATCTAGTTGCTATGAGTGTAAATGATTTAATTGTACAAGGAGCAAAACCTTTATTTTTTTTAGACTACATTTCAATTAATAAAATTGATTTAAAAAAAATGAAAGCAATAATTCGTGGAATAGTTAAAGGGTGTGATATTGCAGAATGTAGTTTGGTTGGTGGTGAGACTGCCGAAATGCCAGACACTTATGAAAAGGGTAAATTTGATATAGCTGGTTTCGCTGTTGGAATTACGGATAAAAAAAAAATACTTTATAAAAATAAGATAAAAAAAGGAGATTTAATTTTAGCTGTTCCATCTAGTGGTTTACATTCAAATGGTTTTTCACTTGTTAGGCATTTATTAAAAATTAAAAAAATAAATATAAAAAAAGATCTATTTCTTAAAAAAGAATTGATAAAGCCAACAAAAATTTATGTAAAAGAAATCTTAAATCTTGTGAAAAGAAATTTATTAAAAAGTTGTGCTAATATAACTGGTGGTGGATTAGCTGATAATATTAGTAGAGTTATTCCCGATAACTTGTCAGCAGAAATAGATTTAAATAGAATTAAACCTCTAAAGATTTTTAATTGGCTTAAGACACATAAAATCAGTGATAAAGAAATGCTTAAAACTTTTAATTGTGGAGTTGGATTTTGTTTAATAATAAACCCCAAATATATAAAAAAAATAAATAAATTTTTTTCAAAGGAATATAAACCTTATGTTATTGGTAAAATTTCTAAAAATAGAAACAAAGTAAGTCTTAATGGTAAAATTAACTGGCTATAAAAAAGTTAAGTCTGCAGTTTTTATTTCTGGTACTGGAAGTAACTTAAAATCTTTAATAAAATTTTCTAAAAAGAAAAAATCACCAATTTCTATTGATTTAATAATCTCAAATAATCCTAAAGCTAAAGGTTTAAAACTTGGTAAAATATATAAGATAAAAAGAAAAGTTTATAATTTTAAAAGAAAATATAGAATTGAAAATCAAATACTTTCTGATTTAAAAGAGCATAAGGTCAAAATGATATGTTTGGCAGGATTTATGAAAATTTTATCCAGAAATTTTATCACTAAATTTAAAGGTAAGATTTTGAATATTCATCCTTCATTGCTTCCTAAATATAAAGGTTTAAATACTCATCAAAGAGCTTTGGATAATAATGAAAAATATTCAGGGTGTACTGTTCATTTTGTTAATTCAAAGTTAGATTCTGGAAAAATTATTTTACAAAAAAAAGTAAAAATCTTAAAAAATGATACTAAAAACTCTCTAGCCAGAAAAGTACTTATTCAAGAACATAAGCTTTATCCAAGATCTATATTAAAAATTTTTAGTCTTTGAAAAAGAAATCTATTTCTATTTTAGCATTATCAACACTGTCAGATCCATGCACAGAATTTTTATCAATCGAGATTCCATATTTTTTTCGAATGGTTCCTTCCTCAGCATCTTTTGGATTTGTAGCTCCCATAAGTTCTCTATTCCCTTTTACCGCATTCTCTTTTTGAAGTATCATAACAACTATTGGACCCGAAGAAAGATATTCACATAAATCATTATAAAATGGCTTTGTTTCGTGAACCTTATAAAATTTTTCAGCCTCAGCCTTTTCAATTTGAATTTTTTTTTCTTTAAGAATTTGGAAACCATTACTTTTGAACATTTCTTTAATTTCGCCCTCAAGATTTCTTTCTACAGCATCTGGTTTAATAATAGATAAGGTTTGTTCAATATTACTCATAATGATCCTCTATAAGTTTGTTTAATAATCTAACTCCATAACCTGTTGCACCACCTGAATTTAAGGCTCCACCATACTTAGAAAAAGCCATTCCAGCTATATCTAAATGAGCCCAAGGTGTTTTGTTTAAAATAAATCTTTGTAAAAATTGTGCAGCAGTAGTTGAACCAGCTCCACCAACATAATTAATATTTTGCATATCTGCATTTTTTGAGTCTATCAATTTATCGTAATTTTTATTTAAAGGCATCCTCCAGACCTTTTCTTCAACATGCTCACCCGACGCCATCAATTGTTTAGATAGTTTATCATCATTAGAGAATAAACCTGCATATTCAGACCCGAGCGAAACAATAATTGCACCTGTCAAAGTTGCTAGATCTACAATAAACTTTGGTTTAAACTTTTCCTCAGTAAAGGTGAGTGCATCTGCAAGCACCAATCTTCCTTCCGCATCAGTATTTAAAATCTCAACTGTTTTACCACTATAAGACTTAACAATATCACCAGGTCTTTGTGCATTACCTCCAGGCATATTTTCAACTAGTCCAACCACTCCCACTGCATTTATTTTTGCTTTTCTCAAAGCTAAGCTTTTCATTAATCCAACCACTACTGCAGAGCCTGCCATGTCATAAGTCATGTCTTCCATAAACTTAGCTGGCTTTAATGATATACCACCAGTATCAAAACAAACACCTTTGCCAACAAAAGCTAAAGGTTTAGATTTATCTTTTTTTCCATTCCATTCCATTGTTACAAGATAAGATCCTCTAATACTTCCTTGGCCAACACCTAGCAAAGTATTCATGCCTAATTTTTTTAATTCCTTATCATTGTAAATCTTTATTTTTAAGCCAAGCTTACTTAATGATTTAATTCGTTTAGCATATTCATCTGGATGTAATACATTTCCAGGCTCTGACACTAAATCTCTAGTATAAAAAGTACCTTTTTCTAAAGAACTAAATTTTAACTGATCTTTATGATCAGGAATATTCTTTCCTATTACACTAATTAGAATATCATCTTCATTTTTTTTCGTTTTATATTTTTCAAATTTATAAGATTTTAATTTTATTCCGTGTAAAAAATATCCTATACTTTTTTTTTGTTTACTAGGAATTGTATCTGAATTAACAAAGTATTGTACTTCTTTTAATTCATTTAAAATATTATAACATTTGGCACCCAAATTTTCTGCTTCAGATTCGGTAAGATTATTTTTAATCGAAACCAAAATTATTTTTTTTTTTGAACTGATATCAAAAGTTACAATTTTTTTTTTAATTTTTTTTTTTTGGATTAAATCTGAAATGTAAGAATATTCAGAATTAGATATGTGTTTTTTTAAACCAATTATATTGAATTTTTCATCTGTGAATAAAATGAGATTCCTCAATGTGTTATTTAAAGCCTTATTTTTGTAATTTATTTTAACTGTCATAAAAATCTAATTCAATCTATACGAGATAATGCTATATATGAATAAATTAATTATATTTCAATGGAAAAAATTATATTTAGGAAATTAATATTAGACATCACTCTTAGAGCTTTAACTATAAGCTTTTCTCTAGGTTTAATTGTATGGATTGTACAAGCAGTAAATTATCTGGATTTTGTAATTGGAGAGGGGCACAACTTTAAAATATATTTTTACTACAATTTATATAATTTTCCCAAAATAATTCATAGGATTATACCTTTCGTATTTGCAATTTCTATATTTTTTGAACTGTTAAAATATGAAAAAAATAATGAACTTTTAATATTTTGGACCAACGGCATTAGTAAAAAAAAATTCATTTCAAATTTAATCAAATTCGCATTAATTGTAACCTTAATTCAGATTTTTATTGGCAACTTGGTTTCTCCATCAAGTCAATATAAAGCTAGAGGATTTTTGAAAGACTCAAATATGGATTTTTTACCTAATTTAATTAATCAAGGAAAATTTATTGATACAGTTTCTGGATTAACTATTTTTATAAATGAAAAAAATGAAAATAATTCATTCAAAAATATATATATACAAGAAGGACAATTATTTGATTTTAAAGAAACTTCTAATCAAATTATTTATGCCAAAGAAGGTTTTTTGGTTGATGAGAATAAAAAACTTTTTAGATTAATGAATGGAAAAATTATAAGTACAAATGATGAGAAATTAATAAGTTTTGAATTTGATAAAATAGATTATGATTTATCAATATTTTCATCTAAAACAATTAAGGTACCAAAAATTCAAGAACTATCATCTTTAAAAATAATAAGATGTTCTATAAGTTTGATGTCAAATCAAATTTATAATGATGAAATGTTTACCTGCGAGTCTGGAAAATTAAAAAATCTTAATCAAGAACTTTACAAAAGGTTCATTAAGCCACTTTATTTACCTTTGTTAACCTTGGTTTGTTGTTTTTTATTAACGATATCAAAAGAACAAAATAATTATACTTTTAAAACGATAAAAATTTTCTTCTTTGTATTTCTAATTTTAGTAACCTCAGAAACGTTAATGAGATATGCAGAAGACTCTAAGTTATATTTGTTTATTTTATTATGTATACCATTTGTTATTTATTACATTATTTATAGTTTTTTGATTCGAAAAGGAAATTTATGATCAAAACCTACGACAAATATTTTATTAGTTTATTTTGTAAAAAATTATTATTAATTTTTTTGATATTTTTTTCATTAACATTTATTTTGACTATATTTGAGGAAATTACTTTTTTCAATGAAACTCAATCAAAATTCTATTTACCATTTTTAATAGCTATTATGGATGTTCCAACTACCATTCTAGAAATATTTCCTTTTATTCTTTTAATATCTACACAACTTTTTTTTCTGGAAATCATAAAAAAAAAAGAGAATGAATTAATTAAGATTAATAATTTAAATAATTTTTATATAATAAAATTATTATCTATATGTGCTTTTCTTTTTGGGGTGTTGATTATAACAATTTATTATCCTTTTTCCTCCAAACTAAAATTTATTTATTCGGATGTAAAAAATATTTATTCAAAAGACGGTAAATATTTGAAACATTATAACGAAAACGGGCTTTGGATAAAAGATGAAATTAACAACCATATTTACATTATAAATGCGTCAAAGACTAAAGATAACTTTTTAAGTGAAGTATTTATCTCAAAATTTACCAAGGAATTTAGATTAGTTGAAAATATTTTTTCAAAAAAAATTGACATAAGTTCTAATAATTGGGTAATTAAAGAACCCATCATATTTAAAAATAACTATCAGATAGAATCAAAAGAGGACCTGATATTAAATAGTCATTTTAATATTAAAAAAATAAACAACACATTTAAAGATTTAAATTCTCTTAATATTCTTCAATTAATTGAAATTAAAAAAGAAAGTGAATTATTAGGTTATTCCTCAAAAGATATTGATTTACATATTTTGAAAATCATCTCACTACCTATTTACTTTGCTATAATGGTTATAATTTCATCCATTATTATGTTAAATATACCAAGGGATAAGCCGTATATTTTTCACATTTTATTGGGAATTTTATTATCTGTAGTTATATACTATATTAATAACATCTTTAATATATTTGGGTTGACAAACAAAATACCCACTTATTTGTCTGTTTTTTTTCCAATAATTTTATTAAGTATTATTTCTTTAATTGGTTTAATAAGGATTAATGAAAAGTAATATAAGAATTTATATAATAATTTTATTGCAAATTTTTTTTGCATTTAAATCAATTTCTGACGAAATCGAATTCGAAGCAACAGATATTGAAATTTCAAATGATCAAAATTTAACCATTGCTAATAATGCAAGAGCATTAATTAAAGATGATGGTATCATTGCAGAGGGCAAAAAAATAAAATATTTTAGAAATGAGTCATTATTAATTATTGATAAAGGAAAAATTTCCTCAATAGATCAAAATTTTGAAATAAACTCTAATTTTATTGAATATAAGATTAATGAATCTGAATTGAATTTCAGTAGAGATGTTAAAATTATTGATAAATCTAAAAGTCTTTTAATAAATACAGATGAAATAAAATATAATGTTAAAAACCAACAAATAATAAGTCAAAGTAGTTCTAAAATTGAAGACAAATTAGGCAACATATATCAAGTGAAAGATTTTAATTACTCTATTAAAGATAAATTAATAAAATTAAATAACTTAAAGGCTTTTGATGCTGATAAGAATACATTTATAGTAGATATTGCATTTTTAGATTTAAAAAAAAACGAGCTAATTGCTAAAGATGTTGGATTAAATTTTAAAATTTCAAAGGAGTCTGAAAATGAACCAAGGTTAAAAGGGAGAAGTTTGATTAATAATGAAAAAGAGACAATAGTAAAAAAAGGAACGTTTACATTTTGTAAAAAAAGAGAAAAATGTCCACCTTGGGAAAT
Organism: uncultured Pelagibacteraceae bacterium; assembly: GCA_902544985.1. GTDB lineage: Bacteria > Pseudomonadota > Alphaproteobacteria > Pelagibacterales > Pelagibacteraceae > Pelagibacter. The sequence goes on from CACCFV010000003.1 coordinate 19,079, forward strand.
GGGTGCCGAGGAAATTATTCATGATAAAGAAAAAAAAATTATAAAATACAAAAACGCTAACCTAAAGATCTATGATAAGAAAGTTTTTTATTTTCCAAAATTTTTTCATCCTGACCCGACTGTAAAAAGACAAACCGGATTTTTAATTCCTAGATTGATAGACAATAGCACAACTGGTTTCTCTTTAAATCTACCCTACTTTTTAGTTTTGGCAGAAAATAAAGACATTACAATTAATCCAAGATTTTTCTCAGATAATAAACTTTTATTGCAATCGGAATTCAGACAAAAAAACAAAAACTCTGATCATATAGCTGACATTAGTCAATATATATCAAATGAGGAAAATTCTAAAAGTCACTTATTTTATAATTACGAAAAAAATTTCGAAACTAATAAATTTGATGATGTAGAATTAAAATTTAGAGTTGAACAAGTATCTGATGAAACTTATCTTAAAGCCTATAAAATAGAGAGTCCTTTAATAAATGATACTTCAAATCTAATAAATTCGTTAAGTGTAAACTTTTTAAATCAAAATTCATCAATAAATACAAATCTTGATATTTATGAAGACTTAACCAAGCAAGACACTGACAAATATGAATATGTGCCAAATTTTAATTTTTCAAAAATCTATAATGAATACTATTCAATAAATTCTAATGGATATTATAAAAATTATAACACAAATATAAATGAAAAAATCTTAATTAATAATTTTGAATTTCAATCATTTCCAAATTTCTTAGATAATGGAATTATTAATGACAATAAATTTTTTATAAAAAATGTAAACTCTGATGCAAAAAATTCAAAGAAATTTAAAAATAAAAGTTCAATTAGCTTTTCACCAACTCTGCAATCCAACTATTTGTATCCTTTGAAAAAAGAAACTGCAGAATACAACAATACAATTATTCCAAAATTATCTATTAGGTTAAGCGCACCTCACACAAAAGATTATAGCGCATCTGATAGAAAAATAAGTTATGACAATATTTTTAACTTAGATAGGTTAGGAATTACAGATGCTAATGAAGGAGGATTTTCAGCTACATATGGATACGAATACACTAAAGTAGATAAATCAAACTTAGAACAAAAAGTAAAAATTGCATTAGCAAACAATTTACGATTAAAAAAAAATGAAGATTTACCAAACAATTCAAATTTAGGTGATAAAGTCTCCGATTTTGTAGGGTTATTAGAATATAAGCCAAATAATTTGACAAAACTGAATTATGATTTTTCAATAAAAAACAATCTTGATGAAAAGAATTATGAGCTTTTTGGTTTCGAATTTTACTTGAATAATTTTAATACAAAATTCGAATATTTGAATGAAAATAATAGCAATTTAAAAACATCTTATATTCAAAATGAAATTGGCTATAATTTAAATGAAAATAATAGATTAATTTTTGAAAGAAGAGAAAATAAGGAAAAAAGTTTCACAGAATTTTATAATCTTATTTATCAATACCAAAATGATTGTTTAACAGCAGGAATAGAATACAATAAAGAGTATTATAGTGATCAGGATTTAAAACCTTCTGAAAATTTATTCTTTAAAATATCAATTATACCTTTTGGAGGTTTTAACTCTCCAAATCTAAAATGAATTTATTAAAAAAGTTAATCATTTTTATTTTTATATTCTTTTCGTTAATTAATTTTTCGTTATCTAAAATAAATTTTGAAATTAAAATGAAAATTAATAATGAAATAATTACCACTTTTGATATTGAGCAAGAAATGAATTATCTCTTAGCACTAAATCCACAGTTAAATAGAATCGAGGATCAAGAATTAGAGATGTTAGCAAAAAAATCAATTATTAAAGAAAAAATTAGGGAAAATGAGATACTTAAGTACAAAAAACTAGAAATGAAAAATTTTAAATTTGAAGATTATATTGGTAATTTGGTCAGAAATTCAAACTTTTCTAGTCAAGAAGAGTTTATAAATTATCTGAGGAATTTTAATATTTCTTTAGATGATTTGAAAAAAAAAATTTATATAGAAAATGAGTGGAAAAGTTTAATCTATGCTAAATATATCGATAGTATTAAAATTGATAAAGTAAAACTTAATAAAAAAATAGATAATATAAGTAAAAACAAATCTTTATTAGAGTACAATCTTTCAGAGATTGTTTTTAAAAAAGAGAATAATACACTATTAACAGAGTTAATTGATCAAATAATAAAAAGTATTGAGAATGTAGGTTTTGAAAATACTGCTAATCTTTATAGTATATCTGATAGTTCGAAAGTTGGAGGTAAAATCGGTTGGATACAAAAAAATAATCTATCAGATGAAATAAATAATAATTTAATTAATCTTAATAAAAATTCATATAGCAAACCGATAAAAATCGGGAATAACTATTTGATTTTAAAAATTAATGATAAGAGAAATACCACAATAGAAATTGATAAAAAAAAAGAATTAGAAAAAATGATTATGATAGAGACTACAAAACAATTAGATAAGTTTTCTAATATATTTTTTAACAAAATTAAACTAAATAACAAAATAAGTGAATTCTAAACCAATTTTGATTATACCTGGTGAAAAAAAAAGTATTTTTTTTGAAATTTTTTTTAAGTCAATTAAATCATCTAATTTTGTTTGTCCTTTAATTATAATCTTTGACAAAAAAAAAATTTCTCATGAATGCAGAAAATATAATTATAAAAAAGAAATAGAAACAATTAAAATTAATGATATTTATAAAAAAAAACTTCTTAAAAGAAAAATATATTTAATTGATGTAAAATATCAAAATTCATCAAATCATGTTCAAAAAAGTTTCGGTTTAGCTTTCAAACTAATCAAAAGCGGGTTGACCCATAAATTGATTAACGGACCAATAAATAAAACCAAGACTTTAAATAGAAAATATTTGGGGATAACTGAGTACATTGCCGACAACTTCAAGCAAAAGGATTTTGCAATGCTGATTTATAATAAAAAATTATCTGTTTGTCCTATAACAACTCATTTACCTTTGAGTTTAGTTTCAAAAAACATTACTAAAAAAATCATTGTCAAAAAAGTTAATATTGTAAATAATTTTTACAAAAAATCTTTAGGTTATAAACCTAAAATAGCTATTGTGGGTCTAAATCCTCATTGCGAAAGTATACTCAAATTTAATGAAGACGATAAAATTGTAAAAAAAACAGTCAATATACTAAAAAAAAAAGTAAATATTAAAGGACCTTTTTCGTCAGATACAATCTTTTTAAAAAATAACAGAAAAAACTTTGATGTTATAATGGGCATGTATCACGATCAAGTTTTAGGACCAATGAAGACTCTCTTTGAATATGATGCAATTAATATAACTTTGGGGTTACCCTTTTTAAGAGTTTCACCAGATCATGGTCCTAATGAAAAAATGGTTGGAAAAAATAAATCTAACCCAATTAGTTTAATAAAAGCCATAAAATTTTTAGATAAAAAATGATAAAGGCTAAAAAAAGCCTAGGACAAAATTTTTTATATGATCAAAATATCATAAATAAGATTATCAGAATTAAAGAAATAGAAAAAAAAAATGTTTTAGAAATTGGACCTGGTACAGGAAATTTAACATCTAAAATTTTAGAAAAGAAACCAAAAAAATTTTTAGTAGTTGAAAAAGATAGCAATTTAGCAAATTTATTGAAGAAAAAATTTAATGATAAAATTAAAATAATAAATGAAGATATTCTAGAAATTAATGAAAATTTTTTGAGTAGTGAAACTTTAACAGTGTACGGCAATTTACCATATAATATTTCAACAGAAATTTTAAGTAAGTGGATTTTAAATATGAATTTAAAAAAAACTTGGTTTAATTGTTTAATACTGATGTTTCAAAAAGAAGTGGCTGATAGAATAATATCTAATTTTAACACAAACAACTATGGGAGGCTAACAATTTTAGCTAATTGGCGACTAAATATCAAAAAAATCTGTGATATTAAACCAGCGAGTTTTTATCCCAAACCTAAAATAGAGAGTAGCTTATTATTTTTTGAACCTAAAAAAAAATTTTTCCACTTTAAAAATCCAAAAAATTTGGAAAAAATTACAAGAATTTTTTTTATGCATAGAAGAAAAATGATTAAGAAACCTTTTAACCAACTGTTTAATAATAACTTGGAATTAATTTCTAAATTAGGAATTAATCTTAATTCAAGACCTCAAAATTTAAATTTTGAAACCTATTATCAATTGACTAGAGAATATGAAAATTTAAGAAGTTAACTTTTCAATATGTTTTCTAATATAATCAGGATCATAATCTTTTGAACCATTGTTAATTTCAGCATCAATCAAGCTCTTAATTCTTGAATAACAAGTATTTAGATCATCATTAATAACAACATAATCGTAGTTAATCCAATGAAGTACATCTCTTTCGAATTGTTGCATTCTTTCGTCAACTATAAGTTTATCTTTCATATCTCTATTTGATAACCTATCAAATAATATTTTTTTACTTGGGGGTAAAATAAAAAAGGTTACTAATTTATAGTCTAATCTTTTATTTTTAATTTGATCTGCTCCTTGCCAATCAATATCAAATAAAACATTTTTACCTTTATTAAGATAATCAATTACTGGTGTTCTTGTAGTTCCATAATAATTGTTAAAAACTTTTGCATATTCTAAAAATTCCTCATTATTTATCAGTCTTTTAAATTCGTCTAAATTTACAAAATAATAATCTTTGTTTTTTAATTCTCCAGGTCTTGGACGTCTAGTTGTGTGCGAAATTGAAATTTTAAAATTATCTTGTTCAGATAGTAGACTTACAAGTGTAGTCTTTCCTGCTCCTGACGGAGAAGATAGAATTACCATAATCCCATCTTTTTGTGAGGGCATTTAAAATTTCTTAGTTAGCTTTGCCTTCAATAAATTTGACAGCATCACCAACAGTCAAAATTTTTTCAGCCTCACTGTCAGAAATTTCTGAGCCAAATTCTTCTTCGAAAGCCATCACAAGCTCAACTGTATCTAAACTATCAGCTCCTAAGTCATCAATAAAACTTGACTCTTCTGTGACTTTTGACTCATCAATTCCTAAATGATCTGCGACTATTTTTTTTACCTTAGTTGAAACATCTTCTGACATATTGATCCTTTTATTATTTTAATCGTTATTAGTTAAATTACATGGATTGTCAAGCCATATACATACCTCCATTTACATGTAATGTTTCTCCATTTATGTAATCAGATTGATCAGATCCTAAAAAAAGAACTGCATTTGCAATATCCTCAGGTTCTCCTAATCTTGCTGAAGGAATTTTTGAAATAATAACTTCTTTAAATTTTTCATCAATTTTATCTGTCATAGCTGTTTTAATAAATCCAGGAGAGATACAGTTAATGTTAATATTTTTTTTTGCATATTCTATTGCTAAACTTTTAGACATCGCAACAATACCAGCTTTTGATGCAGTATAATTAACTTGACCCAAGTTACCCGAGTGACCAACGACAGATGTAATATTGATAATTTTTCCTCTTTTATTTTTTAACATCTTCTTTATTGCAAATTTACACATCAAAAATGTAGATGTTAAATTAATATCTATTACATTTCTCCATTCATCTAGGCTCATTCTAATTGCTAAATTATCTTTTGTAATTCCTGCATTATTAACGATACAATCAAGTTTTCCTCCGAGTTGACTAGTAGCTTCATCTATAAAATTTTCTATTTTTTCACTTTGCGTTATATCAAATTTTAATATCTTCAAATTACTAAAACTTCTTTTTAAATCCTCTAATTTTTCAGACTTAGTGCCTGATGCCAATATATTTGCTCCATGTTCATTTAATTTTTTGATAATAGAATTACCTATTCCTCCAGTAGCACCAGTTACTATAATATTTTTCTTTTTTAAATCATTCATATTTTTAAACTTTCTATATCTGATATAGCATTAATGGAAATAGTTTTTACATTTTTATCTATTCTTTTAATGAGTCCTGTCAGTACTTTACCAGGACCAATTTCGATAAATTGATTGACCCCTTTATTTATCATGTTAATTACACTCTCTCTCCATCTAACTCTTCTTTCTATCTGATCAATTAACAAACTTTTTAATTCATCGACGTTTTTAATTTCGTTAGCGGTAACATTAGAAATCAATATATTGTTCGATTTTTGAAATTTAATTTTTTGTAATTCATGACTCATTATTTCTTTTGCTTTTATCATCAAGTTACAATGAAAAGGCGCACTCACAGGGAGTTTGATATTCTTTATTTTTTTATTTTTTAATATATCGCTCAATTTCTCTAAATCATTTATCTTGCCACTTATTACTAATTGGCCTTCTGTATTGTCATTTGCGATAAAGGCTTTGAAATTTTTTTCATTGTCTACTAATATTTTTTCAATATCTTTAATAGTTGATCCTAAAACTGCCAACATTCCTCCTTCACCTTGGTGAACTGAGTTTTGCATTGCATTTCCTCTTATTCTTAAGATTTTAATAGTTTGATTAAAATCTAAATAATTTGCACATGATAAAGCAGAGTATTCTCCTAATGAGTGTCCAGCAAAATATTTTATATCATTTAAGTTTATATTAAATTGATTTTTAATAACTTGGAATATTGAATAACTTATTAAAAAAATAGCTGGTTGAGTATTTGCAGTAAGATCTAATTGTTCTTTTGGGCCGTTCAAGATTATTTTTGATAGGTTAATACCTAAAGTATCATCAGCCTCTTGAAATAACTTTTTTACAACATCATATCTATCGAAAAATTCTTTTCCCATTCCAACAATTTGTGAACCTTGGCCTGGAAAAATTACTGAAAACATTTAAAAAATTATTTAATTAATATTTATTTTACTATTGTAATTGAGAATTTATAATAGTATATCCTCATTTTTTATTAAAGAATAAATATGAATTTATACGAACACACAATTATAGCTAGACAAGATGCTTCTCCAGCTGAACTTAAGCAATTAACAGAAAAATATTCCAAAATTGTAGAAAAAAATGATGGTGAAGTTGTTAAAACTGAAAATTGGGGTCTTCTTAATCTATCATACCTTATTAAGAAAAATAGAAAGGGAAGTTATATTCATTTTAAAATAAAGGGTCATGGAAAGACGATTGAACAGTTAGAAAAGAATGAGTCACTTGATAAAAAGTTAATAAGACATTTGACTGTCAAAGTAAAAAAGTTTGATCTAGATACCAATTATTTTTCTAAAAAAGATGAAAATGAAAAAACAGAAAAAAAAGAAAAGAATAAAAGTTAATTATGCCAAAAAAAAATCAAGGAAATAAAAAAAATAAAAGTAATTTTGCAAAACTAAGTATTTTTCAGTCTAATAAATATAAATTTAAAAAAAGTTGTCCTCTTTCTATAAAAGGTGCACCTAAAATAGATTATAAAAACATCAAATTACTCAAAAAGTATGTTTCAGAAAATGGGAAGATTTTACCCTCAAGAATTACTAATGTTTCTCAAAAAAAACAAAGGGAATTATCTTTATCAATAAAAAGAGCAAGAAACTTAGCGCTTATATAATGAAAGTGATATTATTAGAGAACTTGAAAAGAATTGGATCTATTGGAGAGGTCATAGATGTTAAAAGAGGATTTGCTAGAAACTTTTTAATAGCAAACAAGAAAGCCCTTTACGCTTCTAAAGAAAATATTGGAAAAGTTGAAAAACTTAAATCTGAACTTTCTAAAAAAGATAATGAAAAAAAACAAGAAGCTAAAAAAATTTTAGAAAAGATAAATAAAAAAGAATTTAGTGTAAAAAAACTTAACACCGAAAATAATGAACTATATGGTTCTGTAAAACCAACAGAAATTTCAAAACTAATACTTGAGGTGGCCAACGTAGAAATTAAACCCTCAATGATTCAGCCTGTTCAAGAGATTAAATCTTTAGGTAAATTTAAAGTAAAAATAACTCTACACTCTGAAGTTGATGCAGAAGTTTACATAAATGTAAAATCAGCTGAAACAATTCAATAATTATACAATTTAATCCACAGCTTTTTTTTTAATTTTAAATAAAATAATTTTCTGTAAATTTACATTATGGAAAATAATTTGAGTTTGGTAAAAGATAATTTCAAAGAACTGCCTAACAATATTGAAGCTGAACAAGCAGTTATAGGATCAATTTTAGTTACTAATGAAATATTTGATGAAATTAATTCTATTATTTCAAATATTAATTTTTATGACCCAATGCATCAAAAAATATTTAATGCTATCGAGAGCATGATTTATAAGGGTTTACTTGCTAATCCAATAACTCTAAAAAATTATTTTGAAAATGAAAAAGATGAATTAAATATTCCAGAATATTTAGTAAAAATTACTAAATTTTCTACTTCGGTTAGACAGGCTATTGAATATTCAAAAATAATATATGATATGTTTGTAAGAAGAGAGTTAATAAAAATATCTGATCAAATAATAGATGATGCAAAAGATAGTAACCTCGAAACTAATGGTCAAAATATAATAGAAAATTCTGAAAGACTACTTTATGATTTAGCTGAAAAAGGAACTTTTAACTCATCATTGATAAAGTTTGACGATGCCATGAAACAAACTATTGAAATGGCATCCGCTGCCTATAAAAATGAGGGAGGTATCGTTGGAGTACCCACTGGACTAAGAGACTTAGATGATAAATTAGGGGGTTTACATCAATCTGATCTTATTATTATTGCCGGTAGGCCATCGATGGGTAAAACTTCACTAGCAACAAACATAGCTTTTAACGCAGCTAAAGATATTCAAGATAATGGAAAAAAATCTTCAGTAGCTTTTTTCTCTTTAGAGATGTCATCAGAACAACTTTCTACAAGAATTATTTCTGAACAAGCTAGAATTAGCTCAAACGATATAAGAAGAGGTAGGATTTCAGATGAACAATTTGATAAATTTTTAGAAACTTCTAAAGATATATCTGAGCTTCCTTTATTTATTGATGAAACCCCAGCAATAAGTATTGCCGCAATGAGCAATAGAGCTAGAAGGATTAAAAGACTTCACGGTTTAGATTTAATTGTTGTTGACTATATTCAGCTTATGAAAGGATTATTCAACAATAAAGATGGGAGAGTGCAAGAAATTTCTCAAATCACACAAGGCTTAAAAGCTATCGCAAAAGAGTTGGGTGTGCCTGTCCTTGCATTATCGCAATTATCTCGACAAGTTGAACAGAGAGATGATCATAAGCCGCAATTAGCAGATTTAAGAGAATCTGGCTCTATTGAACAAGATGCTGATGTAGTTATGTTTGTTTATAGAGAAGGCTATTATCTACAAAGAAAAGAACCAAGAGAGGCAACAGTAGAGCATGCCGAGTGGCAAGCAAAAATGAATGAAGTTGCACATTTAGCTGAGATAATCATTGGAAAACAAAGACACGGTCCTATTGGTAAAGTCACACTTGAGTTTGAGGAGAGATTTACAAAATTTAAAGATACTCAAAATAATTAATTTACAATATAAGTAAGGATAAATGATTGCTCATTTATACCAAAAAATAATTCTAAAAAATCCAAGATCTATTCTAATCATTTTATTAATTGCTTTAATTAGTTTTGGATATTACTCGAAGGATTTTAGGCTTGATGCATCATCTGAAACACTTTTAATCGAAGGTGATCCTGATCTTGAATACTTAAAAGAAGTGACAAATAGATATGGTTCAAAAGAATTTCTGGTTTTAACTCATACACCTAATGATGGTATGGTAACAGACAGTGCAATTAACAATCTTCTCAGTTTAAAATATAAGCTTCAAAGCTTAGATTGGGTTCATAGTGTTGTTACACTTTTAGATATACCTCTATTAGATAATTCCGATGCACCTCTTCAGGAAAGACTTTTAAATTTTAAAACACTTAAAGATGAAGGTGTTGATAAAGAAAGAGGCTTTAGGGAAATTTTAGCAAGTCCAGTTTTTAAAAACTTTGTAATTAGTGAAGATGGTAAAACAAGTGGAATAATTGTTAATATTAAAGAAAATCAAAAATTGGAAGATATAGAAAATAAGTCAGATAAAGAAATCCAAATATTTAAAGATCAAATAAAAAAAAATAATCATAATAATATTTTAGAAATTAGAGAAGTGATCAAAAGTTACGATGACATAGGAAAAATTTATTTAGGTGGTATACCAATGATTGCTGATGATATGATGACTTTCATTAAAAGTGATATCATTGTTTTTGGTTTGGGTGTACTTGCATTTATTATTGCAACCCTATGGTTTGTTTTTAGAAATTTAATTTGGGTGGTGGTTCCAATAAGTAGTTGTTTTTTTTCTGTTATAATTATGACGGGCCTTTTAGGTCTTATCGGATGGAAAGTAACTGTTATTTCCTCAAACTTTATTGCGCTGATGTTGATTTTAACAATGGCAATGAATATTCATATGAGCACTAGATTTATACAATTAAGAAAATCTTATCCTAACAAAAGTGATCATGAAATAATCTCTTTAACTACAAAAAAAATGTTTTGGCCAATACTCTACACGGCTTTAACAACTATTATCGCTTTTTTATCTTTAATATTTAGTGAAATTAAACCAGTCATAGATTTTGGTTTGATGATGACTTTTGGATTAATAACATCATTTATTATTACTTTTACCTTGCTTCCAAGTTTATTAAGTTTTTTAAAAAATGATAAAACTCTTATAAAGGAAAATTTTAACTCCAAAATAACTTCATCATTAGAAAAAATTTCTATTAATTTTAAAAATCAAGTTTTTATAACTACTGGGATAGTAATTATTTTAAGTATAATTGGGATAAGTAGATTGGAAGTTGAGAATAGTTTTATAAATTATTTTAGTAAAAAAACAGAAATCTATAAAGGCATGAAATTAATTGATGAAAAACTGGGTGGAACAACACCTCTAGAGGTGATTTTAAAATTCCCAGAAAAAAAAGAAGACAAATTAGAGGAAGATGATGAATTTGAAGATTGGGGCGATGAGGAAAAAAATGATGAGAAATATTGGTTTACAAAAGATAAAATAGAGATGATTTCTAACGTGCATAATTATCTTGATAGTCTTCCTGAAATAGGAAAAGTCCTATCATTTTCATCAATAGTTGATGTTGCAACTCAATTAAACAATAATAAACCTCTCGGGACTTTAGAGATGGGTGTTTTGTATACTAAAATTCCTGAGAATATTAAAACTGAGATAATTGATCCTTATATTTCAATAAAAGATAATGAGGCTCGTATAAGTTTGAGAATAATTGACTCCCAAAAAGATCTTAAAAGAAATGAGCTTATCAAAAAAATAAATCATGACCTGCAAAATGAATTTGGATTAAACGAAGAGCGATACAAATTAGCTGGGGTAATGATTTTATTTAATAATTTATTACAAAGCTTATTTAAATCTCAAATTCTTACTTTGGGTCTTGTTATGCTTGGTATTTTTGGAATGTTTGTAATCTTATTTAAGAACATCAAATTATCTTTAATTGGAGTTGTTCCGAACTTTATTGCAGCATTTTTTATTTTAGGAATAATAGGTATACTAGAGATACCTTTAGATATGATGACTATCACAATCGCTGCTATCACAATAGGTATAGCTGTTGATAACAGCATACATTATATCTACAGATTCAAGGAAGAGTTTAACAAAATAAATGATTATAAGAAAACTTTAAATACTTGTCATTCAACAGTCGGTGTTGCAATCCTAAATACTTCCATAACAATAGTTTTCGGTTTTTCTATTCTAGTTTTATCTAAATTCATACCTACAATTTATTTTGGAATTTTCACAGGATTAGCAATGTTATTTGCAATGATTTCCGTTTTAACTTTACTTCCATCTTTAATATTAGTTTTTAAGCCTTTTGGAAAATAAGAATATATGTTTGAAATTACTCTAAAATTTTTTGGAGAAGTTTTTAATTCGGTTTCTTCGATTGATTTAATTTATATATTAATAACTATTCTTTCACTAATTAAATGTTACAGCAAAGGATTTGTCTTAAGTATACTTTCAATGTCAAAATGGTTATTGGCGTATATTATAACTTTGATTCTATTTCCAAGATTTAAACCATATGTTAAAGATATAATAGATAATGAATACGTACTTGATGTAGGACTTGGTATAACAATCTTTATTATAGTTATCTTTTTAATATTGTTGGTTAATAAAGGGATAAGTAGAGCAATCAAATATACTGGTCTAGGAAGTTTAGATACTGTTTTTGGATTCTTTTTTGGATTTATTCGAGCCTATATTATCTCAATATGTATATTTTCAGGAATACATATCGTGTATAATTATGACAAATGGCCAGTAAATTTAAACAAATCATACACCTTTCCATATCTTGAAAAAGGTAGTAATTACTTACTGAAAGTTTTTCCAAATGAAAAAGCATATCAAGATTCTAAAGAAAAAATTGAAGATTTATAATTCCAAGTTGAATGAAGAATGTGGGGTATTTGGAATTAGCAATATAAAAGATGCTTCTGCTTTAGTCGCTCTTGGATTGCATTCTTTACAACATCGAGGACAAGAGGGCTGTGGAATAGTTACATTTGATGGAAAAAGATATTATTCAGAGAAAAGATTTGGGTTAGTTGGTGACAACTTTAACAAAGAAAAAGTCTTAGATAATCTTAAGGGAAATTTTGCAATTGGTCATAATCGATATAGTACCACTGGAAATAATACATTAAGAAACATCCAACCTTTTTTCGCAGATACTAATGCCGGTGGGATTGGAGTTGCACACAATGGAAACCTAACTAACTCAATTTACTTAAGAAATAAACTTGTTGAAGAGGGAGCAATTTTCTACACGACTTCCGACACTGAAACAATTGTTCAGCTTATCGCAAAATCAAAAAGATTAAAAACTATCGACAAAATAATAGATGCAATATTTCAAATTCAAGGTGGTTATGCTTTGGTTATGCTAACTCAAAATTTACTTGTTGGAGTAAGAGATCCTTATGGAATAAGACCTTTGGTAATTGGTAAATTAAAAAATAGCTATGTCCTTGCATCTGAAACTTGTGCATTAGATATTATAGGTGCAAAATTTGTTCGAGATGTTGAAAACGGTGAAATTGTTTTAATAGAAAATGATAAACTAAAGAGTATTAAACCATTCCCGGAAAAAAAGATTAGGCCTTGTGTTTTTGAGTATATTTATTTTGCAAGGCCAGATAGTATTCTCAATGGAAAGACAGCCTATGAACATCGTAAAAATTTAGGAAAAGAATTAGCAAAAGAAAATGATATTGATGCAGATATTATTGTTCCTGTTCCTGACTCTGGTAATGCTGCAGCTCTAGGTTTTGCGCAACATTTAGGTAAAAACTATGAACATGGATTAATTAGAAATCACTATGTAGGAAGAACCTTTATAGAGCCAAGTCAAAAAATAAGAAGTCTGGGAGTTAAGCTAAAACTCAATGCAAATCAAACAACAATAGAAAATAAAAAAATTATTCTTGTTGACGACTCTTTAGTCAGAGGAACGACATCTCACAAAATTGTAAAAATGCTATATGATGCTGGTGCAAAAGAAGTTCATGTGAGAATTGCTTGTCCTGAGATTAGGCACCCAGATTTCTATGGAGTTGATACGCCAACAAAAAAAGAATTATTGGCTGCGAATAAAAATAATGACGAAATCTGTGAATACATTGGTGCTAAATCATTAAAATTTTTATCTATTCAAGGCATGTATAAAGCTATTGGATTTGATAAAAGAAATGAAAATTATCCACAATTAACAGATCATTATTTTACTGGAGATTATCCTGTAAAACCTATTGATGAACTAGGTGATAGCAAAATAACACAACTTTCTTTATTAAGTACTGCATCAAATAATTAATTTATGAAAAAAGTAAGTTTTACAGAAATGAAAAATGGAACTAAAGAGGATTATCTTTTTCTTGATAAACATGAAAAAGATTTTGCAAGTAAAACTGCAGATAGAATTTTGAAATTTATGTCAGGACTTACTGAAACTCTAGAAGGTTACCAAGTTTCAAGATTAGAACATTCACTTCAAAGTGCTACGAGAGCGTATAAAAATGGTGAAAGCGATGAGATGATTGTGGCTGCTTTATTACATGATATTGGTGATGAGTTAGCTCCAATGAACCATTCAGAATATGCTGCAGCAATTCTTAAACCATATGTGTCAGAAAAAACTCATTGGATTGTTGAGAAACACGGTGAGTTTCAGATGTATTATTACGCACACCATTTAGGAGGTAACAAAAATAAAAGAGACGAATATAAAAATCATAAATATTATCAGGATACTGTAGATTTTTGTGAAAAATATGATCAAAACTCATTTGATCCAAATTATAAATCATTGCCATTAGATTTCTTTAAACCCTTTGTAAAAAAAGTTTTTTCGAGAAAACCATATTCTTCGACGTAAAATTTATAGGTTATATTATTAAACATGACTATTTCTAAAGAACATGTAATTGAATATTTCAAATCTGGAATAAAAGAAAAAAAAGATTTCAAGATTGGCATTGAGCACGAGAAATTTTTATTTAATAGCAAAAACAATAAAAGAATTGACTACTCAAAAGTAAAAGAGATGTTTTCTGCGTTAAATGAGTTTGGTTGGAATCCAATAAAAGAGGGTGAAAATATTATTGGTTTAAACAAAGATGGCAAAAACATCACTCTTGAACCAGGAAACCAAATTGAATTGTCTGGAGAGAAACTTAATAATATTCACGAAGCATGTGCAGAGTCTTATGATTATTTGTTTGAACTTAAGCAAGTCACAAAAAAACTTGATATAAAAATTGTGAGTACTGGTTTTGATCCCATTTCAAAGCTTGATGAAATTCCCAACAATCCTAAACAAAGATACAAACTTATGACAAACGACATGCCACCAGGTGGAGAATCAAGTCTAGATATGATGTATAGAACTTGTGGAACTCAATTAAATATTGATTATTCTTCAGAAGAAGATTTTTTCAAAAAATTTAAAGTAGTAAATTCAATAGTTCCAATCTCTATTGCTTTGTTTGCTAACTCTTCAATAGTTGAAAAAAAAAAGAGTGATTACTTATCTTATAGATCTAAAGTATGGCAAAATACTTCCCGGGGAGGTCTTCCAAAATTATTTTTTGAAAATTTAAATTTTGAAAAATATGCTGATTTTATTTTAAATTTCCCAATTTTATTTATACTAGATAAACATAAATATATTTCAGGTAATAAATATACTTTTAAAGATTTCATGAATGGAAAGATAGATGAAATAAAAAATCGTCTTCCAACAGAGAATGATTTATCCTTACACTTAAGCACGATATTTACAGAAAATAGGTTAAAAAAATATATTGAATTAAGATCTATGGATACTTGTGGCTGGGATTGTCTTTGTGCTGGTCCTGCATTCTTTATTGGGATGCTATATGGAAATTTGGATGAAGTTTACAGTTTAATCTCATCATGGGATAAGGATAAGATAATTGATGCTTATTTAGATGCTCCTCAAAAAGGTTTTAATACTCAATTGATGGGTAAAGATCTTTTTTATTGGGCGTCAACTTTACTAGAGATCTCGAGAAAAGGATTGGATGATAGAGATATACTAAATAAAAGCGGAAAAAATGAAACTTTGTTTTTAAATCATTTGCAAAAAGTTATTGATAATAGAACAACAAATGCAGATCATATGATTACTAAATTTTCTAAAAATGAAGATTTAAAAGATTTATATGACAAATAAAATTGTTGCCATACAAGGTAACCACCCCTCTAAACTTAATCCAAAAACAGATACAAGTATTTTTTTAGCTAATGAGATCCAAAAAAAGAAGTATAGGGTTTTTTATTATGATCCTAAAGATTTATCAATAATAGGTACAAAAGTCATAGCTAAAGGTTTTTTTATTAAGTTTAATTATGAAGATAAAAAATTTTATAAAATTCAAAAAAAACAAAATTTAAATCTTATAAAATGTAAATACATTTTAATTAGACAAGATCCGCCTTTCAATTTAGAGTATATTTCAACAACTTACATACTTGAGACAATTAAAAATAAGGTAAAAATAATTAATAACCCTACTTCAATAAGAAATATTTCTGAAAAACTTTATTCTGCGAAATATCAAAAGTTTATGCCAAATACAATTTTTACTCAGAACATTAAGGAAATTAAAAACTTTTTTAGAAAAAATAAATATGTAATTATAAAACCTGTTCACAGTTTTGGTGGGAATGATATTCATTTACTCAAAAAATTTAATTTAAAGTTTATTCAAAAATTTATCAAAAAACATGATCATATAATGTGTCAAAAATATTTACCTAAAATAAGTATCGGAGATAAAAGAGTTTTTTTGATTAATGGGAAAATATGTGGTGCAATTTCTAGAGTACCTAAAAAAGGGTCATTTCTAAGTAACATGAGCAAAGGTGCAATACCAAAAAGTATTAAATTAACAACATTAGAAAAAAGAATTTCAAAAATAATTGCGAAAGATTTAAAAAAAGAACAAATTTTTTTTGCAGGGATTGATTTTATTGATCAAAAGCTTAACGGGGATATTAATGTCACCTCTCCAACTGGACTAAAAACTTTATTTGATATTTCTAAAATTAATCTCGCCAAAACTTTTTGGAAAGATTTAAAAGCGTGAAAAATTTAACAGACCAACAAAAGGGATCTTTACTTGCTTTTGTGGCTGTAATGTTTATTACACCTGACTCTTTATTTATCAGACTTTCTAGCATTGATACTTGGGGGCTTGTTTTTTATAGAGGAATAATTCCATTTTTAACTGTTTTCTTTGGTATGCTATTAATCTACAAACTTAACTTTTTTAAAATACTTTTTACTAGTGGTTATCACGGTATTATATATATAGCTACTTTCAGTGTTACTAATATTACTTTCGTAGTTTCTATTCAAAATACTAATGTAGCAAACACACTGGTAATGATCGCAACTGCACCTATGTTATCAGCTATATTGGGGGCAGTGTTTTTAAAGGAACCTCCCGATAGAAAGACGTGGATTTCGATAATTGTTACTTTTGCTGCAATTGTCTATATTTTCTTTGACTCCCTTAAGCTTGGTAATTTTTATGGTGATATACTGGGGTTTATCACTGCTATTGGTCTTGCTGTAGGAGCTGTCACTATCAGATCAGCAAAATCAAAAAATTTAGTCCCTGCTGCAGTTGTAGGTAAATTATTTGTTGCTACTTTTGCACTGTTTTTCATTGAAAGCTTTGCCCTAGTAGAAAAAGACTTAATTATTGTACCTTTAATGTGTATTCTTTGTGTAGCAATACCATTCGTTTTAGTAACTATTGCTCCAAGATTTATACCAGCTGCTGAGGTAAATCTTTTCTTCTTGTTAGAGACAATCATTGGCCCAATATGGGTTTGGTTTGTTATTAAAGAACAGCCTAGTATTGAAACACTTCAAGGTGGAGTTATCATAATTGCAACAATCGCTATTCACTCTTTTTTAAAATTAAAAAAATCTTAATTACCGTCACAATTAAGTCTTGATTTAATAATAGATGGCAGATAATTAGCGCGAATTTTATGAATAAAGTTTTAAAGAATTCTTGGGCATTGTTTTTAGGAATGGGCTTCATAATGATGGCTTATGGTTTCCAAGGATCATTACTTGGGGTAAGAGCTGTACAGGAAGAATTTAGTTTGACAGCAACTGGATTTATGATGTCTGGTTATTTCATTGGATATTTCATAGGTGCAGCTACTATTCCGAACATAATTTCAAGGGTTGGTCATATCAGAGTTTTTGCAGCTTTTGCATCTTTAGCATCACTAATTATTTTAGTTCACTCAATTTTGATTCATCCATTTATATGGTTCCTATTAAGAGTTCTAACTGGAATAAGTATGGTTTGTATTTACACAGTTGCTGAGAGTTGGCTTAACGATAGATCAAGTAATAAAAATAGAGGAAGTGTCTTATCGATTTATATGGTGATACTTTATGGATCTATGGGGATTGGAATGTTTTTATTAAATTTCAGTGCTCCAAAAAATTTTCAACCTTTCATATTAGTTTCTGTAATAACTTCAGCTGCTTTAATACCTATTTTGCTTACTAAAAAAAAACCACCTACTTTTAAAAAAATAAATGCTATGTCACTTAATGAACTTTATAAATCTTCACCATTTGGAATGTTTAGTTCCTTTTTTTATGGCACAATACAGTCTGCTTTATTTACTCTTCTAGCGGTGTATGCAACATCAATGAATTTTACTATTTTAGAAATTTCAATTGTTACTTTTTTACTAGCAATTTCTGGTGCTGTTGCTCAATTTCCTGTTGGAAAAATTTCTGATGTTTATGACAGAAGGAAAGTAATTATTGCATCAACTTTTGGAGCTGCAATTTTTGCGATCATTACAATATTTGTTTCCGGACAAATGTATTTACCTGATGGATTAGCAACAAGTAAGACATGGTTTTATATATTCTTTATCTTGTTTTCTTTTTGTAGTTTACCAATGTTTTCACTAATCCTTGCCCACACAAATGACTATATTACAAAGGATAAATTTGTTGCAGCAGGTGCAGGACTTCAATTCACATTTGGTCTAGGTGCTATGAGTGGTCCTTTTTTATGTTCAATATTTATGGACCTCGTCGGATCAAATGGTTTTTTTGTTTTTTTATTTTTCTTTCATTCTTTAATAGGTGCTTTTGGAATTTATAGAATGAGAGTTAGAGAAACAGTAGAAAATCCAGACTCACAATTTGTTGCAATGCCTCAAACAATTACACCAGCTGGAATTGAACTTAATCCTACAACAGAACCAATTGACGAACCAATTAAAGAGGAAAATAGAGAAATTAATTAAGTTTCTCTATATGCTCTGACATTTTAGATAAAACTTGTTTTTTATTTAATTTGTCTGTTCTTATCAAAATTGCATCTTTTACTCTTATTAGTGGACTATTCTTTCTTTTTTTATCCATAGAAGTTCTTTTAATTAAAGATTTTCTAACACTTTTTAAGGAAACCTTCTTTTTAATATCTACCCATCTTCTAAAGCTTGCAACTTTAACATTGCACTTAAAGTAAAAAGCTAAATCATATTTTGGATTTTTAGCTAATATTTTACTAGCTATATCTCTGCCCTCTACACAAATCTTTTTATTTTTTTTAATTAATGTCATTTGAAAAGCATTTATTATTTTTCGAATATTCTTATTTTTTGCTAAAATAGCAACATGGTTACTTATTTCCTCAGAATGTAGATTTAATTTTACTATTTTTTTATAGGAAATTTTTTTAAATTTTTTTTTAAGAAAATTAATACTGTTTTTTGGTTTATATTTGATTATTTCTTTGCTTGCATATCTATACAGTAACCCTGAATTTATGAGTAATAATTTGTATTTATTGGAAATGAGTTTTGCTGCTGTACTTTTTCCGCTCGCTGACTCTCCGTCACAAGCAATTATTAATTTTTTAAATTTTTTCACTTAACTTTAATAATATTTACATTTGTTTTATGCAAAAAAATTATAAATTTTGTTAAATTTAACTTATATTAATCACTTATAGGTTGAAACTCAAAATAAGCACAAATTAGCTCATTATAAGACAGAATTATTGAAACTAAGTCAAATATTTGTTTCTATGCGAATTATAAAAAATGCCTAGAAAAAAAACTAAACAAAAAAAAATAAAAAAAGCTAATGGGATAGTAAAAATTACTAACTTAGCGCCAAAATCTTTTTTAAGTAAAGCTTTTTCTAATTATAAAAAAAATAAAGAGCTTAATAAAATTAAGGCTATCAAATTAGAAAAATTACAGGAAAAAAATCAAATTCTTAAAGAAAGAAAAGATCTTAAAGCTTGGGAAGAGAGACTTATTAAGGAAAGCAATAAATTAAAATTTGGTGAAGATGAATTAAGGTTAAAAGAAAAAGAAATTAAAATCAAAGAAGAAACTCAAAAGTTAGAGGCATCGAGATTAGTTAAAAAAGATGAAGAATTGATATTAATAAGTAAGGAACTAAGAGATAAAGAAAAAGAGTTAAAGCTTAGAGATGAAGCTCAAAATAGAAGAGATATAGATTTAAAAGTTAGGGAAGAAGAACAAAAAAATCTTGAACTAAAAGAGAAAAGAAGAAAAGAGAGAACTTTAAAAATAATCAAAGAAGAAGAGGAAAAACAGAAACAACTTGAATATATCAAAATTAAAGAATGGGAAGAAAAATTTGATAGAGAACAAAAAGCAAAAGAACATAGAGAGAATTTAAGAGAGGAAAGATTAAGACAAAGAGAATTAGAAAAGCTTCAATCTTTTGAAAAAAAAGAGACTAATGTTGATAAAAACTTTTCTTCAGGATTAGAAAAATTTGAAGTTGATGTGACTAAAGAAAATTAGTTTTTTTGATTAGGAAAATAATCCTTTAATCCACCTTCCCTATAGACATCAGCTGTACAACAATGAATGCCTCCGCCAAAAGCGTAAGCATCTCTTAATTCAACTGGTACAACTTCCATTCCCAATTTATCTAGTTGTTCAGCTTGATAGACTTCACTTTTTTCAACACAAACTGTTTTTGGATCAAGAACTAAAACATTCATGGATAGCCAAACAGATGAGTAACAAAGTGGTGGAGGTTCATTATGTGCAGGTTGAGCACTGTCGATTATTTTCCATCCATTGTTCTCAAATAATTTTCTTTGTTCTTTTGGAAGCCTTCTTTGAGGATTATTTATAATAAGGCCCTCTTTGATAGGTGTAAAAGTTGCATCTATATGAATTGGATATGGATCCCCTGGAAAATTAACAGCATGAACTCTATGATCTTTATAATGTCTTTTTAGCCAATCAATACCTTTAAGATTAGTAGTAAAACCATGTTGAACAACCAAATCTTTACCAAATCTTAAAACATCAGCTGCATCAAATAATGGTTCTTCTTCAGTTGTTACAAAGTATTTTTTTTCAGTCCATTCTAATCTTTTTTGAACACCAATTTTATCTGATAGATAATCTTTTCTATAATCAGCATCTGTTAATCTTGGTTTTGGTGCTGACTCGTGTCTCATATTTGGATCTTCATTATAATAATGTTTAAGTAACGGTCGATAACAAAGATATTCAAACCATCTGCATCTATAACTCATAGTGGCCTCTAAAATCTCATTTCCTACAGTTAACAAAACATCTCTTGGTGGCATGCAGCCAAACATGGTTTCGGCTTTCCAATCTGGCGTTGAGGTTGGTTGATTAAAATCTAATGGTGTCGGTCTATCAACTTTGATCCCACGCTTTTCTAATAATGATGAAAAGTTATCTAAAAGTTCATTGGCTTTATCTATGGTATCTTTGGTTCTTGGTCCAAATTGACCCCTCATATCACTATCTTCTGGTACTTTAGCATCTAAAGCTGGTTCAGGAGCTGGTATACATGTTCCATCAGCACGACCTACAATGACGTGTTTTAATGGGTCCCACTCATTCCAACTATTAACAATTATTTTATCTGTCATTTAATTCTTTATAACGTTGTGTTCCGGACCAAATGGAAATTTAGTTATATTTTCTACACTATCATTTTTAATTACTAAAATGTCATGTTCTCTATATCCACCAGCACCAGGTTTTCCCTCTGGGATCATAATCATCGGCTCCATTGATATCACCATGTTTTCCTCTAGCACTGTATCAATATCCTCTCTTAATTCTAATCCAGCCTCTCTTCCGTAGAAATGAGATAACATTCCAAAAGAATGACCATACCCAAAAGTTCTATATTGAAGATATCCAAGTGAGGCAAATAAATCATTTAACTCTTCACAAATTTGAGAACATTTAATACCTGGCTTTATCAATTCTAATCCTCGCTTGTGAACTTTAACGTTTGCTTCCCATGCTCTAAGAGAGGCATCATCCACTTCATTAACAAATAAAGTCCTTTCCAGCGCTGTGTAGTATCCTGATATCATTGGAAAAGTATTCAAAGACAAAATATCTCCATTTTTCAAAGCTCTATTCGTTTTGGGATTGTGTGCACCATCTGTATTAATTCCTGACTGAAACCATACCCAAGTGTCCATATATTCTGCTCCAGGGTATGATTTTGCAATTTCTCTTTCCATTTGGTCACGTCCAGCTATTGCGATTTCTAACTCTGTTTGACCTGGCCTAATCAATTTAACCATTTCTTCAGCTCCTAAATCAGCAATTCTGGCTCCATTCTTTATAATTTCTATCTCTTCATCAGATTTTATCATTCTATGTTTCATCAATTTTTTTGAAATATTTTTAAAAGTTGCATTCTCAAAAATTGAATTTAATTTATCTTTAATTTCCAGAGTTATATGATCATTTTCTATCCCAATTAACTTTGGTTTATCTTTTTTATCAATTATTGAGTTTATTGCTTTAAAGAAGTTATCTCTTTTCCAATCAGTATAAATGATATTATCACAATGTGACCTTCTCCATGGTTGGCTTGCATCAATGTTTGCAGATATAGTAACAATTTTATTTTGTGTAACAACACATCCATAGGGTCTTCCAAATGAGCAATAAATAAAACCAGTATAATATGCAATATTATGCATTGAGGTTAGAATAGTTATCTCAATGTCATTTTCAGACATTGCTTTTCTAAGTTTATGAACTCTATCTTTGTATTCTTTAAGTGAAAAAGGTAATTTTACTTTTTCTCCATTTCTTAAAGTAAAAAAATCAGGTCGTTCCATATCTTAATAAATCAATTAAGAGCAATGTGTCTTTTGTTCCAACGCATTACTAAACTGTAATAGACCAAGGAAATAAATAGAAAAAAACCACCTACTATTGTGTAAGTGTCGGGTACTTCATTAATCCCTAGGATTGGAAGCCATACCCAAAAAATTCCACCAATAACCTCAGTTAATGATAATAATGTTAATTCTGCAGCAGGAATAGCTTTTGAGCCAATAGAGTATAAAATTAATCCTAAGCAAACTAGTGTTCCATGAAGTGAAAATAACGCTCCATTATAGCTTGTTGAAAAAAACACTTGTTTAGTAATTAAAAGTATTAAAGCTGCAAAAACAAAACAAAAAAAACCTGAAAAAGCTACTGTTGTAAACTTTGGAGTCTCTGTTCTCCATCTTAAAGTCACAGAAAAAACAGAAAATCCAATTGATGAAAGCATTCCAAAAATAAAACCAACGACAGAATTAGACCCAGAACTTCCAAAGGCCATAATTATAATTCCAATAGTTGCAATAAAAATAGAAATCCAAACATTTAATGAAATTTTTTCCTTAAGAAATAAAAAAGCAAGAAGAGCAGTAAAAAAGGGCATTGCTGCCAAACAAAGCAAAGTAACTGCAGCTGAGGTATTAGTAATTGAGTAAATAAAACTCATCATAGCAATTCCCAACCCTGTTCCACCAATAATTCCTGAATATCCCATCTTTAAATAATTTTTATAAAATTTAATCCCCTCTTCAAAATAGAGATAAAGATTTAAAAGAATAAAAATTGTCAACCCTCTTCCAAATATATACTGCCATGGAACTTGATTTGGATTATCCATATACCTCACAACAAGAGGACCAAATGACCATAAAATTCCTGCAAACAAAACAACTGGGACTGCAATTTTTGGATTTTTTAATTCAAGCATTTTGGGAGATTAGTTCTAAAAATTTACAACTACAACAAAAATGAGATGACTTAAACAGTTAATTTAATTTTTCCATTTAAAGTTGTGTTAAAACTATTTCTATCCTTGATTGGTTTTCATTTGTTATATAATTAATTTCAATATGGATTTAGAAGTTCTTAAGATTGCCGCAAACACAGATAACAATAGAAATATTAAGAACAGAACTCATGTTTCAAAATTAAAAAATTCTTTGTGTGGAGATGAAATGCAGGTAGAGCTTATATTAAAAAATGGAAAAATTTTAGACTTTGGGTATCAAGGAAAGTCATGTGTTTACTGCCAAGCCTCAGCTAGTTTGTTATCAAAAATTTCTATTAACAACCAAAAAGAAAAGCTTAACGACTTATGTGACAAGGCAGAATTATATTTTAATGACAATGTAAAAATTACTGAAAAAGACTGGATTTCCTTGAAAAAATTGATCAAAAACGAAAATGTTAATAAAAAAGATTGTATATTGTTACCTTTCAAAACCTTAAAAAAGATAGTATCAACCTAAGTTATGGGTAGTACAAAACAATCCATTTTAGCTGGCCTATTTTCAATAATTACTATTGGGATTTTAACTTTTTTAACTTACAGAACTGAGTTTGGAGTGTTCTTGTTAGCTTCGTTTGGATCATCAATGGTTTTGCTATATGGATATCCTGAAAGTCCTTTTGCCCAACCAAAAAACGTTTTTTTTGGTCATTTAGTTACTGCAATAGTAGGTTTACTTTTTTTACATTTTATTCCATTACCAATCTTTCTAACTATCCCTTTAGCTGTGGGATTTGGAGTTGGATTAATGATCTTATTAAACGTTACACATCCTCCAGCGGGCGGTAATCCCATAATAGTAATAATTGGGAGTGTTTCATTTGATTACTTGCTAAGTCCTGTAATATCAGGGGCTGTAATAATTATTATTTTTGCAATTATCATTAACAAATTTATTCTAAAAAAGTCTTATCCAAGCCAAAAATAATTTGTTTGCCTGAGATCCTAAAATAATGTTAGATGCGCTATATAAATTTATAAATATACAGGAGAATAAATGAAAATATTATGCGTATTATATGATGATCCACAAGGTGGAATGCCGAAATCATATGCACTTTCAGAACTACCGAAGATAGAGAAATATCCTGATGGAATGACTTTACCTTCACCTAAAGGAAGAGATTATACTCCAGGACAATTACTAGGATGTGTATCAGGTGAACTTGGGTTAAGAAAATTTTTAGAAAGCAACGGTCACGAATTAGTAGTTACTAATAGTAAAGATGGTGATGGATGTGAAGCTGACAAACATATTGTTGATGCTGACATTGTAATTTCTCAACCTTTCTTCCCATATTATTTGACAAAAGAGAGAATTGCTAAAGCTAAAAATCTTAAGATGGCTATCACAGCTGGAATTGGTTCAGACCATGTCGATTTACAAGCTGCAATGGATAATAAAATTGATGTTGTAGAGGTAACTTATTGTAATTCTCGATCTGTCGCTGAGCACATTGTTATGATGATTGTTTCAATGGTAAGAGATTACCACAATCAACATAGAATCGTTAATGAAGGTGGTTGGAATATTGCTGACGCAGTACAAAGATCATATGATGTTGAAGGTATGCACATTGGAACAGTTGCAGCAGGACGTATTGGTTTAGATGCATTAAGAAAAATGAAACCATTCGATGTTCATTTGCACTATTTTGACAGACATAAACTACCTGATTCTGTTGAAAAAGAATTAAATCTTACATTTCATGAGTCTGTAGAATCAATGGTTAAAGTTTGTGATGTGGTAACAATTAATTGTCCTTTGCACCCTGAAACTGAGAACTTATTTGATGATGCAATGATAAGTAAAATGAAAAAAGGAGCATATATCGTAAACACTGCAAGAGGAAAAATCTGTAATCGTGATGCAATAGCAAAAGCATTGAAGAGTGGTCAATTAAGTGGTTACGCTGGAGACGTATGGTTTCCTCAGCCAGCACCTAATGATCATGTATGGAGAACTATGCCTAATCATGGTATGACACCTCATACTTCTGGTACATCTTTGACAGCTCAATCAAGATATGCTGATGGAGTTAGAGAAATACTAGAATGTTTCTTTGAAGGTAAAGAAATTAGAAATCAATATTTGATTGTTAAGGATGGTCAGTTAGCTGGTATGGGTGCTCACTCATATAGTAAAGGTTCAGCTACTGGGGGATCTGAAGAAGCAGCAAAATACAAAAAAAAATAATTTTCAATTAAAATATTAAAGGTGGCTACTTATAAGTAGCTACCTTTAAAATCTGGACTTATCATAACGAATTTGTTTATGATAATTAATGAAGTATTTTTTAATAATTTTCTTTTTTTTAATTAATATAAATTTTTCATATTCTGCTCAAAAAGGTAAAGCATATTTTGCGGGAGGATGTTTTTGGTGTGTTGAGGAGTCTTTTGAAAAATTAAAAGGTGTGGAAGAGGTAATTTCTGGTTATTCTGGAGGTATTACTAAAAACCCAACATACAAAGAGGTAACGTATGGGAATACAGGTCACTTTGAAGTTGTGGAAATAATTTATGATAAAAAAATTATTTCATTCAAGGAATTGTTAGAAAATTTTTGGGTTAATATTGATCCATTTGATGCTTACGGTCAATTTTGTGACAAAGGATATAGTTACAGATCAGTTGCATTTTATCAAAATGAAGAAGAAAAAAAATTAATAGAAAAAGACATAAAAGATTTACAAAATAAATTTAACAAAAAAGTTGTTACATACATTAGGAATTTTGAAAAATTTTATAAGGCGGAGGAATACCATCAAGATTTTTATAAGATTAAATTAGAAAGATATCTTAGATATAAAAAAGCGTGTGGAAGAGAGGAATTGTTAAAAAGAATCTGGAGTCAATAAACTTTATGAAGAATGATATGAATTGGAATTTCGACAACTCTTATTCAAGATTGTCTGATGTATTTAAAGAACATATTGAACCTATTGCCGTAAAAAACCCTGAGTTAGTTTTAATGAATAAAGATTTAGTTGAAGAATTAAACTTGGACTTTTCCAAAATCGACAAAAATGAATTAGCAGCTTTATTTGCTGGTAATATTCTTCCAGAGGGGAGTAATGCTATTGCTCAAGCTTATGCTGGTCACCAATTTGGACATTTCACAATGTTAGGAGATGGAAGAGCAGTTTTAATAGGAGAGCATTTAACGAAAAATAATGAGAGATACGATATTCAATTTAAAGGATCAGGTAAAACAGCATTTTCAAGAAATGGTGACGGCAGAGCTGCACTGGGTCCAATGTTAAGAGAGTATATAATTAGTGAAGCGATGCATCACCTAAATATTCCATCAACAAGAAGTTTAGCGGTAGCTAAAACAGGTGAGGAAATAATGCGAGAGACTCCATTGCAAGGTGCTATCTTGACGAGGGTAGCTTCAAGTCATATTAGAGTTGGAACTTTTCAATATGTTGCAGCACGTGATAAAAAAGATGAGTTAGAAATTTTACTTAATTATGTGATTAAAAGACATTATCCAAAACTAATAAATTCAAACAATAAAGCTTTAGACCTTTTGAGCGTGCTTATAGATAAACAAATTGATCTTGTAGTTAATTGGATGCGTGTTGGATTTATTCATGGTGTTATGAATACTGATAACATGGCAATTTCTGGTGAGACAATCGATTATGGTCCATGTGCATTCATGGATATCTATGACCCAAAAACAGTTTTTAGCTCAATTGATAGGATGGGAAGATATGCTTATTGTAATCAACCAGCTATAACAAAATGGAATCTTTCAAGATTTGCTGAGTGTTTAATACCTTTAATTGCTGAAGATGAAGATAAGGCGGTTAAAAGTGCAACAGAGATAATTGAAACATTTGGCAAAAAATATGAAGAAAAATGGTTGAAGATGATGAGAACAAAACTTGGATTATTAGGTGAAGATAAAAAAGATAAGTTTTTGATTGTTGATTTGCTCACTTGGATGCATCAAAACAAAGTAGACTATACAAATACTTTTTGCCATTTAATGAATCTTAAAGACTATGATGATGACTTATATAAAGATGATAATTTTCAAAAATGGAAAAAAAATTGGCTAGAGAGATTAAAACTAAATAATAATACTCATGAAAATTATACAAAATTAATGAGAAGTGTTAATCCTCTTGTAATTCCCAGAAATCATAAAATTGAAAATGCATTAGAAAAAGCCAACGATAGTAATCTTGAGCCATTTAATAAACTATTAGAAATTTTAAAAGCACCATATGAACTGCAAGAAAATATTTCAGATTATCTGAAAATGGACACCTCTTTTAAAGATTACAAAACTTTTTGTGGTACTTAACTTTATTAATTAGAAAATTTTTTCCAATTTTCGACTGGGGGAACTAAATGTTCAAGTGTTGATGAATCTTTTGCTAAAAATACTATATCTGCTGAAATTGATATCCTTTCAGAATTAGACTTTCCTTGTTCTGTGCCATGAATTGTTTTAGAAGGAAATATCAATAGATCATCTTCTTTAGTATCAAATACAACTTTGCTTGAATTTAAAATATCTCGTTTTTTAAAAATATTTTCTTTTGCTAGCGATCTTGAATCGAATAATTGTGGAATAAATTCATTATGCTTAGAAGTATCAAAAAACATGATCTTAGCATCGTCTTTTTGTTTCTTTAAATAAAATGCAATAGAAAGATGTGACTGATCATGTGAATGATTATCAATATGTTCAGTTTTTTTTGAAATTGTTGCCCACGATCTCTGAAAATAAAGATCAAGTTTTTTATAGTTCACTGATAAACTTTCTAAATATTCCAAAATACAATTATTAATTTGAATAAACAAATTTTTAAATTTTGGATTATTGTGCAAATATTCAAATCCTTGGGTATCTCCTGTCCAAGCTTTTGTTGTAGATTTATAATCTAAATTTTTACTTTTTTTTTCCATCAATCGGACTTCTTCGATCATTTCGTTTTTTTCACTTTCTGATAGTGAAAGTGAAGACTTATAAACTGTTAATGGAAAAAAATTAAAAATTTTTTGCATTTAATAGTAAATTATAACACGTAAGGTTCGGGTCTTGCTTTTGCACCTAATACTCTTTCTACTGCCATATTTGAAATATCAATCGATTGATAAGAGCCTGTTGTAATTAGTTCTGTTAAAGCTCTTCCAATTCCTGGTGCTTGCATTAACCCTCTTCCAGTAAATCCAGTTGCTAAGTATACGTTTTCAAATTTAGGATGTTTTCCTACAACCGCATTATTATCTAATCTATTACAATCATAATAACCTGCCCAACCCCCAGTTAATTTCAATTCTTCAAATGCTGGAATTCTTTTAGCTAAAGCAGGCCAAACTAATTCCTCAAAATCATCCCAAGCAGGTTCGAGATCTTTAGCATCAAAAACAGATTTAGGTGAACCAGCTAAATACTCTTTACCCTCAGGCCTCCAATAAACTCCTGTAGTTAAATCTCCAGTTAATGGCATTTCAGGAATGTGTTTTGGACACTTAACTCTAAAGACTGTATGCTTTTGAGGTTCAACTGGAATATCTTCTAATAGTTCTTTTGTCCAACATCCAGCGGCAGATACTATGGTTTTAGCATTTATTTCTGACAAAGATTTTACCTCTCCCTTTATGAATTCTGCACCTTGTTCTATTGCTTTACTTTTTAATGCTGTATGAAAAAGAAAAGGATCAATCCATCCTTCACTTTTATTATCAGTAAATGTGGCAGTTTCTATTCCTTCTTTGTTTATATAAGGGAAAAATTTATCTAAATCAGATCCTTTAATGTTTTTTGTTCCAGCTTCGCACGCTTTATGATTTTCCAAAGCCTTATATTGTTCTTCCGCATGTTCTGGGCCAAACATTAATAGATATCCATTTGGAACCATGCTTGCAGTTGGATTAGGATTTTTTTCTGTTTTGAGTAATTCTGGTATTTGAAAAATAAACTCTCTGGCAAATTTACCTAACAAAATATTCTCTGTTTGAAAAAATTGTCTTCTAAAACCACCAAGTGAGAGAGGAAAAGAAGCTGATTTATAAGTTGGGTCTCTTTCAATTACTTTGACTTTTCTTCCTTCTTTAGACAGAAAATAAGCGGTTGCTGCACCAATAATTCCACCACCAACTATTACAACGTCATCCATTTAATTTAATATCATTAGGTTATAGTTAAGAAATAAAGCATAGAGACACCAAAGTAAATATGGAATCATTAAGTAATAACTTACAAAATTGACACGTTTAAATCTTATAATCAAAATTATTATCAAAGTTATCAAAATAACTAAAACAACTAATGCAAAAAATATGTGATGTAATCCAAAAAAAACAATACTCCAAGTTGCATTAAAAACTATATGTATAAAATAAATATAAATTGTATTTACATCTCTTTTTTTACTGTGCCAAAAGAACCAAATAGCTAATGTCATCATTATGTAAAGTGTCGTCCAAACAGGGGCAAATATCCAATCTGGTGGATTATAATTTGATTTAATTAGACCAGAGTACCAAGGCTCTTTGAGGCTTATAGTGACCAAACCACCTATAAATGATGCAGAAAAAGTGACAATTGAAAAAAGAATTAATGATAAAAATTTATTTTTTAACATATTAGTATTATACATCTTTATAGAATGGATAAAAAAACAATTTGGATTACAGGTGGTAGCACAGGAATTGGTAAAGCTTTAGCAATAAAATTTGCCAAAGAAGGTTGGAATGTTGCAATTTCTGCAAGACGTGAAAATCTACTAAAAGAGACTTGTGGAGAACATGAAAATATTAGTTCTTTTCCACTAGATGTAACCGATAAAAGTAAATGTAAAGAAGTCTTCCAAAATATAGTTAATACTTTTCATAATATAGATATTTGTTTTTTCTCAACTGGTACATGGGATCCAAAAAGAGAAAAAGATATTGATGTTGAACAAATTGAAAATGTTTTTAAAATTAATTTCTTTGGAACCTTAAATAGCATTAAAGCTGTAGAGAAATACTTTAAGGACAAAAAGAGTGGAACGATTACAATAGTCTCATCTATTGCAGGTTACCGAGGTTTGCCTAACTCAACAGGGTATGGACCTTCTAAATCAGCTTTAAATAATTTAGCTGAAAGTTTATATTTTGATTTCGGTAGATCAAATGTCCGAGTATGTCTAGTCTCACCAGGTTTTATTAAAACACCCATGACAGATAAAAATGATTTTAAAATGCCTTTCTTAAAAACTCCTGAATATGCTGCAGAAAAAATTTATGATGGTTTAATAAAAAAAAATTCTTTTGAAATTCATTTTCCAAAATCTCTAACAATTATCTTAAAGATACTTAGCTTCCTACCAAATAGAATTTATTTTGGATTGATTGGAAAACTTACAAAGTATCAAAAAAAAAATTAATCTTTAACAAAAACTACAGTTAATTCTGCTACTTTAAAACCAAATTTAGTCATTGTAGCTCTGTTAATTGCTACACGATCATCTTGTTTAAAAATCCAATCATCAAAGGTAATTTTCATCTCTTTACCTTTTACTGGAACTAATAAAACATATTCAAATTTAAAAGCTGGGCCATATGAATATCCCTTAGCTTTTCCTACAACATCTCCTGCTGTACCCTCATAATTATTTTCATCAATTTTAGTAATTTGCCACTGCCTATTTTGAATTTCTCCATCATCCCAATTAAATTTTTCATCAAGTATCAGTTGTTTCCCATCCCATTTTCCATTTAAATCTGCAGAAAATTGTCTTGTAACTTTTCCTGATCTATTTTGAAGTACTCCCCATGCTTTTACATTACCAGATAAATAATTTTCAATTATTAACCTTGGTTCTTTATTTTTAAAATCTTCTGGTTTCATAGCGCTATTATTTGAACAGTTTGTAATTAAGAATAGAAAAATTATCAATATAATTGATTTAATATTTTTATTTATTGTCATATGTCTCCTTTTGAACTCATTTATTCTGTAATGAAAATTGAATTAAATCTATATTTTTGGATTTAAATCCTGCTTCACAATAAGATAGATAAAACTCCCACATTCTTTTAAAAGTTAAGTCAAATCCTTGTTTTTTTATTAAGTCCCACTTCTTATTAAATTCATTTCTCCATATTGCTAATGTATTAGAATAATGATCTGCATAAGAATCATATGATTTTATAGTTAAGCCATTTTCTGAAACATATTTATTAATAATACTTTTGCTTGGTAAAAATCCTCCAGGAAAAATATATTTTTGGATAAAATCTGTCTTAGTTTTATATCGATCAAATATATTGTCGTCTATCGTAATTGCTTGAATAGCTGCTCTTCCATTGTCTGATAGATTGTTCTTTATTGTTTTAAAATAACTTTCTAAATAATTTTGTCCTACCGCTTCAATCATTTCAATTGAAGCAATTGAATTGTACTTGTCTCTTAAATCTCTGTAATCTTTTATTTCTATATTTACTTTTTCATTCAACCCACACTCATGGATTCTTTTTTTTGCATATTCAAATTGTTTTTTTGAAATAGTTATACAGTCTAACTTTACATCATATTTTTTTCCTAAATATTCAGCAAATCCACCCCATCCACATCCAATTTCTAAAATTTTATCTCCATTGTTTGGTCTTATTAAATCAATTAATTTTTGGTATTTATTATTTTGAGCATTTGAAAGTTCTTTATTTCTCTCATCAAATATTGCACTAGAATAAGTTAAAGTTTTATCAAGCCAAAGTGCAAAAAACTCATTTCCTAAATCATAATGTTTTGAAATATTTTCTTTACTTCGACCTCTCGTATTCTTGATGAATATATTTTTCACATAATTGACTATTGGGAAATCTAATAAACCAGAAAATTTATGAATTATTTTGATATTTCTTGCAGTAATCTCAATTAAATTTGAAAGGTTGTCAGTTTCAAATTCATCCCTCATGTAAGATTCAGCGAAACCAACACTTCCTCCCTTTATCAAATTGAAAGAAAAACTTGGTTTTTTTATTTTCAAAGTAGATTTTAAAGAGCTATTAGGGTTTCCAAATTTTAATAATTCTCCATCGTATTTTATTATTTCCAAATATCCTTGGTCAATATTTTTCAAAATTTTTAAAACAATTTGATCTGAAATGTTATATATGCCCATTAATTCTCAAAAGTAATATTATTCCTAATCTTAAGTTTTTTTTTTATAAATTTTATTCCTTTGAGCCATAATTTAAAAGCTTCAAAATGTATCGCTGAAATGATTTTAAAAGTCATTAATGGGTGTTTTATGTAAGATTTTAGTAATTCTTTACTATTAAAATCAACTCTTTTTCCATCTTGAGATGCAAATAAAATTTTTTCATCTAGTTGATATTGATCAATAACGACTGAAATCTTTTCCGAAGGTTTTAAAATTCTAAAAAAATAATTACAGTTCATTTCAATAAATGGAGAAACATGAAATTTTTTTGAACAGTTGTGTTGTAACAAATTATCATTTTCAACTTTAAAAATATAAGTATGTTGTTCTCCAAAAGTATTTTTTACCTCATATAAAATTGAAATTAAATTTTTGTTATTATCATAAACAAAAAAAACGCTTAAAGGATTAAAAACATACCCCAAAATTCTTGGATAACACAAAAGTTTTATTCTTATATCTTTTGAATTTATATCGTTTTCATCTAAGTTTTTTTTTACCCATTCAATTAGAGATGAACCATCTCTTTCACCATGATCTTTGTCAAAAAAACTAATTAGATTAAAACGATTATAAGAAAAAAATGTTATATCTTTACCCAAATTATTAAGATCAGATAAATCAATTAATAATGAAAATACTCTATATTTAAAAAAATGTAATTTGGGTTTAAATCTCTTGTGGATTACTGTTCCATTGTAAATTGAACTAGTCATTAAGGTATTTTAGCATTTCAATAGATGATTTTATTCCATCTTCATGAAAACCGTAACCAAAATAACTACCACAAAAAAGAATATTTCTTTTATTTTGCAAATTTTTAAGCTTACTTTGATGATCTAAAGCTAATTGATCAAAATATGGGTGGGTAAATTTTACCTTCTTTAAAATCTTTGTCTCATCAATGTTAAAATAAGGGTTTAGAGTAAGAAAGATATTTTTTTCACATTCTAAATTTTGCAATAAATTTAACCAATAAGTGATAGAATTTTTTTCAATTTCATTTTTTTTCATAGATGAGTTCCAAGAACACCAGGCATTCTTATTTTTAGGCATAACTGACTCATCTGTATGTATATAAGCATAATTTTCTTTATAACTAAAATTAGATAGAATTTCTTTTTCTTGATCAGTTGGATTTTCAATTATTGATAATGCCTCATCAGCATGAGTCGCAACAATTACTTTATCATAATCAAAAAATTCATTTTTTCCGCCATAATATAAATCAATACCATTACTTTTGCTTACAATCTTATTTACTTTATAATTTTTAAAATACTCGCCACTAATTTTTGAAAGAATTGTTTTTACATATGATCTGCTTCTATTTGAAACTGTATACCATTGTGGTCTATTCTTAAGTTTAAATAATCCATGGTTTTGAAAAAATTTTAAAAAAAATTTTAAAGGCATCTTGTTTGCAGCATAAGGTGGCATCGACCAAATTGCTGATACCATAGGTATTAAATGATAATTTATAAATTCTTTAGATAAATTATTCTTTACCAAATAATCCTCTAAAGTGATTTCCTCATTTAAATCATTTAATCTGTCAGATTTTTTATAGAATTTTAGAATATCAAAAAACATTTTCAAAAATCTGATATTAAATAAATTCAACTTATTAGAAAAAATACCATTTAATCCTTTTCCACAATATTCAAAGTTTGAATCTTTTACTGATACAGAAAAAGACATATCGCTTTTTTCAATTTCAATTTTATTTTCATTAAAAAACTCAATTAAATTTGGATAAGTTTTAAAGTTAAATACGATGAAGCCTATATCCACTGGAACTTTTTTCGTTCCAAAAATTAAATCTATTGTATGAGAGTGCCCACCAAAATGATCCTCTTTTTCAAATAAATCTACATGATTATTTTTAGAGAGGTAATAAGCTGCACTTAATCCTGAAATGCCTGAACCAACTACAGCAATTTTCATCAATGATTATGCTGCATCTTCTTTGAATTCATCCATGCTTGGACACGTACAGAAAATATTTTTATCACCATAGACATTATCTACTCGAGCTACTGGTGGCCAAAACTTATTTATTTTTAAAAATTTAGCTGGATAAGCTGCCTCTTCTCTAGAATATTTATGAGTCCAATTATCAGAAGCTAACTCGGTGTCGGTATGAGGAGCATTTTTAATTGGATTGTCAATTTTATCAAATTTACCAGTTTTAATTAAATCTATCTCTTGTTTAATCTTAATTAAAGTATCACAAAACCTGTCAAGCTCTGACAAGTTTTCACTTTCTGTAGGCTCAATCATCATTGTTCCTGCTACAGGCCAAGACATTGTCGGTGCATGGAAACCAAAATCAATTAATCTTTTTGCAATATCTTCTTCGGTAATACCTGTTTCAGATTTGATTGATCTAATATCTATAATACATTCATGAGCAACATTGCCATTTGAACCTTTGTATAAAATTGGATAATGATCTTTTAGTCTGTCAGCAATATAATTTGCATTCAGTATTGCAACTTTAGAAGCAAGTTTTAATCCCTCAGATCCCATCATTTTTATATACATCCAAGAAATTGATAAAATACTTGAACTTCCCCAGGGAGCGGCAGATACAGCTCCTATTCCTGTTGCAGGACCACAATCTTTTACAACAGGGTGATTAGGCAGATAAACCTGTAAATGTCTTTTACAAGCTATGGGCCCCATACCTGGTCCACCACCACCATGAGGGATACAAAATGTTTTGTGTAAATTGATATGACAAACATCAGGACCAAAGTTTCCAGGTTTAGCTATACCAACTAATGCGTTTAAGTTTGCACCATCCATATAAACTTGTCCACCATGTTTGTGAATTAATTCGCATATCTCCATTATTTTTTCTTCAAACACGCCATGAGTAGATGGGTATGTTACCATGAGAGCTCCTAAATTTTCTGAATGAAGTTCCGCTTTTTTCTTTAAATCATCAAAATCAACGTTACCTTCTTTATCACAATTAACTACAACTACTTTCATCCCTACCATTTGAGCACTAGCAGGATTTGTTCCATGTGCAGAGCTTGGTATCAAACATATGTTCCTATTTTTATCACCTCTATCTAAATGATATTTTCTTATTACCATTAATCCTGCATATTCACCTTGAGCACCTGCATTGGGTTGAAGTGAAACACCTGAAAAACCAGTAATTGATCTTAACCAATTTTTTAGATCAGTGAATAATGTTCTATATCCTTCCATTTGCTCTATGGGCACAAACGGATGAGGTTCAGCTAATTCTCTCCATGAGATAGGAATCATTTCTGCAGTAGCATTTAATTTCATGGTACAAGAACCTAGTGCAATCATAGTTCTGTTCAGAGCGATATCCTTGTCCTCTAACTTTTTAAGATACCTAACCATTTCTGTCTCTGAACGATATGAATTAAAAACAGGGTGTTCTAGATATTTTGAAGTTCTTAATAAATTTTTTGGCAGATTGGGTAAACTTACCGTAGGATCTTCTTTCTTAATTGATTCCGCTGCATTAAAAATTTTTAATAGTTGATTTACTCTATAAACATTTTTTCTCTCATCAAAAGAAACTGCAAGCATTTCAGAATTTACTTTTCGTATATTTACTTTTTGATTTAAAGCATTTTTATAGATTTGATCAGTCTTTTCTTTAGTAATAATTGTAACAGTATCAAAAAAATGATCAGAATATATTTCATAGCCAGATTGTTTTATTTTATCAGCAAAATTTTTTGCTAATTGCGATACTCGTTCAGAAATATTTTTAATTCCATCTGGACCATGATAAATAGCATATGCAGCTGAAACTATGGCTAACAATGCCTGAGCAGTACAAATATTACTTGTCGCTTTGTCTCTTCTGATATGTTGCTCTCTTGTCTGTAGTGACAATCTATAAGCCTTATTCCCATGTCTATCTACTGAAACACCAACTATTCTACCTGGCATAGATCTCTTAAATTCATCCTTTGTTGCAAAAAATGCTGCATGTGGTCCGCCATAACCCATTGGAATACCAAATCTTTGAGAACTGCCAACTGCAATATCAGCCCCAAGTTCTCTTGGTGTTTTTAACTTAGCAAGTGCAAGAAGATCACAAGCTAAAATTGCTTTACCATTTTTTTTATGAATTTTACTTATTGCCTCGCTTGGATCTTTAATATCACCCAAAGTTCCTGGGTACTGTAAGACTCCACAAACAATGTCTTCTTTTAATTGCTCCAGAACTTTGTCTTCATTTCCAACAAGAACTTTAAGGCCCATAGGCTCTGCTCTAGTTCGTATAACCTCAATTGTTTGAGGATGACAATTTTCTGAGACAAAAACTAAATTACTGTCACTTTTATTAAGTCTGTAACTTAACCCCATAGCTTCTGCTGCGGCTGTACCCTCATCTAATAAAGATGCATTGGCAATATCCATTCCAGTAAAATCAACAATCATTTGTTGAAAGTTCAAAAGCATCTCTAATCTTCCTTGTGCCACTTCTGGCTGATAAGGTGTGTATGATGTATACCAGCCTGGATTTTCCAATATATTTCTTAAAATTACATAAGGTGTATACGTACCGTAATAGCCCATTCCAATAAAATTTGAGTAAATTTGATTTTTTTTAGAAATTGCTTTTAATTTTCTTAATGCCTCATACTCTGAATTAGATTCACCAATATTAAGTTCACCCTTAAACTGTATTTTTTCTGGAACGGTATTGTCAATTAAATCATCTAATGATTCATAATTTAATTTTTTTAACATTTTTAATTGATCATCTTCAGATGGACCAATGTGTCTTTTTATAAAATCTTTTTGAGAATTATGTAACATTACGTGGTAGTCTCCTTTGCAAACTTGTCGTATTCATCTTTACTCATCAAAGAATCCATCTCAGACTTGTCTTTAATTCTTAGTTTAAAGAACCAAGCGATATTTTCTGGATCTTGATTAATAATTGATGGGTTGTCGACTATACTCGGGTTAGTTTCTACTACTTCTCCACTTACAGGAGTATAAACATCACTCGCTGCTTTTGTAGACTCAACCACCCCTGCTGTTCCATCTTTTTCTACGTTAGAACCTTTTTCTGGAAGTTCAGCAAAAACAATATCCCCCAACATCTCTGTAGCATGCTGAGTTATTCCTATTGTCGCAATATCACCTTCTAATCTAATCCATTCATGTTCTTTAGAATATTTAACTTCGCTCATTAGTTTACTCCTTTCACATAACTTTTTTTATAAAACGGTAAACTACAAATATTAGCTGCATGTTTTTTACCTCTAACCTCTAAAAATACTTTAGTATTTTTTTTTGAAAATTCATTTTCCACATAGCCCATTGCCACAGGTCCGTTAACACTAGGTCCAAATGTACCGCTTGTAATCTCCCCAATATGAACATCTGATTGATTAAATATTTTCGTTTTTTCTCTAGCAATAATTTTACCCTCGGGTTTAATTCCAACTCTTATTTTGCTAACACCATTATTTAATTGTTTAATGATGATGTCAGAACCTATAAAGTCTCCTTTAGATATTCTTTCTTTCGAAATTGCCCATTTCAAATTTGCTTCTACGGGAGTTTTATCTTTATCAAGATCATGGCCATATAAACATAAGCCAGCCTCTAATCTTAGAGTATCTCTGGCTCCTAAACCTACTAATTTTGAACCTTTGTTAATCAATTCTCTTGTTAATTTATCTGCAGAGTCATTTGAGATTGAAATTTCAAAACCATCTTCACCTGTGTATCCAGATCGAGTAATGTATACTTTTTGATTTTCAAAAGAAAACCAATTTCCTGACATAAAATTTAGGTCTTTAACTCCTACAACAACTTCATTTAGAATTTTTGATGATTTAGGACCCTGGATTGCTATTAAAGATCTATTTTCATCCAAAACCATTTCATATTTTTCACTTAATAATCCCTTTAAAATTCTCAAATCATTGTATTTACACGCTGCATTAAGAATTATTAAAAATCCTTCATTTATTTTTGTAATGATTAAGTCATCTTGTATCCCTGCATCTTTATCCATTAAGAAACTGTATTTTGAATGATTTAATTTTAAATTTTTCAAATCTAATGGAAAAATTTTTTCTAAATCTTTGATTAACTCATCGCCACCATAAATAAATAATTGACCCATATGTGAAACATCAAAAATCCCAGAATGATTTCTTGTGAATTTATGCTCTTCTACAATGCCCTCAGAATATTGGATTGGCATCTGGTAACCAGCAAATTCAACAAATTTTGCATTGCAATCTTGATGTAATTTATACAGCGGTGTTTTTTTTATTTCCATATTAACTCTTTTACCCATCTGTATATTTGCCTGAGAGTTTTGCTCCTTCGGCGAGAATTAAATCTCTTTCCAGAGTTAATATGCTACGGTCCTTTTTGCCTGAGAGATTCCTGGGTGGTTGCTCCTTCGGCGCTACAATAGTCTGTAGTCTCTCCCGTGTTTGAATATTCCTATAAGAGGCTTTAAATGTCAATTGGAAACAGTTGCCTTTGGCTTTTTTAAAAGCGTGTAAAACTGTAATAATACAGCAAAAAGTATTATTGTTCCTCCTATTAATCCGTACAATGATGGTATTTCACTTACAAAGAGAAAAGCCCAAATAGGACCTAGAACAGATTCGGATAACATAATTATTCCAACCATTGCAGAAGGTGTTGTTCTTGCACCAATTGTTATAAATATAAAACCAAAACCTATTTGAAAAAATCCAGCTAAAAAACCTAAAAAAATATCATGAGGTGAAATCATTATAGTTGGTGAAAGTGATAAACCAATAAGACATGAACTTACACCTGCAACAAACTGTGCTGGGACCATATCAACAGATGGAAATTTTCTAACGATCATTATCAAAACTGCAAAGGTAATTGGCATTGTGAAAGCTGCTAAATTTCCAGATAATTCTCCTGGAGATAATGAATTTCCAACCATTAACAGCACTCCAGACATTGCTAAAATAATTGAAATCAACGTAATTAAATTAATTTTTTCTTTTAAGAAAAAGAAACCAAATATAGCTAAAAATAAGATTTGAAGTGATATGATGAAATTAGTATTGGCAACAGTAGTGTTATACATGGCAAAAACATAACCACAAAAACCAATAGATAATATTAATCCACCAATAAAACCTGGTAATCCAGAGTCATAAAACGATTTTAAAACTTTACTTTTATAAGTGATAATCAAGAAAGTTAAAACAGTAAGAGAAAAAAATAAAGATCTCCAAAATAATATCTGCCATAGTGTTGCTCCCTCAAAAGATTTTACAATTAATCCTCCAAAGCTTAAACTAAGAGCGCCTAAGAAAATCAATAATGGGCCAGGTAAACTTTTTAAAATAGTCATTAAATTTGTGAAATTAAATTTTGAGTTTCTAAGTCATACAATTTAAAAAGAGTTTCTGCACTATTTAAATCTACCTCTTGAAACTTAACGCTTGAACCAGGAGTTAATTGAACTAATCTATCATAATCAGCACTTATAACTACACCAATTTTAGGATATCCCCCGATAGTTCCGTGATCTGAAAGCATGATTATTGGATTGCCATCAGCCGGCACTTGTATAACGCCCTTAATCAATCCTTCAGATCTAATATTTGTATCAACAATATTCTCTATTTTTTTTCCTTCTAATCTCATTCCCATACGATCAGATAATTTAGAAACTTTAAATTCATTTCCAAAAAAAAGTTTTTTACCTTGCTCAGAAAAATAATCAAAATTTGTTCCTTTCATAACTCTAATATTTTCTATCTTTGTATTAATATAATTTAATTTTTTACTTACTAAATTTTGGTTAATCTCTTTAATATTAATTTTTTGGTTAACAGATAATTTTTCTCCATTATTAGATCCTATCTTTGCCTGAATATTTGTTGAACAACTTGACCATTGAAACTTTAAATCAAATTGACCACTAATTGCTAAATATCCATAAACCGATTTATTTGTTGATATAATATCTAGCTCATCATTATTTTCTAAAATAAAAGATCGATAACATTCTCCATCAATTAAATTATCACCCTTTTTAATTTTAAAACTGACATCACCAGTGATAGCAATATTTATTGCGTTACCATGATATTTTAAATGAGGCCCTTGATAGGCAAATTCTATCACAGGATGATTATTGTCATTGCCAGTAAGTTTGTTAGCTAATAAATAATTTCTATTATCCATGGCTCCACTAAATGGAATACCTATATGATAAAGATTATTTCTTCCAAGATCTTGGAACGTTGAATTAATTCCAGCCCTTAAAATTTCAAAATAATTTTTATCCATGATAATTTTGATAATTCTCTTTAGTAATTCTCTTAAATGTAACTAAGTCACCTGGATTAATTAAGTTGGGCTCATTTTCTTTAGAGCTATCAAAAATATTTAATGGAGTGTTGCCAATAATATTCCATCCTCCAGGACTTTCAAATGTGTAGATATTTGCAAATTGTTCTGTCAAACCAATCGAACCTTTTGGCACCTTAACCCTTGGAGTATCAAGACGTTTTGCTCTGAGATTTTCATCTAAATCTCCAAGAAAAGGCATACCT
Organism: uncultured Pelagibacteraceae bacterium; assembly: GCA_902544985.1. Taxonomy (GTDB): domain Bacteria; phylum Pseudomonadota; class Alphaproteobacteria; order Pelagibacterales; family Pelagibacteraceae; genus Pelagibacter. The sequence continues at coordinate 60,634 of CACCFV010000003.1, forward strand.
GCAATAAAACCTGTCATGTAGCAAAAAAATTCTTTTTCAAAAAAATTCTCATATATTTTTTCCTCTTTCATTTTAAGCTTTTCTTCTAATCTTTTTATGTCCAAAGAAAATTCTTTTTCACAACAAATAGGAATTTCAAATTTTTTATTTTGAATGTTGTCACTATTTATAACTTCAATATTATCAATTATCTTTTTAAGTTTATTAAAATTAATTTTTTTAATATCGAAAGAAACAATCAATTTATTGTATGATGGTGTAAGATTATTAACCCCAACAATATTTTTTTTTTGAATAGTTTTAAAATATCTAATTACTTGAGTGTTAATTTCTTTACTTATCTCTTTACCAAAATCACAGTATAAAGCTGCGTCACCAAGATTTGATATATTTTTTATCATGCCATGTTATACTGAAGAATAATGAGTATTGAAATTAATATAAATTGTGATTTAGGTGAAAAATCTAAACATCATTCTAATAAGCATGATCCTGACTTGCTCGAGATAGTCAATTCAGCAAACATAGCATGTGGTTATCATGCGGGAGACGAGGAGACTATGAATAACGTTGTAGAAATATCAAAAAAAAATGGCGTTAGTATTGGTGCACATCCGTCTTTTAATGATCCTGAAAACTTTGGTAGAGAAAGAATGAATTTATCATCTTCTGAGATAGAAAAATTGATAATTGATCAGTATGAAATTCTTCAAACAATTTCATCTAAACATGGTGAGAGTGTAACTCATATAAAACCACATGGTGCTTTAAACAATATGGCATGTGAAGATATTGATTTGGCTACAACTTTAGCAAAAGTGATTAAAAGTATAAATCCACAGTTGATTTATTTAGTACCAACAGGTTCAAAAATGGAACAAGCCGCTAAAAAGCTTGATATGAATATTGCATGTGAAATATTTGCTGACAGAAATTATGAAGATGATGGAAATCTTGTATCAAGAAAAAAACCTCACGCCTTAATTACTGATCCAGAGCAAGCAAAAAAGCATGTATTAAAAATGGTCCAAACTCAGTCACTTAATTGTCACAGTGGGAAACAAATACCTTGTGAAATCGACTCTGTGTGCATACATGGAGATAATCTAAGTTCATTAGAAACTGCTAAATCAATTAAAAAAAATTTATTAGATAATGGACTTACACTTAAAACATTAAATAAAATGAAAAAATTTATATGATAAAAAAACTTTTAATTACTTTATTATTCTCAGTATTTATAATTTCTAACTCATTTGCTGCTGGATCAAGTGATAGCGGTTCTTCTAAAACTAAAACACAGTACGATATGGCTGTTACTCATATTAAAGCTGCAAAAAACTTTGAAAAAAAAGATAAACTTGAAAAAGCAAAAAAAAGATACGAGAAAGCCCAAAAATTATTAATTCAATCTAATAAAAAATTTCCAAACAAAGCAGATACGTTAAATTATCTTGGTTTTACCACTAGAAAACTTGGTGACTTTGAAAATGGAGAAAAATATTATTTAGCAGGATTAAAAATCGATCCCAAACATGTGGGTATTAATGAATATCTAGGCGAACTATACGTAGCTACAAATAGACATAATCTTGCAGTTGAAAGACTTGAAGTGTTAAAAGGATGTAATTGCAAAGAATATGATGACTTGAAAGCTATCATTGCTGGCGAAAAAGTTTCAAAATATTAATTACTTATAATAGACAACAGGATCTGAACAATTATAATTGTTTTTTAAAATGATATTACATTGTTAGAAGAATCTCTCATACTCTTACAGATTATATTTATTGATATTATCTTGGCTGCGGATAATGCAATTATAATTGGTTTAATTGCTGCAAACTTTGTACCTAAAAATAGAAAATTGATTATTTTTTGGGGCGTAGTTGGTGCGCTTGTTTTCAAAGTTTTATTTGCTATTTTTGCTACTTACCTTTTCCAATTTTATTGGGTCAAAATAATTGGTGGTCTTCTTTTAATCTGGATTGTTAATGACCTTAGAAAAGATTTATTTGAAATTAAAAAGATCAAATCACCTACTAAAAAATCAAAAGAACCATCATTTATTAAAAGTATTTATAAAGTCCTTTTTGCAGACATAACCATCAGTTTTGATAACGTCATTGGTGTTGTTGGTGCTGCAAAAGGTAATTTTGGCTATATGATGTTTGGGCTTATCTTGTCAGTTGTTTTGACTGGTGCATTAGCTACATATTTAGCAAATTATATTCAAAGACATCTTTGGATTGCCTATGTTGGTTTAGGTTTTATTTTGCTTGTTGCTTTACAGTTGATTATTGGTGGATTAAATGATTATGGTGTTTTATCAATTAATGAAACCTTTAAAAAATACTTCTAATCAAAAAAATTGCCACTAAAACACTTATTCATTTTAATCTTTATAATGATAGCTCATGGAAGTGCTTTTCCCGTAGCTAAGTTGGCTCTTAATAATTCAGTTCCACCCATCTTAATGGCCTCATTAAGAATGGGATTGGTCTTTTTGTTACTAATACCTTTTTGGAAATTTAAACTCCCTAATAAAAAATTTTACAAACCATTGATTTTATTTTCAATATCTATGGGTGTTTTAGTTTATGTATTTATGAATTTATCATTATTTCATTCCTCAATAATTGCTCCTATAATTTTAGGATCTCAACTTGCAATACCGTTTGGAATACTAGCAAGTGCTTTTCTCTTAAATGAAAATATAAGTAAAAATAAATGGATTTTGATTTTCACCTCCTTTATTGGAATAGTCATAATCTTTTTTGATCCTAAATTAACAGAAAACTATTTGGGTTTATTTTTTGCTAGTCTTATGGCTTTATTTTTTGGACTTGCACAAGTTTATTCTAGGCAACTAAAAGAGCTGCCAATAAGTATGATAAATGCTAGCACGGGAATTTTTGGTTTTGTAACACTCATAATTATTTCAGCTTTCATTGAAGGTAATGTTCAAGAAAATATTGAACAAATAGATTTTGAGTCATGGACGCTCATATCTTATCAAGCAGTGATAGTATCTTTATGTGCACACCTGCTGATGTTTTATCTCTATAAATTTTATACTGTTGGTAAGATTTTTCCTTTTTATTCCCTCTTTCCAATATTTGGGATTATTCTCACTTATCTAGTTTTTGGTGAAGTGCCCACTATTTTGTTCATATTGGGTGGTATAATTGTAATTACTTCAGTGTTTTTTTTACACAAAATTAAATAATTTGCTTATTGCAACTTTTTATAAATCAGATTTAATTTGGTTTTTAAAAATTTTTAACAATAAAAGAGGATAATAATGAAAAAACTATTTGTGGCTGCATTTATATTTGTTTCTACTTTTACAACAAATGTTTTTGCAGAAGTAAAAATGGGAATTATATTAGGATTTACTGGTCCAATTGAATCCCTTACACCAGCAATGGCAGCATCTGCTGAGCTTGCTTTTAAAGAAGCATCAGATTCAGGATCATTACTTGGTGGTGAAAAAATTTCAGTTGTAAGAGCAGACTCAACTTGTGTTGATTCAGCGGCAGCTACTGCAGCAGCCGAGGGTGTAATTGCACAAGGTGTTGCAGCAATTATGGGAGCTGACTGTTCAGGTGTAACAGGTGCGATTGCATCTAATGTTGCGGTACCAAACGGTGTTGTAATGATTTCACCTTCAGCAACATCTCCAGGTTTAACAACTCTTGATGATAAAGGATACTTTTTTAGAACAGCTCCTTCAGATGCAAGAGGTGGTCAAATCTTAGCTGACGTTACAAAAGACAGAAAAATTAAGAGTGTAGCAATTACTTATACTAATAACGACTATGGAAAAGGTTTAGCAGATGTTTATAAAGCAGCTGTTGAAGCTCATGGTATTAAAGTTACTACAGTAACTGCACACGAAGATGGTAAAGCAGACTACTCTTCTGAAGTAGCAACGCTTGCTTCAGCAGGTGGAGATGCAGTAGCAGTAATAGGTTACTTAGACCAAGGTGGTAAAGGTATTATTCAAGCATCTTTAGACTCTGGTGCATTTGATAGATTTATTTTATCAGATGGTATGATAGGTCAATCTTTAGTTGATGCATTTGGAAAAGATTTAAATAAATCTTTTGGTTCATTACCTGGTTCAACTGGAAAAGGAGCTGGAGTATTTGCTAAAGTTGCAAGTGCTGCAGGTATAGATAGTTCTGGTCCATACACAGGAGAATCTTATGATGCTGCTGCTTTAATAGTTTTAGCTATGCAAGCAGGTAACTCAGCCGACAGAGCTTCGATTGCAAAAAATGTAATGGATGTTGCTAATGGTCCTGGAACAAAGATCTATCCAGGTCAGCTTAAAAAAGCTTTAGATTTATTAGCTAAAGGTAAAAAAGTTGACTACGAAGGTGCAACTGGAGTTACTTTTACTAGCGTCGGTGAAGCTGAAGGTTCTTTCTTAGAACAAGAAGTTAAAGGCGGAAAATTCAAAACTAAAAAACAAAGATAATTTTTTATCTTAAAAAAAATTAAACCCCTGACATCTTTGATTTTGGGGGTTTTTTTTAAAAAAATAAATATTTATCAGCCATATACAAAGCCCAAGCTATTGCAGCACCTGTAATAATATATTTCATAATTTTATTTTATTTCTATTTTTTCAGGAAGTATACCCTTTGGTCTATACCTCATAATTAATAATAAACCTATTCCCATCATTAAAAATCTGAAATAAGGAACACTTTCAATTAAATGAACTTTTAAAAAATGAGTGTCCTCTAAACCTGCTGTTGCTAGATTGACCAAATACAATCCAATTGGTGCTGCCTCAATCCATAAGAACCAAACTACAAAACCTCCAAGAATTGCTCCAAAATTGTTTCCACTTCCACCAACAATAACCATGACCCAAATTAAAAAGGTATATCTTAAAGGTCTGTAGCTTCCTGGTGTGAATAATCCATCTTGAGTTACAAGCATAGCTCCTGCAATACCAACAATAGCTGATCCTAAAATAAAAATTAACAAATGCTGTTTGACTACATTTTTTCCCATAGCATTAGCAGCTTCTTCATTATCTCTAATAGCTCTCATCATTCTTCCCCAAGGAGAGTAAAGAGCTTTTTGAGTTAAGATTAAAAGAATAATCACAACGACTAAAAATAAACCTGAATAACAAAGTTTTACAAATACTGATGATCCTTCTATTACAAATTGATTAAGTGCTGCTTGTCTCTCTGTAATATCAGAAATCAAAGCTAATTTTCCTGAATTAAATTTTTCAACTAGATTTATAAACCAATCTGTTTCTTGTAAATTAACTTCATATGGAGCAGGACGTTTTAAACCAATTACATTTTTAACACCTCTAGTTAGCCAATCTTCATGTTTTATTATTGCTATTACTATTTCTGATATTAGTAATGTTGCGATTGCCAAATAATCAGCTCTTAAACCTAATGCTACCTTACCAATGACAAAAGCTAATCCCCCAGCAAAGAAAGCACCTACAATCCAAGAAAAAATTATTGGAAGTCCTAGCCCACCTAGAAATCCAGTTCTTGCTGGATTTACTTCCTCAATTGCCTCAATACCAGGTTCAGAAACAAGTCGTATAATAATTATTCCTGAAATGATAATTGCAGCAATTATATAATTTCTAATTTTAGATTTTTGATATCTTTTTAGGACAAATCTAACAGCTATAACAATTCCTATAATAAGAAATAGACTTAGTAAAATGTTGGTACCCCCTGCACTCCAAGCCTCTTGAACTGGATTTACAGAAATTAAAACTGCAGCTAGACCACCTAATGCGGTAAAACCCATTATTCCAAAGTTAATTAAACCAGCGTAACCCCATTGAATATTAGCACCCATCGTCATGACAGCTGAGATCAAACAAAGATTAAAGATAGATAAAGCAATATTCCAAGATTGAAATATACCTACAAGGATAATTAATCCCATCATAATACTGTAAGCTGCAATTACATTTAAATTTTTTCTCACAATATCTTTCCTTTAAATATTCCTGATGGACGATAGAGCAACACAATTACCAATATTGAAAAAGATACAGCAAATTTGTAATCAGTTGATAGTAACTGAACTAAGCCATCAGGTTCCATACTTTCTGGTAACACATACATAAAGAATTTCTTATATGCATAAGTCAACAGTATTTCTGAAAAAGCAATTACATAACCTCCAAGGAAAGCTCCAAAAGGGTTACCAATTCCCCCAACTATAGCAGCAGCAAATATTGGGAGCATATTATTGAAATAAGTAAATGGTTTAAAACTTTTATCTAAACCATATAAAACTCCACCTATTGTCGCTAAAATTGCAGCAATTATCCAAGTTATCATAACAATTTTTTTTGGATCTATTCCAGAAAGTAATGCTAAATCTTCATTGTCAGAATAAGCTCTCATACTTTTTCCAGTTTTTGTTTTATTTAAAAACCAAAATAAAGTTGAAACTAAAATTATTGTGACAACAATTGTAATAACTTGAGTTGACTTAATAGCAAGTCCCTCGTTTAAACCTGTTATTTCCTTAAACTCATTAGCTTTAATCAAAAATTTCTCACCATCAAAAAATCTTCTATCTGATGGGCCAATTATAATTCTTACAACTGCTTGGGTAACAAACATTACTCCAATACTTACCATTGCTAATTGAACAGGGGGACTTTTATTTAATCTGTAATATTTAAATACAAACTTATCAATAATTAGCATGTATAAACCCATAAACAGAATTGCAAAAGGTATTGCTAAAAGCGCGGTAGGTAAAAACCCAAGGGATAAACCAAGTGACTGAAAGTACCATGTAAAAAGTATGGCAACCATTGTACCAAATGACATCATGTCTCCAGTCGCAAAATTTGCAAATCGCAGTATTCCATAAATCAAAGTTACAAATATGGCTCCAATAGCTAATTGAGATCCGTAGGCAAGAGCAGGAACAAAAATATAATTTAATAAAAGAATTAACGCGTTTAGAAAATCCATTTAACCACCTAAAAAAGAGCTTCTTACTCTTGGATTGTTTAGTAATTCTTTTCCTGTCCCTGAATAACGATTTTCACCAGTGACTAATACATATCCTCTATCAGAAATATTGAGAGCTTGTTTAGCATTCTGTTCAACCATTAAAATTGCAACATTTGTTTTTTTTACTTTAATAATATGATCAAAAAGTTCATCCATCACAATTGGAGAAACTCCAGCAGTTGGTTCATCTAACATGAGCACAGATGGTTTGATCATCAGAGCCCTTCCTAGCGCAACTTGTTGTCTTTGACCTCCTGACAATTCTCCCACAAATTGTTTTCTTTTTTCACTCAAAATCGGAAAAAGATTATAAATTTCATCAATAATGTTCGTATAATCTTGATTAACTAAAAATGCTCCCATTTCTAGATTTTCCTCAACTGTCATTCCTGCAAATACATTTTTAGTTTGTGGTACAAATGAAATTCCTTCTTTTACTCTATCTTGTGGTGAAAGTTTTGAGATGTCCTTTCCATCAATAATTACAGAGCCTGCCTTTAAATTTAACAAACCTAACATTGCTTTCATTGCAGTAGATTTTCCAGCTCCATTAGGTCCAAGAATAGATACTATTTCTCCTCTCTCAACGTTTACAGTACAGGAATTAATTATATCTGGACCCTTGCCATATCCACCTGTCATGTTGTTTCCCTCAAAAAACGCCATATTTAGTTATCTTTTAATTTTGAACCTCTACCTAAATAGCTTTCAATTACTCTTTCATCTTTTTTTGCATCTTCCACTGATCCCTCAAATAAAACAGATCCTTCTGCCATGACAATTACTGGATCACATAATCTTCCTATAAAATCCATGTCATGTTCAATCATACAGAAAGTATAACCTTTCTCTTTGTTTAATTTCTCAATAGCTGTACCTAAATCTTTCAATAAGGTTCTGTTTACTCCTGCTCCAACTTCATCAAGTAAAACTAACTTTGCATCCACCATCATTGTTCTACCTAATTCTAATAATTTTTTTTGTCCCCCAGATAAATTTCCGGCTAATTCATTCTTTAAATGACCTAAATTAAGAAAATCAACTACTTCAATTGCTTTTTCTTTTATTTGACTTTCTTCTTTTGCAACTAATCCAGGCTTTAGCAAAGCATTCATCAACTTTTCCCCAGATTGATTACCTGGTACCATCATCAAATTTTCTAATACTGATAAATTTGTAAATTCATGAGCAATTTGGAAAGTTCTTAATAATCCTTTTGAAAATAATTCGTAAGACGGAACATCAGTAATATCTTGATTATTAAATAAAACACTACCAGCGGATGATTTTAAATTTCCAGCAATTAAATTAAATAAAGTTGTTTTTCCAGAGCCATTGGGTCCTATTATACCGGTTATAGTTCCTTTCTTTACTTTTAAAGAACAATTAGAAACAGCAGCCAATCCTCCAAAATATTTTGACAAGTTTTTTATTTCTAAAATATTATCTTGCATTACTAAGTTAGATTATAATCTCTTATAAATTTTTCTAAGAGATTTTTCCAATAATCTGTAATAACCTAATCTTCTTAATTCGTTCACTCCTTGCCAATTTAACCCTCCTGGGGTTTGTTCATTAACTAAATTTTTTAATGGCTTATTTGAATTGGTCAGAGCTAATTCAGCCAAAGCCGAATATAACAAAGTTACATATTTTTGGGCATCCAATTTATTAACATTTTTTTTAATTAACCAATTAGACAAAATATTTAATAATTCATAAAATGAGGCCATAGTTCCAGAAATAGCCCAAAAATTTTTTGATAATTTCTCATTCTTTATTTCGACTGTTGTTCCAATTTTGTTGAAAAAATTCTTAACTTTTCTATTTGGTGGAAAAATTGCTACTGGACCTTTTCCCATTTTAATCGGTGGCATTGGAATAGCTCTTATAATAATCAATTTCTTTTTTATCAATTTTTTTAATTTTGCATACTTTGTCGTAGACATAAAACTGATAACAGTTTGTTTTTTTTTAAAAGAGAGCTTTGATAATATCTTTTCACCAACTTTGGGTAAAACTCCAATAAAAATCCAATCTGATGCATTTATCACTTCTTGATTGCTTTTAGCTATTGATATTTTTTTAAATTTTTTTTTTAAATATCGGGCTTTATTTTTATTTCTAGGTGAAAGAATAATTCTTGAGTAAGAAATTTTCGATTTGCTAATTCCAGAAACTACATCCGAGGTAATATTACCGGTTCCTATAAAACCTAAATTCATAAGATAATACTAATTTAATTTAAATAAAAATTCTTTAAAAAATTTATATAAAAAAAAACCCCCTCTTGAAAAGAGGGGGTTTAAATTAACAATTTAAACTTTTTAGTTTTTCCTTAAAACGACTTTCCTACAGATATTCCAACAGTCGCACCTTCGATTCCATCAGCTTTAACTTTTTTAGTAGAATCATTAGTGTTTGTTAGTTCTGTTCCGTCTAGTTCCACATAGTTTGTTTCAACTCTAATGAAAGCACCATTATCCATGTCGTGGTTATATCCAACACCAACTGTATGACCATCTAGTGATGTATTACCGTACGCACCACCAGTTGCTAAGTTTTCAACAGTGTTTACATCAACTTGCATATAACCAGCTTTTAAATACAAACTATCTGTTACATGTAATAATGCATAAACAGTTATTAGATCTTCAAATTCAACTTTAACAGTGTTAGTTGATTGTGCATCTTCACCTGTTTGAACAGTTTTCATGTTTTGAATGTTTTCTGTAGTCTCAGACTCTAAAGCCATTGGAACATAATCTACTCCAATAGAAATTTTGTCATTCAACATTGCTTCACCGAAGATTGATCCAAAACCAAATTCTCCTATAGCTTCATCACCTTCATCTGATGCTTTTTTTGTTACATCTCCAGGAGAAGCACCACTTGAGTGTGCTCCAGAAAATATCTCAGAAGCATCATCAACTTCAAATACCCCAGCTTTAAGCGTAGCACCTATCTTAACTCTCTCAGCTTGTGCATTAGAGAAAGCAAATAGCATGAACGCAGCTATTGTTAAAAATTTTTTCATAAATACCCTTTTTTGTTTAAATGTTAATTTTGTGAACTTTTACCACTAAAAATTCTCTTTTTTAAGAAAATATTATCTCAATATGGGAAAAATTGTTTAAAAATTGAAAATGTTGCAATAATACAACACAAAATCTAACAATATTTATATTTCGCCATTAAAATTGACTAAAATTTTTGAGATATTGAGGGATTATCATTAAGAATTGAATGTTAAATAAGACTGGTTTTGACTGAAAAGATATTTTCGTACTAATTTTTTATAAAAACAACGAATCTTTTAATATGAAAAAATTTGAAAATGAGAATTTTAAAAATTTTTACTGCCGCGAGGAGTTTTTAAGAAATATTTGATAGTCCTTAAAAACCGGGAGCTAAAGATGGCTAAGAAGGACTACCATAGTCAATATATCAGATTTCAAATAAAATGCATTATCAAATTTTTTCAAATATAAGGGATTTATGAAAAAAAAAGGTCACAGACCTTTAACACGCGTCAAAAATCCAGAGCCAAATGTAGAAGATCCAGATTGGGTCATTTGGGCTGCGTGGGCAGACAGGATCACCTTTGAGGAAATTGAAAAAAAAACTGGATATCGAGAATCTGACGTTATTAAAATTATGCGAAGGTCTCTTAAACCATCCTCGTTCAGATTATGGAGAAAGAGAGTAAATCAGAAAAGTATTAAACATAGAAAAAAATTTGAATATTCTAGAAAGCTTATTACTAGTAAACTAAAAAAAAATGATTATGTTTAAATCATGAAAAATATAATAATTTATACAAGTCCTTTTTGTAATTATTGCGATGCCGCAAAAAGATTGCTCACTCGAAATAATGCTCCCTTTAAAGAAATTGATATTGCAACAATTGATGGTGCGATAGATGAGATGATTAAAAAAGCAAACGGTAAAAGAACCATCCCACAAATTTTTTTTGATGACCAGCACATTGGTGGTTATGATGAAATTAGAGCTTTAGAGAAAGAAAATAAGTTACAAGAGATGTTAAAATAAATTTTACTTATTTTTAAAAGTCAAACAAATACCATTATTACAATATCTTTTACCAGTTGGTTCTGGTCCATCATCAAAAACGTGACCATGATGTGCTTTACAATTTTTACAATGATATTCTGTGCGCACATAACCTAATAAATGATCTGTTTTTGTTTCAAATACATCTGGTAATGAATCAAAAAATGACGGCCAACCTGAACCACTTTCATATTTAGTTTTAGATTCAAATAACTTTACTCCACAGTTTGCACAATAATAACTTCCCTCACGTTTTTCATTATTCAATTCGCTTGAACCAGGTGGTTCTGTTCCTTCTTCAAACATAACTAATCTTTGTTCTGCAGTTAAATTTAAATTTTTTTTATTCATACAATTAGAATAATTTAGCACATGATTGATGTAAATAAGAATGTAATTCAACAAGTTTTTTAGAATCTTTATTGTAACCACCACCTAAAACACCACAAAGAGGGACACCTTTTGAAAAAAAATTTTCTGTAACAATTTCATCTCTTTTTTGAATACCTTCGTCAGAAACTTTTAATTTTCCTAACCTATCATTGAAATGAATATCAACCCCTGCAATATAAAATACAAAATCAAAATTTTCTTGATTTAATTGATTTAAATAAAATTTCAGTATCTTCAAATATTCTTTATCCTCTAAGTCGTCTTCAAGCTCTACGTCACAGTCACTGATAGATTTTTTTGCAGGATAATTTGATTTAGAATGCATACTAAAAGTAAAAACATTTCTATTATCTTTAAAAATATCTGAATTACCATTTCCTTGGTGAACATCTAAGTCTACGATCAAGATTTTTCCTGCTAATCCTCTGTCTAATAAATAATGAGATGCAACTGCTACATCATTAAAAACACAGTAACCTGCACCGCCTTGGTAATTTGCATGATGACTACCACCAGCTGTATTACAAGCTACACCATAATTAATTGCAAGCTTAGAAGCCAGTACTGTGCCACCAGTAGCAATGAAAGATCTTTTAATTACACTATCAACTAATGGAAATCCTATCTTTTTGACACCGATTTCATCCAGAGTTTTATTTTTTATATTATTAATATATTCTTTAGAATGGGCTTTTTTTAAAGTCTCTTCTGAACACGGATACGGATTGTAAAATTTTTTTACTATCTTTTCTTTAATTAGATAATCTGCAAGATCACCAAATTTATTTATTGGAAATTTGTGATCATCACCAATTTTTGCAAAATAATCTTTATGGTTAACGACTGGTAAATCCATTATTATTCAATAATACGTATTGGTTTACCATTTACACAGGCTTCAAGAGACTCGATCATTTGACTATAAAAAATTTGATAATTTTCAGCAGTCACATAGCCAATATGAGGAGTGAGTAATGCGTTAGGTAAAAATCTTAATTTGTTATTCTCTGGTAATGGCTCTTTTTCAAAAACATCCAGACCTGCCCCAGCAATTTCATTTGTTGATAATGCAATTATTAAATCATCTTCATTAACAATAGGACCTCTAGAGGTATTAATTAGATAGGATGTTTTTTTCATTTTATCGAATTCTTTCAATGTAATACAATTTTTATACCTTTCACCTCCTTGAACATGAATTGATAAAAAATCTGAATTTTTAATTAAATCTTCTTTAGTACAAGGAAGAACATTTAATTCTTTACAGGTGTTTAAGTTTAGATTTTCACTCCACGCCATTACTTGCATACCAAATGCTTGCCCGATTTTTGCAACTTGCGATCCTACTCTACCTAATCCAATTAATCCTAGTATCTTTCCTTTAAGCTCAACTCCTATAGTAGTCTGCCAATAACCTTGATACATATTGTCAATTTCTTCTTTTAAATTTCTTGCTAGCCCTAATATCAATGACCAAGTCAATTCTGGGGTAGGGTTAATGTTCATATCTGTACCACTCACAATAATTTTTCTTTTCTTTGCAGACTCCAGATCGATAGAACTATTTTTCAATCCAGTTGTAATAATAAATTTTAAATTCGTTAAATTATCTATTAAATTTTTTGTAATTGGCGTCCTCTCTCGCATTATTAGTAATGCTTCAAAATCAGATAATTGATTTATTGCATCTGCCTCATCACTAAACGGTTCACTAAAAATTTTAATTTCATATTTTCCAGATAATTTTTCAATATCAACAAACTGTTGTGAAACATTTTGATAATCGTCTAAGACTGCAACTTTAAGCATTTTCAATTTCCTTATTAGATAAAAATAAACCTAATATAATTAAAATGGCACCAATCAAATGAAAAAATTTGAATTGTTCATTATAAAAAAGTATTGCCATTATTGTGCTGAACAATGGAATTAAAGATAAAAAGATGCCTGCTCTATTTGCTCCAATAATAGATACAGCACCTGCCCAACAATAGTAAGATCCTATGCTTGGAAAAATAGCTAAAAATATTAATGTATAGACCAAATTGATATCAAACTTAATTAATTCTCCATTTGAGTATTCGTATAAGAACTGTGGTAACACACTTATCAAACCAAATGTACAAATGACATGAACTAATGTTAATAACGGAAGGGTAAATTTTTTTTTCTTTAAGAGAGTTGAATAAACTCCCCACGTGATAACACCTCCTATCATTATCAAATCGCCTTTATTGAAATTTAGGGAAAACAAAATGTCTAACTTAAGTCTGGTGATAATCGCCAGAATACCAATCACTGAAATAATAAGGCCTAAAATTTGATATTTATTAGTTTGTTCAACTTTAAATAAAAAACAAAGTAAAATTATTATAGCTGGAATAGCCGTATTAAAAAGAGATGCGTTAATGACTTGGGTGTGAATTAAAGATAAGTAAGTAAAAGAATTAAATAAACCAACACTTGTAAAACCTAAAAAAAATAACAAAGGTAAATTATTTAAAATTGTATCTTTATATTTAATTATTTCTTTAAAAGTAAAAGGTAACAATATAATCCAAACAAGTAACCAACGATAAAACACTAAAGTTAGAGGAGGTATCTCAACCAAGAAAGCATACTTGCCAACCATAAAATTACCAGCCCAGAATAAAGTTGCGCATACCAGCATGATATATGCTTTGGTATTTTGCATTTTACTAATTAAATCTTGTTGAGCTATAAGGGGCTAAATTTAAATTTGTGTTTTCTTTAGCTATCATTCCAGAGACAATCTTTCCAGATATTGGCCCTAATGTCCATCCTAAATGATGGTGACCAAAACAATAAAATACATTTTTATGATTTTTTGAAGGACCCATAACTGGCAAAAAATCTGGTAATGTTGGTCTAAATCCTAACCACTCATCTTCATGATCAGGCAAATCTCCTAACATATATTTTGCATTGTTAATCAAATTTTTAATACGCGATTTTGAAAGAGGATTTTTTAATCCTCCAAACTCTACTGTACCCACAACTCTTAATCCTTGTTCCATGGGAGTAATTCCAAACCCTCGATTTGAGAAAATAACTGGTCTTTGTAAAAGATGATCACAATCTTTAAAATGAACATGGTAACCACGTTCGGTATCTAAAGGTATTTTTTCATCTAAATTATCAGTTAATTTTTTTGAGAAGGCTCCACAGGCTATTACGACTTTATCAAATGAATACTTTCCTGACTCACTCCTTAATATTGGTTGTTCGTCCTGAAAATCTATACTTTTAACATCCAATTTTTTAAACTCCCCACCTTTTTTGAGAAACAAATCAAAAAATTTTAATAAAATTTTCCTTGGGTTCCTTGCATGTCTTGCGTAGGGATAATAAACACCTGCATGATAAAAAGGTTTTATATTAGGTTCAAGATCATGAATTTCTTTTTTATTTACTAGCTGTTGCTGGACTCCTAATTCCTTCCTAACATTAATCTCTAATTCTCTACTTTTTAAATCTTTATCATTCCAAATATATAAAATTCCTTTGTTTTCAACTAAACCTTCAATATCAACTTCATCAAATAATTCATCATAAGCAGGTAGTGCTAAATCTAAAATTTGATGCATATTTTTTGCCGTATGCATCATTTTATTTTTTGAGGTATTAAATATGAATTTCATAAACCAAGGGATCATTTTTGGAACGTAATTCCATTTTAGCGCAAGAGGTCCTGTTGAACTTAATAGCATAGCAGGAACATCTAATAAAATATCAGTCCTGTTTAAAGACAATGAAGCATAAGGAGAAAAATGGCCAGCATTTCCATAGGATGCTGCTGGACTACCAGGATTATCTCTATCGAAAATGGTAACTTCAAAACCTTTTTTTTGTAAAAATAAAGCGTTGGAAATCCCTTGAATACCTGCACCAACTATACCTACTTTAAGCTTATTATTCATAAAGTAATTATATATTGAAATTCTATTAAAGATTAAGCGACAAATTATACTTATGCAATAGATTGTTGACTATGAGTTTTAGCACTCATGACGATTCCAAATCCTATCATGGTAGCTAACATTGATGAGCCACCATAAGACATTATTGGTAAAGGTGAACCCACAATTGGAAGCAAACCTAGAACCATACTCATGTTTATTACAATATAAATAAAAATTGATGTTCCAAAACTGTAACAAAATAATTTTGCAAAGTAACTTCTTGAAAGTGCACCAATCCTGATAACTCGGTAAATTATAATACTATAAATTAAAAGTAGTAAAACTGATCCTATAAAACCAAATTCTTCTGAATACAGTGTGAATATAAAATCTGTGTGTTTCTCTGGAAGAAATTCTAGATAACTTTGTGTTCCTTTCAGAAAACCTTTGCCGGTAATACCTCCTGATCCAACAGCAATTTTTGATTGGATAATCTGATAACCAGCCCCTAAAGGGTCTCTATCTGGATTTAGAAAAGTTAAAACCCTAAGTTTTTGATAAGGTTTTAAAAAAGAAATGATAATTGGCAAAGAAATTATTGATAGTAAACAAGAGTAAAAAAAATATTTATGATTTAATCCAGCAAACCATAGTACAACAATACCACTGATCGCAATAAGTAATGAGGTACCTAAATCTGGTTGTATAATAACTAAACTCATTGGAACAAAAATAATAATTAATGAAAAGCAAATAGCATAAAAAGAATTCACATGTTGTGTCTTCATTCTATGAAAATATTTTGCTAGACATAAAATGATAAAAATTTTCATCAATTCAGATGGCTGAAGATTCAAAAAATATAGATCAATCCATCTTTTGGATCCTGATGCAGTAATACCAAAATTCACGGTCCAAATTAACATTCCTAAAATAATTGCATAAGATAAGTAACCAAGAGAAAACCAAAATTTAATGTTTATAAATGAAATCACAATCATCATTGAGAAGAAAACAATAAATTTAATGAAGTGACTTCTTGTATGAAATAATATTTCACCACCATCAGTAGAGTACATTGTTGCAAGACTAATTAAACCAAGGATAAGAAGACACGATAAAAGTATGTAATCTAAATTTCCAAATTTTTGAAAAAAACTATTTTTGTTGTTAAATCTTGTGTGTTGGTACATCAGATATCCAAATATTTTTTGTTGTCGTAATTTTTTCTAATTTCATGTCTATCAATTATCATTTTAAATAATTCTTTGGCTAAAGGAGCTGCTACAGTTCCTCCAGAACCACCATGCTCTATAATAATGCTTAATGCATATCTTGGGTTTTTGTATGGCCCAAAAGCTACATACAAAGCATGGTCTCTTTCCTCATAAGGAATTTGAAATGTTTTAAGATCTAACTCACGATCTCTTTCTGTTATTTTCTTAACCTGTGATGTTCCAGTTTTTCCGGCAAATTGGTATTTAGGATCATCGAATCGAGATCTGTAAGAAGTTCCTCTTACTTCATTTGTTGAACTAAACATAGCATCTTGAATAATTTTGATATTTCTGGACTTTTTATATAATGGCGTAAACTTATCTGCATACTGATTATCATCATCTGCAACTATTTTAGGATAAACTTTGTATCCACCGTTAGCTATTTGGGCAGTCATCAGGCATAGTTGTATAGGTGTTGTTTGAATAAATCCCTGACCAATACCAGTAATTATTGTTTCACCAAGCACCCAATTTCGTCCTAATGCATTTTTTTTCCATTCTGTATTAGGAACTAAACCGTTTTTTTCATTATCGAATGTATCTTTAAAAACTTTCTGCCCTAATCCAAATTTTTTTGCAGTAACACTTAATCTGTCTACACCTAATCGCCTTGCAACTTCATAAAAATATGTATCGCAAGATTGTTTCATCGCTTCTCTTAAATTTACAAATCCATGTCCTTCTTTCTTCCAGCAATGATAAGTTTGCCCATACAATTCTAATGGATTATTATGTCCTTTGCATTGAACTGTAAAATCTGGACTAATAATCTCATTCTCTAAAGCTGACAAGGCAACTATAGGTTTTATTGTAGATCCTGGTGAGTAATTTCCTGATAATGATTTATTGACTAAAGGTTTCATTGGATTGTTTCTTATCAGTTGCCACTCATCTTGACTAATTCCAAAAACAAAAGAGTTGGGATCAAAGGACGGAGAAGAATGCATTGCAATTATTGCACCTGTATAAATATCCATTACGCATATCGATCCTGCTTTTTCTTTTAGTAACTCATTAGTTAATTCTTGAATTTTTGTATCTATTGTAAGTTTGATTGTTTCTCCCTTATCTCCTTTTTGAAATGCTAATTGACTAATCCTTCTACCATAAGCATTAACCTCATATCGCTCTACGGAATTTGATCCAATTAACTTTTTCTCAAAAGATTTTTCTAAGCCTGTTTTTCCAACTTTTAATCCAGGTGCAAATTTTTCTTTTATATTTTCATTTGTTAAAAGGTCATTTTCATTAGCCTGGCTAACATAACCCAAAATATGAGTAAAATTTTCTTTATATGGATAATCTCTTGATATTGAAATGACAGGTTTAACACCATTTAAATCGTAAAGATGATTATTTATTTTCGAAAATTTTTCCCAACTTAAATTATCTGCTACAATTAGTGTTTCCCAGGGCTTAATTTCATTCTTCTTTTTTAAAATCTTTTTAAATTGTTTTTCACTTAAATCTAATAATTCTTTAACTCGATAAATTACATATCTAAAATCCTCTACCTCTTCTGGTATAATGTGAAGTTGGTAGGCCTCAAAGTTCCCAGCAATAGTGTTTCCAAAATAGTCTTTAAACTCGCCCCTTATAGGAGGTAATTTCCATTCTCGAATTCTATTTTTATCAGAGAGTGTTAAATATTTTTTGTTCTCTTTGACTTGTAAGAAAAACAACCTACTTACTATTCCTCCTAAAATTATAATTTTAGCTGTTGCAAGGATAAACATCCTACGATTTAAAGAATTTAATTTTGTTGCGTTATCACTTATATTAATCATCTAAACTTTTTAAATACCTCTTAAAAAATATTGAAAATACGATATAAAATAAAAATGTAAAAAAATTATTTACAATGAAAAGTGTAATATCCAGCTGGTAAGAAAAAAATAAAAATAAAACTGAAAAATTAATTGAATTTATTAAACTGATTATAAACAAAAAATAGAACCAATCTTTTATTAAATTTGGACTAATTGTTATATTTCTGAGATAAGTAGCAAATATACAAATTAAAATATATGACAAAGAACTTATCCCTAATGGCAAACCAACAACAGCATCATTAAATAGTCCGGCTAAAAAAACCAAAAAATAATCAAACTTTTGGTAAGCTTTTAGAGCAAAATAAAAAATTAATATAAATGGAAAATTAAATGAAAAGTAATCAATGTTAAGATAATTCAAATCAAATTCATTAAATACGGATATGAATAAAGCAAGAATTGGTAACCAAGTATAAACCTTGTACAATAAATTTTTCTTTTGAAATCTAATCACTTATCTTCCCTTTTCTCATAATGCATTCTTTATATTCTGGGGTACCTACTTTAAAACCAGTGCTAAAGAGTTTTTTCGATTGACACTTAGAGCTATAGATTAAATTTAATCTTAAAAATTCTAACTCTTCTTGGTCTAAATTATGTTGTTGAATAACATTTTTTTGAAAATCATTTTCTGCTTTTAATATCTCAATTTGTTTGTTTAATTCGTTAGTAAGAGTATTTAACTCCTTGTTTTCCTCTAAAAATTTAGTGTTACTATCCTCTAAAATTTGCAATTCATCACTTATTAGGTCTAATTTTATTTGTTCGGTATTAGAAGTGACCCCTGTTTGATCATTTACTTTAGTTTCAACAGATGTGGGAACAAGCTCGTCAATCTCCGCAAAAACATATTTTAATTGAGTAAAATCACTGTAAAAGTTAATTAATATTTTTTCATTTTCATCTTTTAAATCAACTGTACCTACAGGAATTCCACTTTTAAAAATTGAACCAGTTCCTGATGTATATGCAATTCCTTTATTTTCAATTTTATTTATTAAATCATTTTTGATATATCTAATTTCACCTTTCTTGTCTCCATTACCAACAACAATTGCTTGAACATTCCCAGGTGTGATAGAAACAGGTATATTAGAATTTAAATCGGTTAATAACAATACTCTTGAGCTTGTATAATTTACTTCTATGACCCGTCCTACAAGATAGCTTCGATCATAAATATTTGTTCCTATCTTTATTTTTTCCTTGCTTCCTTTATTAATTATAATTGATCTTAAGAAAGGACTTTCATGGTCAACAATTACTTTAGCTAAAATCTTATTTGAAGTAGTGGTGTAACCGTCAATAAGACTTTTAAGTTCATCATTTTCGCTCTTAATAATTTGGGTTGAAATATTTTCAGATTTTAATTGATCTAACTCTTCTTTAGTTATTTTGTATTCTTTATAAAAATTAGTGTATTCAGTAAAATTTAAATAAGAAGATTTAATAAAATTTTCTGGAATTGAAACTATGAAGGAAGAACGATAAACAATTTCTTTTATGATTGACTTAGTTACACTTATTGCCTTAAAATTCAGATTAGATAAAACAATTATAACAATTGAAAAAAAAACTAAAGTTAATAAAGAAAATTTTTGTTTTGTACTTTTATTTAAAAAAGCAGATCTAATTGCTATTATAAAATCATCTCTGCTTTCGGCCATCTTTCTTAATATTCAGTCAGCATCGTAGAGAATGTTTGTTCTTGATCCAGAGCTTTACCAGTTCCAATTGCAACACATGATAATGGGTCCTCAGCAATGTGCACTGGTAATCCTGTTTCTTTGGAAAATCTTCTATCTATGTTTTTTAATAAAGCTCCGCCGCCTGTCAAAGTGAGACCCATATCAACGAGGTCAGCGGATAACTCTGGTGGTGTAGCTTCAAGGGCATCTTTGATACCATTTACCATTTCTCTTAAAATACCATCTAAAGCTTCAGCAGTATCCTCTTCTGTTATATTTACCTCTTTTGGAGTTCCTGATCTTAAATCTCTTCCTTTAACAGCATAAGTGTTATTATTTGATGGAATAGCAGTACCAATTTCTTTTTTAATTTTTTCAGCCGTACTATCACCTATCATGAGGTTATATTCTTTTCTCATATAGTGAACTAAAGCTCCATCCATAGCATCGCCAGCAACTCTTAGAGATTTTGAATAAACCAAACCTCCTAATGACATAACAGCAATCTCACTTGTTCCTCCCCCAATATCAACAACCATTGATCCAGTTGCCTCTGATATTGGTAAACCTGCACCAATTGCTGCAGCTATTGGCTCTTCAATTAATTGAACTCTCCTAGCCCCTGCAGCCAAAGCACTATCTTGAATTGCTTTTCTCTCAACTGGAGTAGAGCCAGTAGGTACACAAATTAATATTCTTGGATTAGCAAATGTTCTGCCTTTATGAACTTTTTTAATGAAATGTTTGATCATTTCCTCAGTGACTATAAAATCAGCAATAACACCGTCTCTTAAAGGTCGAATTGCACTTATATTTCCAGGTGTTCTCCCTAACATTGTTTTTGCTTCATCTCCTACCGCTAAAACTTGTTTTTTTCCAGTTTGCTCGACTATTGCTACAACGGATGGCTCATTTAAGACTACACCTTGTCCTTTAACTACAACTAATGTATTCGCAGTTCCAAGATCGATAGCCATGTCTTGGCTCCATATTTTTTTAACACTATCAAATATTCCCATTATATACTCTCCTTTAATTTTTTCGGTTCGATGTTTTTATATAAAGATTTTTTCTCTCTCTTAATAAGCATTTTGTTTAAAGCATTTAAATAAGCATTTGCCGATGCTACTAAAGTATCTGTGTCAGCTGACTGACCCACTGTAGTTCTATCATTTTCTTCTATCTTTACACTTACGGTAGCTTGTGCATCAGTTCCTTCTGTAACTGCATGAACTTGATAAAGAGATAATTTTACATCATGAGGATAAAGTTCCTTAATACATTTAAATATAGCATCAACTGGACCATCACCAGTCTGGGAAGTCTTTTTGACTTCTCCAAAAACATCTAAAGTCATGTCGGCTCTTTGTGGTTCACCAGTTCCAGCAAATACTTTTAATGATTTCAAGTTAATTGCGTTTATTTTATTATCGATAATTAAACTATCATCGACTAATGCAACAATATCTTCATCGTAAATATGTTTTTTCTTATCCGCTAAAATTTTAAATTTACCAAAAGCTGCTTGTACTACATCGTCTGTGACATCAGCATAGCCCAAATCACTTAATTTATCCTTAAATGCATGACGTCCAGAGTGTTTTCCCATTACCAAAGATGTTTTTTTTACACCAACACTTTCTGGTGTCATTATTTCATAGGTTTCTCTATTTTTTAACATCCCATCTTGGTGAATTCCTGACTCGTGAGCAAAAGCATTTTTACCTACAATTGCTTTATTATATTGAACTGGAAACCCTGTAGCATTAGATACAATTTTTGACGCTTTGCTAATTAATTCAGTTTTAATTCCTGTTTCATACGGTAAAAGATCATCTCTAGTTTTTATAGCCATTACAACCTCTTCTAATGCTGCATTTCCTGCTCTTTCACCAATACCATTTATAGTACATTCAATTTGTCTTACTCCGGCTGAAAGGCCTGATAAAGCATTTGCTACAGCTAACCCAAGATCATTATGACAATGAGCAGAAATAATTGCTTTATCTATATTTGGAACATTATTTTTTATTGAAGTTATAGTTTTAGCAAACTCTTCTGGGATAGAATAACCAACTGTGTCAGGTATATTTATTGTTTTAGCACCACAATTAATTGCAAGTTCAATTGTTTTATACATAAAATCTAAATCAGTTCTAGTACCATCCTCACAAGACCATTCGACATCGTCTGTAAAATTTCTTGCGTAAGTTACACTTTCTTTTATTGCACCTAATACCTGTTCATTGGTCATATTTAGTTTATGCTTCATATGAACTGGACTCGTTGAAATAAATGTGTGTATTCTAAATCTCTTTGCAAATTTCAGAGACTCATTGCAGGCATCAATATCTTTTTTAGTTGCTCTTGCAAGTCCACAAGGTATTGAATTTTTTACACTTTTACTTATTGCGCTTACAGCCTCAAAATCCCCAGGAGAAGATATTGGAAAACCTGCCTCTATTATATCTATACCCATCTCATCGAAGACTCTAGAAATTTGGATTTTTTCCTCCACACTCATAGAGGCTCCTGGCGATTGTTCACCATCTCTCATAGTCGTATCGAAAATAAATACTTTGTCTTTATCTGGCATAAATTTCAGTAGCGAATATACAACCTATCGTTTAGATTGCAAAATAAAAGTGAATTTTTTTTATGGATTATCTTTACTTTTTAATCGTACAATTTTTGTTTTCTAAAGAGACTAAAATACTATCAATTAGTTTTTTCTCCTCAACCACTCTACCCCATCCTATTCGATAATTTTGTTCTTCAAAGATATTATTGAATTCCCAAATTACCTGTTCCTCTTTTGTCAAATATATCACTCTACCATAATCAGTTTCTTCAACTAATAAAGATCCATCATTTAATCTATCTGATAATCCTGCTGTAGGAGTATTAATATTTAATTCTTTAAATGCATTTTCATACTTATTATAAAAATCTTTAGTTTCGAAGTTGTAAATTAGTAATTCGTTATTTTTTATATTGGACTCGCCTGAAGAATTTGAAAAATTATTATTATTAAAAATGGATATTTCTTTTTCTGAAAAAAAATCTACATCATGTTGATGTCCCATCGGACCGTGTATCACATTTATAATTTTATTATTTTTAGGTCTATAGTGAATTATCACAGATCTATGTCTTAAGCTAAAAAATAAGTCATCTTTTTTCCAAAATTTTGTATCGTTTTTTGCAATTTCTATATCATTAAGGTGTGTAGGGTCATTGAACAATTTCCTATCGATTCCAAAGATCAATCCTTGTAAGTTATTTTCTTGAAAAATTGAAATTAATGATTTGTTAAATAACATCTTACCTTCGGGGGAAAATTTTGTTATCCCGTCCTCGATAAAATCCTTGTCATCTTTTAATATTTTTTTATCAATTGTCTTGTCATATAAAAATGATGGAGTCCAAATATTTCCTTCATTATCCAAGCTATTTGAGTGATGAACAATAATTTCATTATTAACCCAATCAAATTTATCACATAGATTTAATCTAAATAGTACCCCTCCTCCTTTAGCAATTATACTTCCATCATACAAAATTAAAGGGTGATCTATTTGAAACCTTTTGCCAAAAAGATTTTCTTTTTCAAAATTTAATCTATTTTCGTCTTTTAAATTCTCAAAAATAATATTTTGGTCGACATAATAAGTATGAAGTAAATCAAAATTTTTTATTTTTCTTAATTCAACAATACTTTTTTTTATTGAAGCATCATATCGGGAAATTAGATATAGAGCATCATTGCTGTATTCATTTAAAATTTTATTAATTTTTTTTTTTGAATTAGAGTTTGAAGAAGTTCTTTGAGGATCAATATTTTCAGGATTTAATAACCAAGATATTCTAGCAGGTAATCTAGAAATTTCTAATGCAGTTAATGAAATTAATCCTAATTTTCTTTTTCCTTCTAATTCCTGTCTTACTAACACCCCAAAAGAAAATGTAATAACCAAAATAAGTAATAACACTAACCACAATTCTATTTTTTTGAACATTTTTTAATTTTTTTTTAATTCGATATAAACTTCATTACATTTATTTAGTAATTGAGAATTTGCAACTTTTGTTTCATGCACCCTTTTGTTATTTATAATAAATTCTTGATTACCAATTGATAATTCAAAGTTTATCTTTTTTCTGTATTCTAATTTCTCACAAAAATCCTCATAACAGACCATTATCAAATTTTTTAAATTTTTATTTTTATCTAAAATATTTTGATAAAAAAAAACCCATTGCTCTAACCAATAATTAATGTTTTGTGTATCATCAAACTTTTTTGGAGAAAACCAGGGTTTATGATTTAATCCAAATTCGTAATGTCCTAAATAGTTTGTGTATCTTAAAGTGAAATTATCTTTCTTTTGTTCAAAACAAAAATTTTCGTGTTGTTTCATCATAGATATCGCGTGTGATAATGGATCTCTGAAAGGAATTACAAACTTTGAATTAGGAAAAATTTCTTCTAGCTCATTTAGTCTTTGAAAATTATAATTATTTTTTGACAAATATCTTTTATTTCCATACCTCGTTATTATTAAATTTACGTAATCAACTATTTTTTCTTGCCAATTATTCTTGAATGTAGTGAAAAATACTTCTTCGAATGCTTCTGGGCTATCTAAGTCATAAAAAACTGCATCATTGTGCATTCTTTCGACTTTATTAATAATTTTCTTTTTTGAAATTTTAGAGTAAAAATTTGGAGACATAACAAAAGGCATATCTAAATATTTTAAAGAGGAAAAATTTTCTGAGTTATAAATATATTCTAAAAGCATTGTGGTACCAGATCTAGGTAATCCAGTTATAAAAACATGTTCATTTTTATTAGTTTTTTCCTGCTTGTTTAGAAAAAATAAAATTTCAAGTTCATATAAAGATTTTTTAATAAGTTTATTACCCAAGCAAATATCATGAAGTTTTTTTTCAAAATAATTATATTTCATTTTTTATAAAATCTTATTTTGATATAAAATATTGAAATTATTATTGTTATTAAAATTATTTTCAAATTAAAAATAGACTCCATAAAACCATTTTTTAAGTAATCAATAAAATACAACATAGCCAAAAAAACAATTATGAATGTAATTATTTGTAAAGAATATTTAAACGTTTCATAGGAGTATTTTCTTAAATGTTTCTCTTTATAATCGTCAGAAAAATTTTTGGATAATACTATTTTAAAAATCTCCTTGATTAATTTTTGTAAACCTAAAAAACAATAATTTATTTTGAAAAAAAAAAAATAATTCAATTCCTATGACGGAAATTAACAAAATCAAAAATAAATTCATAATAATCAATTGCTATTCTTATCATCTATACTTTTTTCTTCATCATTTTTATTTTTTCTTTTTTTTAAAATTCTTTTTATTGGAAACCATAATAATCCGAAAAATGCAGCAAATATAGCTACTAATATACCTATCATCGCAGCTAGTACCCCGCCTCCCATTCCAGGACCTATGTATCCGAAGGCAACATCAAAAGATAAAATAAAAAAAATAAATAAAAATAAAAAAGTCTTCATATATTTTATTTTTTATCGCTATCTACTAATTTCTTCTTACCAATCCAAGGCATCATGGCTCTTAATTTTGTACCCACAGTTTCTATTGAATGTTTTGCTAATTCCTCTCTAGTTTTGAGAAAGTTTTTTTGACCGTTTTTACACTCATCCATCCATTGCTTGGTAAACTTTCCAGATTGAATGTCCGCAAGAACCTCTTTCATTCTTTTCTTAGTTTCGTCTTTATTTATAATTCTTGGTCCAGAAACATACTCACCATACTCTGCGGTATTAGAAATTGAGTAATTCATATTAGCAATCCCACCTTCATATATTAGATCGACAATTAGTTTTACCTCGTGCAAACACTCGAAATATGCCATCTCTGGTTCGTATCCTGCCTCAACCAATGTCTCATAACCATTCTTAATAAGTTCTACAAGACCTCCACAAAGAACTGTTTGTTCTCCAAATAAATCTGTTTCACATTCATCTTTAAAAGTTGTTTCAATTATTCCAGATCTTCCACCTCCAATAGCTGATGCATATGATAGAGCTAAATCTCTTGCTTTACCTGTGCCGTCTTGGTGTACGGCCATCAAACAAGGAACCCCACCACCTTTTTCAAATTCACTTCTTACAAGGTGTCCAGGTCCTTTAGGAGCAACCATAAATACATCTAAATCTTTTCTTGCTTTAATCAAATCATAATGAATATTTAAACCGTGAGCGAAAGCTAAACTTGTGCCTTCTTTAATTCTTTGTTCGATATGATTCTTGTATATTGTTGCTTGAAGTTCATCGGGAGTTAGAATCATGCAAACATCAGCCCATTCAGCTGCATCTGACAAGTTCTTTACCTTTAAACCTTTTGACTCAGCTTTTGCTTTACTTGCTGAACCATCTCTTAAAGCAACAACTACTTCTTTTACTCCACTATCTTTTAAGTTAAGAGCATGAGCGTGCCCTTGACTTCCATAACCAAAAATAGCAACTTTTTTATCTTTAATTAGGTTAACGTCAGCATCTTTTTCATAGAACATTTTCATTTTTTTTCTCCTTTATAAATTTATTTGAATGTTTGAGCACCTCTGGTCATGGCTATTGCCCCTGTTCTTGAAGTGCTTGTAAGACCATAGGGTTTTAACTTTTTACTCATTTTATCAATTTCTCGTCTTAAAGCTGTTATTTGCACAACCACTGATTTATTTGTTTTATCTAAAATTACTGGATTAAATTTTTTACATTCTTTGAGACACCTTTCTATCTTTTTTTTTTGAGCAACGATCTTAAGCAATGCCATCTCTTTAAAAATAACATTTTTATCTTCTCTTTTAAAGTCTGCAACTTTATGGACTGGAACTAGTTTTTTAAGCTGAAGTTTAATTTGATCAATTACTTGTGGTGTTCCCGTTGTCACGATGGTAATTCTTGAAATATTTTTTGTAGCATCAACCTCTGCAACTGCTAATGACTCGATATTGTATCCTCTACCAGAAAATAAACCGACTACTCTTGCTAACACACCAGACTCATTATCAACCCAAACAACAAATATATGAGTATCTAATTTACCTTTTTTAGTGGGTATACTATATGCTGATTTTGGAGATGACATTAAACTAATGATTTCCCTTTACCAGTAATCTTATTTTCCTCTTTGTCATTAGGACCTAAAATCATCTGATTATGTGGCTTTCCAGATGGTATCATTGGAAAACAGTTTTCATTAGGATCTACGTGACAATCAAATATTACTGGACCATTATAATCGACCATCTCTTTAATTTTATTATCTAATTCGTCAGGATTATCAGCTTTGATACCCTTGCATCCGTAAGCCTCAGCTAGTTTTACGAAGTCAGGTAAAGCTTCAGAATAGCTTTCTGAATAGTTTTTTTCATGTAAAAGTTCTTGCCATTGTCTTACCATTCCCATGTACTGATTATTTAAAATGAATATCTTTATAGGCAAATTGTACTGAACTGCTGTAGACATTTCTTGCATTGTCATTAATACAGATGCTTCACCTGCAATATCGATCACAAGTTTATCTGGATGAGCAATTTGAACACCTACTGCAGCTGGAAGTCCATATCCCATAGTACCTAAGCCTCCTGATGTCATCCATCTATTAGGTTTATTAAATTTATAATGTTGGGCAGCCCACATTTGATGCTGACCAACCTCAGTTGTTATAAATGTATCTTGATTTTTTGTTAGTTCATATAATCTTTTTACAGCATGCTGAGGTTTGATCTCTTTATCACTATTAATAAAGCCTAAAGAGTCTTTGGTTCTCCATTTTTGGATTTGTTCCCACCATTTTGAAATTCTTTGTTTATTAGAATCTTTTAATCCATTTTGTTTTTTATTTATTTTTTTAATAGTTGATTTTATTACTTCATTGACATCTCCAACTATTGCAAGATCTACTTTTATAATCTTATTTATTGACGATGGATCAATATCGATGTGAACTTTTTTTGATTTAGGCGAAAATTCATCGATCTTACCTGTTATTCTATCATCAAATCTTGCTCCTATGTTAATTAATAAATCACAATCATGCATTGCATTGTTAGCTTCATAAGTTCCATGCATGCCAAGCATTCCAATAAATTGATTGTCATCCCCTGGGAATGCACCTAAGCCTTGCAAGGTTGATGTGATTGGAAAACCGATTAGTCTTACAAACTCTTTTAAAGTTTCACTAGCTTGAGGGCCTGAATTTATTACCCCGCCTCCTGTATAAACAACTGGCTTTTTTGCTTTTGAAATTAAATCAATCAATTGGTCAATTTCATTTTGAGAAAACTTATTATGTGCTTTCCCATTCAATTTTTTTTCTTTTTTAAATTTTGTATAACTAGCTTTTGCAAATTGGATATCTTTAGGAATATCAATCAATACAGGTCCAGGTCTTCCTGTTGTTGCAACTTTAAAAGCTTCATGCATAATTTTTGATAAATCTTTAATATCTTTAACCAACCAATTATGTTTTGTGCAAGGTCTTGTAATTCCTGTTGTATCACATTCTTGAAAAGCGTCTGTGCCTATTAAGTGAGTAGGTACTTGTCCAGAAATACAAACTAAAGGGACTGAATCCATATAAGCATCAGTCAATGCTGTAACAACATTAGTAGCACCTGGACCTGATGTTACCAAAACTACTCCAGGCTTACCTGATGATCTTGCATATCCCTCTGCAGCGTGACCTGCTCCTTGCTCATGTCTTACAAGTATGTGTTTGATTGATGAATGATTTTTAAGTTCATCATAAATTGGCAAAACTGCACCACCAGGATAACCAAAAATATATTCAACCTTTTGATCTTCAAGACATTTAAATACAATTTCTGCTCCGGTATATAATTTAGACATTCAAGCAATCTAGCTGAAGTTGTGCTAATTGGTCAAGACTAAGTACAGAATATCTAAATTTTTTTTAAGATCTTATCCAAACCATCTGGATTAACTTTAATCCAATCTTTCATATTTCCTCGGGCCCAGGTGCTCTGTCTTTTAGCATATTGCCTCGTCTTTATTGATATTTTCTCAATTAATTGTTCAGTTTGAATTTTTTTTTGAAGATATTCCTTAATCTCGCTAATCCCTATAGCTTTGCTTAAGCTTTTCTCTTTTGGAACTCTCAATTTGATAAATTTTTTGACTTCTAATATGGCGCCAGACTCGATTATCTCTTTAGATCTTCGGTTTATTCTTTCAATTAAATCTTTTCTTGGGAAATCGATACAAATTTTGAAAAAATCTTTTTTGTCATAATTTGACTTTGTATTTTTAAACCAACTTGTCATAGATTTTTTTGTATAAGATTTAATCTCATATGCTCTTATAGATCTTTGAGTATCTAAATTATTAATTTGATTTTTAATTAGTGGGTCTATTTTTAGTAACTCTAAAAAAAACTTTTTTTGGCCAATCTTTTTATGTAAATTTCTTACTTTATTTCTAAAACTCAAAGGGATTTTTGGAATATTCACTAACCCATCAGTTAAGGCTTTAAAATATAGACCAGTACCACCTACTAAGATTGGAGTTTGTTTTGTTTTTTTGCACTGCAAAATTTTTTGATTTGCTAATTTAAGCCAATCCCCTGTGGAAAAATTTTTCTTTGCACTTTGAAATCCATATAAATGATGTCTAATTTTTTGATGATCTTTTTTAAATGGTCTTGCTGTCAAAATTTTTAATTCTTTGTAAACTTGCATGCTATCAGCGTTTATAATCTGACCTGAAATTTTTTTTGCCAGTTTAACTGCAAATTTAGATTTCCCAGATGCAGTAGGTCCATAAATTAAAATAATTTTGGATTTAAAATCCATAAACTAATCTAATTTAACACCTATATATCTTTTCTGATTTTGACTGTTATAGATCACAAGTAAAATAGTCTTTTGATTACTATTTAAAACTTGTTTTAGTGCTTGATTTAAGTCTCCAACTGATCTTATTTTTTTCTTCTGAGCTTCTAAAATAATACTGTTCATCTCTATAGAACTAATAAGGGGACTATCTTTTTCTATGCTCGTAATAACTAATCCACTAGTTTGGTTTGGTAAATTTCTTGATTTAATATCTTGATCTGAAAGTTTTCTTACTTTTATTTTAAGATTTTCTACTAAAGTTTCTTTAGGTAATTCCTCTTTTTTTTCTGAAATTTTGAAATCCTCTGATGTTTCCAATCTGCCAAGTGTAATTGTTTTAATAATTTCTTTTTTATTCCTCCAAATTTTAACCTTTACTTTTTTTCCTACTTCAGTTCTTGCAACGATAATAGGAAGTTCTTTCATTTGATCTATTCTTTCTCCATTAAATTCTAAAATAATATCTCCACCTTTAACACCAGCCTTTTCTGATGGACTATTGGGTGCAACACTTGCTACTAAGGCTCCTCTTGGTTCATCTAATTTTTCTACCTCTGCAATCTCTTTTGTTACATCTTGAATTCTTACACCAAGCCATCCTCTTTTTGTTTCCCCGAATTCAATCAATTGATCTATTACAATCTTTGCACTGTTCGATGGTATTGAAAAACCAATACCAACATTTCCACTTCTTCCTAGAATAGCAGTATTAATTCCAATCACATCACCGTTCATGTCAAATAAAGGTCCACCTGAATTTCCAGAATTAATAGATGCATCTGTTTGAATATAATCCTCATATCTAGATAATCCAATTGATCGATTTCTTGCAGAAATTATACCTGAGGTGACTGTTCCACCTAACCCAAATGGATTACCAATAGCTATAACCCAATCACCTATTCTTGCCTTATCTGAGTCACCAAATCTCACAGGTAAAAACTTTTCTTTCGACTCAATTTTTAAAACTGCAATATCTGAAAGAGGATCTGCCCCGATAACTTTTGCTTTAAATTTTTTTTCTCCATTAACCTGAACTATAATATCCTCTGCTCCTTCAATTACATGATTATTTGTAACTACTATTCCATCTTCATCAATTATAAAACCTGAACCAAGTGCTGAAGATTGTCTTTCTTGAGGTGTTCCAAATTCTTTAAACATATCACCAAACGGTGATCCTGGAGGAAATTGAAAATTTGGGAAAGGATTACTTCTCTCAACAACAGTTTGTGTCGTTGAAATATTTACTACTGAAGGCATTAATTTTTCAGCTAAATCTGCGAAAGAATTGGGAACATTTTGAGAATTTGATGTAGATGAAAAATTAAATACCAATAATAATGAGAAGAAAATTGTTTTTATTTTTAACATTTTAAATTTTTGCGTAATAAATAATTATAAATCCTAATAAAGCAAAAATTAATCCTCCAGTTCGTAATTGACTATCCTTAATTAATTCTAGCTTTTTGAGCATATTCTTCATTTTTGATGGAAATAAGGCATATAAAATTCCCTCAATAAAAAAGAATAGACCAAATGCGATGATCAATTCTTTCATTAAAGTTTACTCTGTTTGTGGTTTTATATTTCCAAAAAATTTGAAGAACTCACTATCCGGAGATAGAATTAAAGATGTCTCACCACCAATTAAAGCTTTTTCATAGGCTTGCATAGCTCTATAAAATGCAAAGAATTCTGGATCCTGTCCAAATGCTGCAGCAAAGATATTATTTCTTTTACCATCTCCTTCACCTTTCATAATCTCAGATTTTTTTTGAGCCTCAGCTAAAATTACAGTTACTTCTTTGTCAGCAGTCGATGTAATTGTAACTGCCATTTCAGCTCCCCTTGCTCTGAATTCTTTTGCCTCTCTCTCCCTTTCAGTCTGCATTCTTCTAAAAATTGCATCACTGTTTGCTTGGGGAAGATCTGCTCTTTTAATTCTAACATCAACTATTTTTATTCCAAAATTTTCTGCTTCATTATTTACACCTTCTTGAATTAAAGCCATTTGTTTAGTTCTATCTTCTGAGAGTAAAGTTTGAAGTTCTTGTTGTCCAAGAACGTTCCTTATCCTTGAATTTATAATGGTAGATAATCTTGATCTTGCAACTCTCTCATTTCCAACTGAGATGTAAAACTTAAGAGGATCAACTATTTGAAATCTCGCAAATGCATCAACTATTAATCTTTTTTGGTCAGATGCAATTACTTCCTCTGGAGGTGTATCTAAATTAAGTATTCTTTTATCTAAAAATACAACGTTTTGAATAAATGGAATTTTAAAGTTTAATCCAGGTTTCAAAATTATCCTTTTGGGATCACCAAATTGTAAAACAATTGCTTGATTAACTTCTTTAACTATAAAGATTGAAAAGAACGCAATTACTGCTAAAGCAACAATAATTCCAGCTGTAATTTTTCCTGCATTCATATTAATTTGTAACTTTCTTTTTTTGTAATTCAGGTAATGGCAAATAAGGAACCACACCAGATCCTGCATTTTTTTCTATTATCACCTTATCAATATCAGCTAAAACCTTTTCCATAGTTTCTAAATACATTCTTTCTTGTGTTACTGATTTCGCATTTTTGTACTCATTATAAATCGCTAAGAATCTGCTGGCTTCACCCTCTGCTTTTGCTACAACTTCTTTCTTGTATGCTTCAGCAGCTTGTAAAATTTTTTCTGCTTCCCCTCGTGCTCTTGGGATAACATCATTAGCATAAGCTTCAGCTTCATTTTTTGATCTTTCCATATCAGCTCTAGCAGCCTGTACATCCCTAAACGCGTCGATTACTTGATCAGGTGGATCGGCTTTTTGTGTTTGAACTTGTGTAATTTGAATACCACTAGTGTATTCATCCAAAATCTTTTGAATAATAAGTTGTGTATCTGTCTCTATAACTGATCTTCCCTCAGTTAGAATAGGTTGAATATCAGATCTTGCTATTACTTCTCTCATTGCAGTCTCTGCCGCTGCTTTAACTGTTCCCTCTGGGTCTTGAATTTTGAATAGAAAATTTCCTGCATCTTTTATAACCCAGAAAACTGAAAAATCTATGTTAACAATATTTTCATCTCCTGTTAGCATTAAGCTTTCTTGAGGAACATCAGCCACTCCACCTTGAGATGTAAAACCGCTATCTCTCTCGGATCTAAAACCAATATCAATTCTGTTAACTTTTGTGACTTTAGGAGTAAGAACTGACTCTACTGGAAACGGTATATGGTAATTTAATCCAGGTTGAGTCGTTTTTACAAATTTACCAAATCTTAAAACTACACCTTGCTCATCGGGTAATACTCTATAAAGCCCGCTCGCCAACCAAACAAAACCTAAGATAATTAAAACTAAAATTGCTTGCTTACCACCTGAGGGACTGCCGCCTGGTAAAAATTTCTTAATCTTTTCTTGAAACTCTCTAATAATTTTATCTATATCTGGGGGAGTTGGACCACGGCCTGAGCCATTACCGCTTCCACCGCCACTTCCTCCTGGGGGAGTTCCCCAAGGACTTCCTCCACTTTGCCTAAAATCATATGACATATGGCAATCTATATAATGTCTTTATGCTGAAAAACAAGTTAAGATCTTTATATGCCAAAGGAAAAACCAGAATTAAGTGACGCAATGAGAGCTAAAATGAGTAGAAAATTGCCAGAGAAAAATCCAATTAAGGGAACTAAGTTCACAATTGCAATTTCTAGTGCAAAAGGAGGAGTTGGTAAATCTACTTTTGCCTCAAACTTAGCTTTAGCTCTAAAAACAATTGGATGTAAAGTGGGCTTATTAGATGCTGACATTTATGGGCCATCAATCCCAAAAATGTTAGGGATTGATGAAAAACCAAAAAGTGATGGACAAAAGTTAGAACCTATAAATAAGTACGATATTCAGTGTATGTCTATAGGTTTCTTAACTGATCAACAAACACCTATGATTTGGCGAGGACCTATGGTGACAAGTGCAATTAGAACTTTTACCCAAAAGGTTAATTGGAAAGATTTAGATATTATAATTGTTGATATGCCTCCTGGAACTGGAGACACTCAACTCACTTTTTCCCAAGAAATTAAGATGGATGGTGCGATCATAGTTTCAACACCACAAGAGGTTGCTCTATTGGATGTAAAAAGAGGAATAAAAATGTTTGATAAACTTGAAGTTAAAATTTTAGGCTTAGTAGACAATATGAGTTACTTTATTGGAGATGATAATAAAAAATATAATATTTTTGGAGAGGGTGGAGTTAAAAATACAGCAGAAGAATTTAATAAAGAATTTTTAGGAGAGATTCCAATTAATCCTGAAGTTGGAAAGTCAGGAGATAAAGGTAAGCCAATTGTTGAGGAAGATCCAAATAACGCAATATCAAAAATTTATATAAAATTAGCAAAAAAAATTAAATCAACTTATCTTTAAGATCAAAAGCTTCCATTAGCTCATTCCATTCTCGCTTAGACAAACCAGACTCTTCCATAGAAATTTTTTCACCCGTGATAAGTTTCTGAATAATAATTTTTCCCTTTGCTGAAACTTCGGTTCCCCCAACTCTATAATCCATAAAGGCCTCATAAGTTATTGGGACCCATTTTTTAAGTGTATCCAACATTATATCTGCATAAACTCTGATTTCGTACTGGGCATGATGGTCTGCTCTTAATCTTAAAAAATTCATAAGATTTAACAAATCTGTTTTCCAATACCACTGAGTATATGTATTTAAAGTTAAGTTCATTCTTGCAAGTTCTCTAGCTAATCCCTTTTTATTTTCATCAATCATAGATCCATCATATCTTTCATTGAGCATTGTTTCATAATTTGCATATGTTCTTTCAGCATCATTTTTTAAAAGTTCTAAAACTTCATTTGCTTGTTCACCTTCGAGAACATCTCCTCTGCCTTGTCTATTAGATGTCGATTGAGCTGCGAGATTTTCTTTTAATGGTAAGTAAAATTCTTTATCTAAAATTGAATACCTTGCAGAATATTCATTTACATTTGCAGTCCTATGTCTAATCCATTGACGAGCAATAAAAATTGGTAGTTTAATATGATATTTAATTTCACACATCTCGAACGGGGTGCTATGCCAATGACGCATTAAGTATTTTATTAACCCTGCATCTGTAGAAACTTTTTTGGTTCCTTTACCATACGAAACTCTAGCTGATTGAACAATTGAAGTATCATCTCCCATATAATCAACAACTCTTACAAAGCCATGGTCAAGGGCAGGCAATGCCTCGTAAAGAATTTTTTCTAATTCAGGTGAAGTAACTCTTTTTGTTGAATTGCTTTGTGATTGCTGATTTTTTATATCTTCTTGCTGTTCTTTAGTTAATTTCATGAATGTTATTGAATCTCTTGAATTTCCTTTTATATTAATAAAGTTGGATTTCCAACTATGACGATAAACGAATTTCGTAATAACCATTGCGGACGTGGGGGCAGTACCCACCACCTCCACCATTTACAACTTATGGGGGTGAACTAGATTCGACGAGTGACTAAAGGCTATTCTTTCGTTCGGAATTGTTCCTCCGTAACGGGCTAATTTATAATTGCTAACGAAAGTTACGCACTTGCTGCTTAATTAACTTTGTTAATTAAGTAGTCGGGGTCTGGGGCACCTGGCAACAGAACGCCCCTACACATTTGTTAATTTAGTTTGCAGTATCAACGTTATTTAAAAAATACAACCGAAGGATTCGGACTGTGTTCGGAATTTTATTTTTAATTATCTCCTAGTCTCCAGTACTTATCTACTAAATCCTCAAATACAGGAATAATCTTAAATTCTCTCCCTGCATCATATTTATAACAAAGCGTTCTCAGTTGTTCATTTATATTATCTCTTTCATATTCGCCACCTTTTGCGGTTTTCAAAACCTGTCTCAATGCAACTTGAACACCATCAGTTGTATAAAGGACTCCATCATTCATTTTGCTTTTATAGGAAAAATCATAACTACATTTAATAGATTTAATAGTTTTTTGATGGATATTATGAGCTTCTTTTATAAATTCCACTTCTTTTCCAAAAAACTTTTTTTCAAAATGCATACACAAATTATAAAGTATTACTGCCTTATAAAGATTTGAGACATCGTCAGCTGAAGCATCTATTGTATCCATTATTCTATTTTTTTTTGAAACATTCATGATTTTTTTCAGCAGTTAATAATCCTTTAAAATTTAGTTTTGATTAATCTTTTTTATAAAAACCATTATCTTTCCATATTCCTTTTTGAATTGTTCCATCTTTTTTAGTATATGTACCTTGGCCATGACGTTTCCCATCTTTCCACTGACCAATATAAATTCCTTCAGCTGTTTTATGATCTTCTAGATAAGTATATGTGCCTTGACCATCACGTTTTCCCTCTTTCCATCCACCTTCGTATTTACCAACATTTTCCCATTTCCAAGATCCTTGGCCATGTTTTTGTCCCTTTTTAAACTCTCCATCATATGTACTTCCATTATTATATTTTGCAGTGCCATAACCATCTTGAAATCCTTCTTTCCATTCACCAATGTAATGTGTGAGAGTTTGATTATTTTTTGCTATGTACTCGCCACTTCCATGAATTCTCCCATTTTTAAAATATCCAATATATTTAAAATATTTATCTTCCCAAATACCATATCCATCCTTCTTTCCATTTTTCCACTCACCAACAAATGTCCGTCCTGTTCTTGTTGTTAATTTTCCTTCTCCATGTCTTTTACCATCTTTAAATTCTCCAATATATTTATTATCTCCTGGAGACATATTTGATTTTGGAAATGATATAATTTCAGTTCCTTGACCATTAATACAATCACCTTCTACACATTTGATATCTTTAGCTAATAAGAGGTTGCAACTAAACAAACCCAGAACCACGATCCCTAAAAGTTTTTTCATTTAATGATTTGTATATGCATCTGGATAGTTGGTTAAATGTTCATCTGAAATTGGTATCATTACAGCACTTTCTATAACAGCTCCAGCTTCCTTTCTTTTCTCAGTAAGTTCGTTATCATCTCTAAAAGCTTGGAGTGCTTCCATGTTTGGAAATTGCATTACTGTATGAAGTTTTGTCGGGTCATCTTTTTGCGTGCCTGCAAAAATAAACTTTATTCCATGTTCTTTTAATTTTCCATCTTGAGCATAAACCATCTCTTTCCAAGTTTTAAATCCTTTAGTAATTGTAATTTCACCTTTGACTAATATTCCCACATGAACCTCCTTATTAATATTTTAAAAGCTTTTTCATGATCCAAGATTATCAAATCCTACAGTCTATTCCGAATGCTTTTTTACTCGGAATATATTCGGGATTATTCTATAATTTAGCAAATTTTAGGATTGCTAATTGCTGAAATATAAGGATTATTGAAACAAAGTTCGGGGCACCTGGCAACAGAACGCCCCTTTTTAATGATCTTAGGTCACAGTGAATAAAATTAATAATAAATTAAATATTAACACATGGAATTTATCATAATTATAATTTTAACATTAGTCATTGCCTGGATTTTATTTAGACCAATTTCAAAAAAAGAACTTGAGAGATATAACGATAAGGATAATTGGTCAAATATGGGTTTTTAAATTAACTTATATAAAATAATTATCTTTTACTTAGTAATTTATTCATAATAAAACACTTCATAATGAAGTTAAATTATAGACCTGAAATAGACGGTTTAAGAGCTCTAGCTGTTGGCGTTGTAATACTTTATCACTCAAAACACACATTTTTCGGTAAAGATATATTTTCAGGTGGATTTATAGGAGTTGATATATTTTTTGTAATATCTGGATATCTAATTTCTTCATTAATTTTTAAAGAGTTGTTAGCAACTGGGAAATTTTCTTTTAAATTATTTTATGAGCGAAGAATAAGAAGAATATTACCTGCTTTATTCACGGTAATTATTGTCACAATTCCATTTGCCTGGATGTTTACATTACCTTTAGATTTAATTGATTTTTCAAAATCATCAATATCTTCTATTTTATTCAGTTCAAATCTTTTTTTTCATTTCTCTGGTCTCGAATATGGAAGCCAAGATAGCCTTTTAAAGCCTTTACTTCATACTTGGTCTTTGTCTGTTGAAGAACAATTTTATATTTTATTTCCAATAATTTTTATATTTTTTTTTATAAATTTTAAGAAGTTTTTAGTAAAATTTATTATTTTTGGAATTGTAGCTAGTTTAGTAATTGCTGAAATTACGTCAAAAAATTTTATTTCATTAAATTTTTATTTTATTCATACAAGAGTCTGGGAACTTTTAGCCGGGTCTTTAATTTCGTATTATGAATTTTTTGAAAAGAAAAATTTTAAAGAAAATGTTTTAGAAAAATTTTATCCTTCAATTGGATTATTGATGATTACTTATTCCATAATCTTTTTTGATGACACTATGAGACATCCATCTTTAATTACTCTAGTTCCTGTTTTAGGAACTGTATTGATTATTTCTTTTTCAAAACAAAATGAAATAGTCAACACATTATTCTCACAAAAAATTTTTGTACAGATTGGTTTAATCTCATACTCATTATATCTCTGGCATTATCCTGTGTTTGCTTTTTCAAGAATTACTGACTTTTCTCAGGGAGATATAATTAAAAAGATTTCATTAATTTTTTTAATATTTGCATTATCAATTCTTACTTACAAATTTATTGAAAAACCATCAAGGAATAGAAAAAATAATTTTAAAAGAATACTTTTTATATTAATTAGTTCAGCTATTTTGGTTATAATTTTTTGTGTCTATACGATTAAAAAAGATGGATTAATTAAAAAACATCCTGAAATAATTCAAAATTCATACAAGAACTTAGACTATAGAGGAATTTCTCAAAATAACAAATTCTGTCACTCAAGAGTTGGTGTTAATGGCTTTTGTATTTTCAATCAAAAAATTAATAACACTGGTAACATAATTTTTCTTGGTGACTCTATAACAGATGCTTTATTAGGAGATATGATTGAAAAAGTTGAAAAAACGAATTTTAAATTAATTCATATGAGTTATAGTGGAAATTTATACTTTCCAGAATATCTCGCAGTTAGTAAAAGAGATAATCGTATTGATCAAGATGAAACATATCATAAATACCGAAAAGAATATTTAGATGATCTTGATGGAATAAACTATATAGTCATAGCAGGAAATTATTCATACTATTTTGAAGAACAAAGAATTAAATTAGAAAATGAAAATTTTAAAATTTATTCTACAGGAAGAAAATTTGTAGAAAAAAATAGTATAAATAAAAAAAAAGAGGAAAGAATTTTAGAATTAAAATCGAAATTTAAAGATACAATAAAGAAACTTGCAAAAAAGAATAAAGTAATATTATTATATCCAATGCCGCAGCCCCCAAAAGGTGTATGGCAGAGAGTAACAAATAATTACTTTAAAGGATTGATTGATGATAAAAATAATAAAAATTATTTTTTAAAAGATAAGATAAATTATGATGAAGAATATTTCTTTGGCTTAAACAGAAATATCTTCGATTTTTTTGATGAGGTAGAATCTGAAAATATTCATAGAGTTTATCCTCATAAAATTTTTTGTAATAAAAAATGCTTATTTTATGATGATAAAAGAATATATTTTTTTGATACAGTTCATCCCTCTAAATATGGAAGTTCTTTAATTAATTCGCTTATAATAAAAACGATCAAAAAAATTCAGGTGTCTAACTGATTTTTTGTAAATAAAGCAATAAACTTTCTTTTTGAAGGATCACAATTATTTAAAGCATCCAATCTTTTATAAAATAGATTTAAAGAAATTAATTTTTCATTTTGTAGAGTTTTAAGTGTTTGAAAAGCTCCTATTGATCTATAAGTTTGGTCTTCATTTAAAGGTTTCGTTAAAAAAACATCATCACAAAGAGCTATTCCATTTTTATTTAGCATATTAAAAGAATTAATTATATCTATACAAACAGTTGGATAACCGTGTGCACCATCTATCCAAATGATATCAAATTTTTTTTTTGATTTAATTAGGTTAATTGAATTAGTTTTTATAAACTCAATATTTTTACCTTTTGACAGAATTTCATCTCTTTTTTTAATGAATCGATTAAAATCTTTTTTCCTGTCATAAGTTTCAATAAATTCATCATTATCTTCAGGAAGATCAACTGTGGTAATTTTTGAATTTTGAAATAAAACAGATAAAAGAAAACTGTTGGCACCATCATAAGTGCCAATTTCTAAAATCTCAATTTTAGGAATATCTATTTTATCTGACAACGCTGAAAACAATGTCTCATGTTCTGTTGACATTTTTCTATCCATTAAATCATGTTTTTTTTTGATTAACGAAAGTTTTTCCAAAGCTTGTTTTCTATTAAACCCTAAAAGTTTAAATTTATTGTTTTGATCCTCTTCAAAAAAATTATAATCATAATTTCTTTTTAGCTTTTGAAAAGATAAAACATTAAAGATTTTTCTTAAAATATTGACCATATTAAATTAAATAAATATTTATATTCACAGATCTTCTTATTAAGTCATCATCAAATTTTTTTACATCATGCCATGATTTATCTGTTTTAATAAAACCAGTAAGTTTATTTTTTTCAAACTTCGAATTATAAAAAAGTTTATAGTTTTCAAAAAATTTTATTGAAGTATTTTGATCAAGATATTTACTTTTCCAAATATCAAGATTTTGGCTATCGGTCTCTTTTGATTTATAAAAATTTGTACCTA
This sequence comes from uncultured Pelagibacteraceae bacterium, assembly GCA_902544985.1. Classification (GTDB taxonomy): domain Bacteria; phylum Pseudomonadota; class Alphaproteobacteria; order Pelagibacterales; family Pelagibacteraceae; genus Pelagibacter. Next base: position 101,538 of record CACCFV010000003.1, read on the forward strand.
AATTTTCATATTTGGAGAAAAAAGGGTCATTATTTTTTGGTGGAAAATAAATCATTAAGGATAAAAGTTTGTTCTCTGTATCACAATGAGGTGGAATAAAACAATCCTTTTTTATGATAGAAAATTCAAAGCCTATTCGTACTAAATTAAAATTTATTCTTTTTAAAATTTTATGAATTAATCTTTGTGTAAAAGTATTAGTATAATCCTTTATGAAAAGGTAATTTTTTAAATTTTCTCTATTCTTTATTTTTTTAAGCTCATGATTAATTAGATTTAAGAATGTTAAACAAACTTTCTTGGAATTGAACATTTCATAAAAATCTCCCCATACATTACCTTTTATAAATTTAAAAAATTCATCATGTTTATTGTTAAGAAACTTCTTGTTCCCGTTTGAGTGAATTGCAGGAAATTGTTCTTCTTTCGGAAAATTTAATAATAGGTTATTGTATAAATCATTATCTAAAAAATTTTTTTTTTCAAAAATACAAAATGGTTCATTGATACATTCTTCAAACTCATTTAAATTTTTTGGTAAATCAATTGACTTTTTTTTAAAATTAAAATCTTCCATTATTATTATTTTTCCATCTAAATTATTTAATAAATTTTCTTAAATTGGGCTTAAAATAATTTGGTCCTTTCATAACTTTTCCTAATTCGTTATAAATAGGCCTGCCATCTTTACCCAACTTACTCATATTTGAATTTTGAACCTCTTCAAAACATTTATCTAAATCTATACCTAAAGCATGTCCTGCGCCATATGTTACATAAAGGATATCAGTTAGTGCATCTGCTATTTCAATTAAATCCTTTTTATCCATTGCTACTTTTAATTCGTCTAGTTCCTCATTAATTAGACTTAACCTCAATTCATTTATCTGATTTGTACTTAACGAAGGTTTCGTCTTTACTTCTTGACCAAAAGTTTTCATAAAAATACCAACTTTTTCAAAATTTGTCATTTTGCTCCTATAAGTTATCAAATTTTTAATATATAAATAATTATTAATTATCAATGAAATTTCGTAAAGAATTTGACAGTATTGGATCTATAAAAGTTCCTAATGATAAATACTGGGGCGCCTCAACACAAAGATCAAAAAAATATTTTGATATAGGTGATTTTTTAGTAAGACCAATTTTGATTAAATCCATTGCTATAATCAAAAAAGCTGCAGCAGTAGTGCATCAAAAAAATAAAGAAATTTCTCCCAAAATTTCAAAAGCTATAATTAAAGCATCAAATGAAATTATTATAGGTAAACTTGATAGTCATTTTCCTCTAAAAGTATGGCAAACAGGATCTGGAACTCAGACAAACATGAATGTGAATGAAGTGATTGCTAATAGAGCTATAGAGACATTAGGTGGTAAAAAAGGATCAAAAAAACCTGTTCATCCTAATGATCATGTTAACAAATCTCAATCTACAAATGATGTATTTCCAACGGCTATGCATATAGCTATTGCTTTGGAGACTAAAAAAAATTTATTGCCATCTCTTAAGTTGTTAAATCAAGAACTTAAGAAAAAAAAATCGAAATTTAAAAATATTATAAAGGTTGGAAGAACACATCTTCAAGATGCTACTCCGTTGTCGTTGGGTCAAGAATTTTCAGGTTATCAATCTCAAATTGAAGATTGTATAAACAGAATAACTAAGGCTTTAGAGGAAATCTATTTTCTTGCTCAGGGAGGAACTGCTGTAGGAACTGGGATAAACACAAAAAAAAATTTTGATAAAAAAATTATTAATGAAATTAAAAAAATTACTAAATTACCTTTCAAACCAACAAGAAATAAATTTGCTGCTCTTGCAGCTCATGATAGTATAGTTAATTTTTCAGGCACACTTAATACAACAGCTGTAAGTTTAATGAAAATTGCAAATGACATAAGATTTTTAGGTTCTGGACCTAGAGCAGGTTATGGGGAGCTAATCTTACCTGCTAATGAACCAGGATCATCAATTATGCCCGGTAAAATAAACCCAACACAATCTGAGGCTGTGACAATGGTTTGTGTCAAGGTTATTGGAAATCATAATGGTATTACAATGGCAGGATCACATGGACATTTTGAATTAAATGTTTTTAAACCTCTGATCGCACACAATATTTTACAATCAATTAATTTACTTTCTGATAGTATAAAAAATTTCTCTCTCTATTGTATTAAAGGATTAAAAGCTGATGAAACAAAAATAAAAGAATATTTAGAAAATTCTTTAATGTTAGTAACAGCATTAGCTCCTCATATTGGATATGATAAATCTGCTAAAATCGCAAAACTAGCTTTGAAAAATAAGACTACTTTAAAATATGAAGCTTTAAAATCAGGATTAATAAGTGAAAAAAATTACGATAAGATTGTTAATCCAAAAAAAATGATTTATCCAGCGTAAGTTTGAAAAAACTCTTTTATAAAATTTCTAAAAGTTACTTTATTAAATAAATTTTTATTTTTTTTATTATATTGATTTAAAAAAACATTTAGTTTTTTACTTGATTTTTGATCTATTTTTAAATTAT